>JAYVXB010000184.1:0-7198 GCA_043785585.1 Deltaproteobacteria bacterium | reverse complement strand
CGCTCGACGGCTACGCGTTTCCGGGCAACGTGCGCGAGCTCGAGGGCGTCATCGAGCGCGCCGTGACGCTCGCAGCGGGCCCGGTGATCGGCCTCGGTGATCTCCCGCCGGAGATCGGCGGCGTCACGGCGCCGACGCCCTCGCTCCTCGGCCTACCGGAGAGCGGTTGCGATCTCGACGCGGTCATCGGCGAGGTCGAGCGCCGCTTGATCCTCCAAGCGCTCGAGAAGTCGGGCGGTGTGCGCACCGGTGCTGCAAAGCTCCTCGGCGTCACACTCCGAAGCTTGCGCTACCGACTCCAAAAGCACGCGCTCGCGGACGACGCGGACGATCCTCCGTCGGGTGACGACGCCCGAGAATCGTCCGTCACCAAGGCGGCCAAGTGACAATTTTTGTCACCGCACCAGTTGGCTCCCGTCTCGGCGATCGTGCCATACTTCGCTAGGTCGCGAATTTGGCCGCGATCGAGCGGTTTTTCCGGAGGCGGCGCCGATGGCACATGGTCTGCACTCTACACGTGTCGTGAGGGACGCTTCGACTGCCGCCACTCGCTTCGTCGGTTCTCGTCGAAGCGCGCGTCAGCAGAACGTCGTCGCACAGCGTGGGTTCACGCTCGTGGAGCTCGCCGTCGTCGTCGTCATCGTGGGGATTCTCGCGATGCTCGCCGTCGTCTCGTACCGCAAGTTGATCAGCTCGTCGCACACCGCCGAGGCGACGCACATGGTGCAAGCCATTCGCGTCGCGCAAGAGGCCTATCACGCAGAGACGCAGCAGTACGCGAACATCTCCGCCAACATCTACAGCTTCTACCCGCGAGCCGCAGTCGGTCGTTTCAAGACCGGGTGGGGAGACCACTGCGGGAACTGCGGCAGCAGGGAGTGGACGGAGCTCCCGGTGCACGTCGACGGACCGGTGATGTTCGGATATGCGACCGTGTCGGGCCCTGCCGGCGCGCCGGCAATCCCTTCGACCATCAACGTCGGCGGTCAGACCGTCACGTTTCCAAACCCGTCACCGTCCGACTTCTTCGTCATTCACGCGGCGGGCGACACCGACAACCCCGGCGCGCCGAACGATTGCAGCGCCGCGGCGACCGGATGCGCACACGTCTGGGGCACGTCGTGGACGAACGATCTCTTCGTCGACGATAGCGATTAACGAGCTCCACATTTTCGCACGACGATCCGCGCGGCACCCCGCGTCGGCTCGAAAAACTGTGCGCGCAACGGCCGCGCGCAAAGACTTCACAACGGCCGCGATGTGAAACAACCAAGGAGACACTGATGCGCAAGGCACTGAGAAAAACTAGAGAGGGATTTACGCTCATCGAGCTGATGATCGTCGTTGCGATCGTCGGCGTCCTCGCGGTTCTCGCCATCTACGGCGTCCGTAAGTACATCGCGAACTCGAAGACCGCAGAGGCTCGAAACTCGCTCGGCCAAATCGGCAAGGATGCCGCGACGGCGTACGAGAAAGAGAGCATGGCCGCATCGGTGCTCGCACAAGGAGCGTCGACGGCCGTTCTTCGCGCGCTCTGCAAGAGCGCCTCCGCGACGATCCCGGCGGGAGCCGGCTCGATTCAGGGCAAGAAGTACCAGTCGGCGCCCGTTGACTGGGCACCGGCTGCCGATGTGACTGCCAACGTTGGCTTCCCGTGCCTCAAGTACGTCATGGATCAGCCCCAGTACTTCATGTACTCGTACACGCAGACGACGGCCGGCAACGCGGTCGGTAACTCGTTCAGCGCTGTCGCGAACGGCGACCTCAACGGCGACAGCGTATTGTCGACGTTCTCGTTGGTCGGGACCATCGGCAGCGGCCTCGTCCTCAACATCGCTCCGACCCTCCTCGAACAGAACCCCGAAGAATAGTCTCTTCGGGATGAGAGAGCGTGCCTCGCGACAGAGGCGACGCTCGCAAGGCGCCGAATCTCGAAAGGGGTTCGGCGCTTTTCTTTGTAGTAGCGTCCGTGACGCCGGGGTTTCCGACAATGACCGAATCTATGTCCGCCGCTCCGATCGAATCCCCGTCAGCGCCGACGCGCGTCGAGATGTTCGCTCCGTGGGTCGCGGGGTTGCTGCTCGCGTTGCCGGTGCTCATCGCGCGCTATCCGCCGATGACCGATCTGCCGCTCCACGAAGGACTCGTGGGGATTCTCAGGCACTTCGACGACACGGCGATGTTCCCGCCCGGGCTCTACGCGCGAAACTTCGGTCAGCCGAACCAGCTGTTTCACCTCCTCGCGTTGGCCCTCTCGTACGTCTTCGCGACGGACATCGCGTGCAAGATCGTCGTCGCCGCGACCGTCGTCGCGATTCCGGTGTGCGCGGCGCGATTCGCGTCGCACATCGGCGCGAACCGCTTGGCGGCGGTCGTCGTCGCGCCGGTCGCGCTTGGCTGGATGTTCTCGTGGGGGCTCGTCGCGAACCTCATCGGGCTGGCGATGTTCCTCGCGCTGCTCCCGGCGCTCGACCGGCTCGCCGCGTCGCCGACGCCGCGCGCCGCGCTCCTCGCGGTCGGCGGCGCACTCGTCATGCACCTCGCGCACGAGGCGATGATGGTCATCTATGCTGGCGCGGCGCTCTGGCTCGCGTGCTGCCATCCACTCTCGCCGAAGAAGACGCTGCTTCGCTTGAGTCCGTTCGTCGCCGCGGTCGCCCTGAATTTTTGGTTGCTCGCATCGACGCGATCGCACATGTCGCCGACGCTCAAGGCGATCCCGACGATGTGGGTCACGATCTCGGCCAAGCTCAGGTACCTGCCGGCGGTCCTCGTCCCGGCGCACGATCGCGTCGTTCAGCTCGCGTTCTTCGGGTTGTGCGCGCTCGCCGTCGTCGTGTTCTTCGTACTGCGCCACCGCGAACGCACCGAGCCGATGCCACGGAAGATCATGCCGTTCGTCCTGCGCTATCGCTTCGAGCTGTTCGCCGCTGCGTGCTTCGGCGCGTACTTGGCGTTCCCGCTCACGCTCAACGGCGCGACGCTCGTCTACCAACGCTTCCTCCCACCGGCGTTCGTCCTGCTCGTCATCGTAGCGGCTCCGCGATCGCTGGCGGAACGTTCGGCGCGCGTCATGCGGCTCCTCGTCCCAGCGTTACCGGTCGCCGCGCTGCTCATCGCGTGGCCGTCGTTCACCGAGTCGCACGAGGCGTACAAGGATCTCGATCGGATCTTCGCGCAGATGAACAAGGGCGCCGCAGTCGCGGTCGTCGATCTCGCGTCGAGCGAGACGCGGTCGTTCTCGCTCGGTTCGGCGCCGGCGCGCTACCTCGCGGTCGGCGGTGGCCGCATTCACTACGCGTTCACCGACTCGCCGATCGCACCCGCGACGTTGCGACCCGAGTACCAGTGGAACGAGCCGCTCGTCCGCCTGGCGAAGAGTGGTTGGTCGTTCCGACCGAATCACGACTTCAAACATTTTCGCTACGTCATCGTTCGCTCGGTCGACCCGCAGCTCCTCGTACTCGCGGCGTACGCGATGAAGCCGGAAGCGCACGTGATCTTGAACGCCGGCGAATGGTTGCTGCTCGAGTCGAACCTCGAGGTCGTTTCGCTCCTCTCGCCGGACGATCCGCTTCCGCAACCGAAGGCGCCGAGCCTCCGCCAGCGAATGAAGAAATCACTCGAAGAGCTCACGAAGGACAACCCCGCCCCGCCGCCCGAGCTCGGCTCCGAGCAAGACCAGGACGATCCGGCGCGCGGGCTCGGGATGCCGCAGTAACGGTCACTCGGGAACGCGGCGCTGCTCGCGGAGGATTCGCATGATGCGTCCATGCAGCGTCGCCGGCGTCGGCGTCGGGAGCGCGACGTCGGGCGACGCGAGGGGCACGACGGTCAGCGTCGACTCGAACAGCATCCACTGCCCCGAGCGCGCCACGAGCTTCGCCTCGGGCTCGAACACGGAGACCATGAGACCGACCGAGTCCGCGTCGGTCTGGCGCACGAGCACGTAGCGAAAGCGTTGGAGATCGTGCGCCGGTAGGAACGCGAGCGGCTTGTGCGTGAGGCGCAGCACCGGCTCGTTCCACTGGAGCTCGGGCGTCGTCGTGACGGGGGCCGCGGGTGCGTCGGTAAACGAAAAGAGCAGACGTCCGCCGCGCTCCGCGAGCGCGCGTGCGCCGGCGCCGGGAATCGGCGCGACGACGCTGGGTGGGCGCGGCGACAGATCGAGCTGCGCGACGGCGCTCCCCTTCTCGATGAGCGGCAAGAGCGCGTCGAGATCGCGGTAGGTTCGCGCCGACTCCGCGAAGCGCGGGAGCAGCGGCAGCAGCACCGCGAGCGGCAACGCGCACGCAAGGGCGATCGCCGCCGGGCGCGGTGCACCACGGGACGCGCGACCCGCGACGGCGCCGATGACGACGAGCGCGTACGCCGGCGCGAGAAACCGATGGTAGACGAGCGTCGAGCCGTTCAGCGCGAGCGGCATCGCGAGGTACGCGATGAAACACGCGATGCCGAGGAGGAAGAAGCGATGGCTATGGACCGTGTCGCGCGTCGAGGTCGGCGGTGCGTCGAGGGGCGGCGCGGCGGTGTTCGCGGCCGCGGCCGGCTTTTGGAGCACGAGAAGGAGCGTCGCGGCGATCACGAGCGCCAGGAGCGTCGTCGTGATCATGACGTCGTAGCCGCCGCCGAAGAGCGCGCCCGGGAGCTGCATCACCTTCGTGTCGATCGCGACGAAGGTCGTCGGCACGACGCGGATCGACGGCGCTTTGAGGCGCTCGGAGACGACGATGTACCGCAGGACGAGAGCAGCCGTGACGATCGCGGGCAAAAGACGCAGCATCGTGCTTCGCGGCGACATCGGGCGCGCGAGCGCGAAGAGAACCGCGGCCGCGGCGAAGATCACCGCCGACGACTCGTGCGCGAAGTGAATCGCGACCGCCGCCGCCGATGCGATCGCGGCGCGGCGCGCGGTCGGCTCCTCCGCGAGTCGATCGAGCGCCGGGAGCGACACGAGCAACAGGGCGAGCCCCGTCAGATTCGCCACGAGCCCCCACTGGAACGTCCAGCCGAGCGCGATCGGCGCGACGATCAGCGACGCCCAACGGCTCGCGCCCGCGTGCGCGGCGAGTCGCGACGCGCCCGCGACGATCGCGATGACCGTCGCCGCGATGACGAGCTTGCACGCGACGTCCGTCGGCACGACGAACGACAGCGCTGCCGCTGCGAGATGAAAGAGCTGATTCGGCTGGCCGAGATTCATCGCGTAGAGGCCCGGCGGAAACCACGATGCATCGCCGAAATGCCGCATCGTCGCGACCATCGCCTCGTGAAACGCGAGATCGCCCATCGGCGGGTAGCGTGCGATCACGACCGGCGCCGCGAACGCCGCGCCGACGATCCACGGAGCGGCGCGCTCCGCTTGCATCACAGCTGCGCGAGTCGGCGTCGCGCTTGCGGCGTACGCAGGCGCATGTCGACGACGAAGCCGTGCAGATGCGCGACGCGACGCGACGCCTTCATCTTCGTTCCGTCGAAACCCGGGTGACGCAAGAGCGCCGGCATGAGCTCGCCGGCCCAGTTGTCGTCGCCGAAGTACGGCCAATTCTCCGGACCGTAGACGAAGCTCTGCGCGAGCTCCGCGCCCTCTTCGCCCGCGGTGAACTCGACGCTCTTCTTTCGCTGCTTCAAGAGTTGTTTCGCGCGGTCGAGGAGGCTCTGCCCCGCGGACACTTGCAAGTCCGGCCACCACGGCGCGTCGAAGTAGACGTGCTCGCGCACGCGTCCGAGCTCCCAGAGCGCTGGAGCGAGCGTCTCCTTGTGCCACACCGCCGGCGGCTCGAGCCCGGTGATGCCGCGCATGCGACCGATGGTGCGAATGACGGCGACGCCCCAGTTGTCGGGGTTGCACACCGTCACGACGAGCGCCTTCTTCGCGAGCCCTGCGAGCGTCTTGAGATACGCGCGCCAATCGTCGACCAGCGGCAGCGAGTGGTACGCGATGACGAGATCGCTCGGCGGCAAGTCGCGCGCGTCCATCGGGTTCGTCACGACGCGCACGTCGACGTTCGCTGCGAACGGGCGCGGGACGGACCGCGCGTACACGGCGCGCGCCGACGCGGCCTTCGACTCCGTCGGCAGCGCGGTCGTCACCTTCACGCCGCGCCGCGCGAGCCCGACGCAGTGGACGCCCGACACGCCCGCCATCCCGTCGATCGGTCCCTCGAGCGCCGTCTCGATCTCGTACCGCGTCCGCCACGCGTCGACGAGCTGATAGAAGCAGTAGCGTTCGTATGCGCTCCCGAGCCCGCGATCGTGCGTGATCTCTTGCGTCGCGAGCCCGTTCATTTCAGGATCCCGGTCAGGTTCGCCGTCACCTTCGCGAGCGACGGCACGTCGAGCAAGAGGTTCGTGTAGCTGGCGTTCGCGAGCGGGCACGCGCACTCGTGACGGCGCACGCTCTCGCGAAACGCGTCGGCGCTCGGACCGAGCCACACGGCGCCGAAGTCGTAGTCGAAGTCGCGGACGTTCCCGAGCGACTCGGCGCGCGTGCAACATCCCCACACGTGCCCGTCCGGCGCGAGGTGCGCGCTCGCCCAACCCGCGTAGCACTCGATGACCTGCCGCTTCTCTTCGAGGATGTCGCCCGCGAGCTCGTAGTACTCGAGGCGCAGCGACTCGACGAGGCGCGCGACAGGATGCGTCGAGCGGTTCGCGCGGATCGTGTTGCGCAGATGCTCGACCGCGCGGCGGTAGTCGGCCGGGCTCGGCGTGATGTCCTTGTGCATCGTCTTGAGCTCGACGCGGTTCTCGGCGACCTCGGCGATGTACGAGTCGGGCTGGAAGATCGCGCGCGCCTCGCGCTCGATGTCCGGGATGCGCGCGACGTTGTGCTTCGAGATGACGGTGTGCACGCCGAGGACGACGTGGTCGTACGTCTTCTTGAGATCGCGAATCAGCTCGGCGACCGCGAGGAGCTTCACGAAGTTTCCCGGCGCGCCTCGTAGCCGATCGTGCTCTTCGCCGATCTCGTCGACGGAGAGATTGAGGACGAGCTGCGAGCCTACGGAGTGCTGCGCGATCTGCGGAAGCAGCTGGAAGATGCGCTCCTGCATGATCCCGTTCATCGGGATGTTGATGATCGACGGCTCGATCTCCGTGCGAATGAGGCGCACGATTTCGGGGAGCTCGGACCGGACGAACTGATCGCCGCCGGAGATCGTGACCCAAACGGGGACCTTGCCCAGCGAGCGAAACG
>JAYVXB010000183.1:0-7219 GCA_043785585.1 Deltaproteobacteria bacterium | reverse complement strand
CCGGCTGCCCTTCGTAGAGCGCGCCGAGCTCCGCCGCGCGAAAGCGCAGCCACAGCGGGAACGTGTAGATCACGTGGCACGGCATCTTGAGCAAACCCGCGTGCTGCACGAAGACCGACTCGACGCTCGCCTCCATCGCCTGGCGATCTTCTTCACGGAGCGGCGCGAACTTCTCGAGCCCGTCGGCGATCACCACGACGCGCATCACGTGCAGCGCCGCCTTGATGCGCACGATCGCTTGCACCATCGCGCTCTCGGCCTCCTTCGCGAACTGCTGAAAGCGCACCTTCAGCTGCTGCTCGGCACGCTGGCGCATGCTCGGGTTGTTCTTCAGCTCGAGCATCAGCGACGCGCCGTACGCCGCGAAGCCGATCTTGTTCAGCTCGACGTCGGTCTGCGACAAGAACTCGAAGAAGCGCTTCAGGTACCCCGGCTCTTCTTCCGGCGTCTTGCCTTCGGCGATCGCCGCCTCGCGATCGAGGCAGTACGCGAGCACGCGAAGAACGTCGGTGATCGACACGGGCGTGTACCGATCGAGCCACTCCTCGAAGTCGATGTAGATCGCGTGCGTCGGAAGATCCTTCGCCTCCGACAGCTTCACTTGCAGGCGACGGAGCTCGGTCGTCTTCCCGGTCCCGGGAAATCCCGTGAAGAGCTGGCGCGTCTCGTCCTTCAGGTAGATGAGGCGCTGGAGCGAGTCGATGCAGCTCTGGCCTTCGCCGCCGCGCACCGGCGTGCCTTCGTCGAACGGGACGTAGAGCGGATCGCCCGCCTCGAGGGGCCGCATCGGATCGCAGAGGCTGATGAAACGGCGGAGCTCGTCGAGCGGAAGGGTCGCCATGGCGAGGCGCATCTTACGGCGGGAAGCTCCGGTGCGCGCGGCTCGTTCTGTCTACGAATGCACGCGATTCCGACGATCCTCGCCGCGGTGATTCCGGGTCTGCTCGGGATTGGCGGCTACCGCTACGTGGCCGCGGGCGATCCGTGGTGGCTCGTCGCGGCGGCGGCGGCGGGTCTACTTCTCGCTGCGGTCGTCACGCGACGCGAGCGCGAGCTATAACTAGCGCGCGCCCATGGGTTTTCGCCTCGGATCGATTGCGGTCAAGATTCACTTCTCGTTCTTCATGACGGCGGTGCTCCTCTCGGGGCGTTGGAACGATCCGGCTCTCGTCGCCGAGTGGGCCGCGGTGATGCTCGTCTCCGTCATGATCCACGAGCTCGGGCACGCGCTCATGGGGCGCGCGTTCGGGCTCGCGCCGCGGATCGATCTGCACGGGATGGGCGGAACGACGTCGTGGACACAAGCCCGCGGCAAGATCACGCCGGCGAAGAGCGTGCTCATCAGCGTCGCCGGGCCGGGTGTCGGGATCCTCGTGGGCACGATCACGTATTTCGTCCTGGTGAACGGCGTTGGCCCGGAGACGACCTGGCGCCTCTTGGATCGCGATATCCCCGCGGCCGACCTCACGCAGCAGATCGCGCTCGACGTCATCTGGATCAACGCCATCTGGGGCTTCGTCAACCTGCTCCCCGTGCTCCCGATGGACGGGGGCAACGTCCTCCTCAGCGTCCTCAACGCGGCGACGAAGGGGAACGGAGAGCGTCCGACGCGCGTCGTGTCGATCGCGACCGCGCTCGTCGGCGGAGCTCTCGCGTTCCTCGTCTATCACCAGTGGTGGCCCGCGTTGCTGGCGGCGCTCTTTGCGTACGACAATTTCCGCGCGCTCCGAGCGCTCTCGGCGGCCGAGCACGCCTCTCCGACGCCGCTGGCCTGAGCGTCCCGATCCATCCGCCCGGCTGGCGCGTAGTCCAAATGCCGAGCCTTTCGCGTCGGCAGAGGCGCCACCACCGTGGATCTTTCCAGCGACTCAGAGCAGCTGTTCGTCTCGGTTCCGACGTCGGAGATCGTGCGCGAGCAGCAAGTGGCACCCGAGCAGTCGCGTCTCCGCGCGACGATCGCGTCGGTCGGGATGGCGCTCGAGCCGTCCGCGCCTGCGAGCGATCTTCGCGTGCGGATCGTCGCGTCGTCGCGCGTCGGAGGTCGCTACGGGATCTTCGCCGACCGCATCGCGCGCTTGTTCGATCTCCCCCTCGACGCCGCACGAGAGTACCTCGCGCGGATCGAGCGCCCCGAAGAATGGGGACCTGGACCGATGGACGGCGTCGCGATCCTCCCGGTGACGACCGGTCCG
This sequence comes from Deltaproteobacteria bacterium, assembly GCA_043785585.1. GTDB lineage: Bacteria > Myxococcota_A > Polyangia > Polyangiales > Polyangiaceae > JBBQXV01. Next base: position 5,027 of record JAYVXB010000183.1, on the reverse strand, counting down.
CTCCGCGCCGACGCGCTCGCGACGTTCACGCGCTTCGAGCCTGGCGTGGTGTTTCCGTTTCACGCACACGTCGGCGGCGAGGTGACGCTCGTCGTCGAAGGGGGATTCCGCGACGCGAGCGGCGTCGAAATCTGGCGCGGTGACGAGCTCTACAAACCGCCGGGGAGCGAGCACGACTTCGTCGTCCTGAGCGGCGGGATCTGCATCGCGGCCGCGGTCGCGATCGGCGGGATCGACCTACGCTGACGGACTAGCTTTTTTTCGTGGGCGGTTGCGACGTGTCGTCGATCACTTCGATCGACATGCGCGACAGCCCCTCGACCACCTCGCGCGCGCGCTGGCGCTCGCGCTCGACGGCCTGGGCATGCGCGTCGCCGAACATCACGTCGACGACGAGGCTCGGCGGCTCTTCTTGGGCGGAGACGAAGTCGACGTCCGTCGACAGCGACTCGGGCATCGGCGTCGGCGTGCGCTTCGATCGCCGGATGTGATCGTAGACCCCGCGAAGTGCTTCGAAGAACTCGCGCGCCGTCTGCCAGCGGTCCTTTTGATCGAGCGCGAGCGCGCGATCGACCGTCTCCACGAGCAAGCGCGGAGAGGTGGGCCGCACCACGCCGAGCGACGGCGCGGGCTGCGACATCCCCATGATCATTCGATCGTGCGGATTGTCGGCGACATGGATCTGCCGCCCCGCGAGCGCCTTGAACATGACCGCGCCCACCGCGAAGACGTCGCTCCGCGCATCGACCATGTCGGTCTTGCCGCGCGCCTGTTCGGGCGCCATGTACCCCGACGTCCCCATCACGATGCCGGCGGCGGTCGGAACGAGCGACATCGTCGCGTCGCGGATGCGCGCGAGGCCGAAGTCGAGGAGCTTGGTGTGACCGGTCGTCGTGATGAAGATGTTGGCGGGCTTGATGTCGCGGTGGACGATCCCGTTGGCGTGCGCGGCGTCGAGCACCTCGAGCACTTGACCCGCGACGGCGAGGACCTCGGTCGTCGGCAACGTGCCGCCCGATTTGTCGAGCCACGTGCTCAGCGAGTCGCCGAGCAAGAGCTCCATCACGAGGAACGCCGAGCCGTCTTCGGCGATGTCGTCGTCGATGATGGACACCGCGCCGGGATGGTCGATCTTGTTCGCGACGTACCCTTCGCGAAGGAAGCGATCGCGGATTTCTTTCTGCGTCGCGAACTCGCGATGCAGGATCTTCACGGCGACACGCTTGCCGTTGCGGTGCGTCGCCGCGAAGACGGCACCCATCCCGCCGATGTCCAAGAGCCGGTCGAGCTGCCACTTCCGGTTGAGGACCGTCCCGACGCGCTCGAGAGCGAGCGCACGCGGGTCGCGGGTCTTTCGGTTCATTGTCCGTCAGAGTCGCAACCCGAGGCACGACCCGTCAAGGACGGCGGTGTTGGCCCGCTCGTTCTCCCCAAAGAAGGATGCGCTTGAACGGGTAGAAGTAGGGGCGAGTGTCCTTCAATTGGGGCAAAAGCGCGTCTTTGTAGCGCGCGAGGAACATCGGCCACAGCTCCGTCGGAATCGCCGCCTGGTACTCCGTCAGCAACGTGCCTTCGACCCAGGTGACCACGTCGTCACGCGACGCGAGCTCGTGTGCGTAGACTTGCAGTCGAACGTGCTGCGGAGCGAAGCCGAGCTGGTAGAGGAGCGCCGCGTACGCTTCGGGCGCGAGGACGGGCCACGACGATCGGATCTTGCCGGTCACGTGGTCGGCGAACGGCGCTTCGCGCGCGATCTTCGCGGCGACGACGTGCGTCGGATGATCGACGTTCGCCGGCATCTGCACCGCGAGCTGCCCGCCCGGCGCGACCGCGCGAGCCAGGCGCGCGAAGAGCGCGTCGTGACCTTCGATCCACTGGAGCGCCGCGTTCGAGAAGACGAGATCGTGCGCGCCGTCGGCTTCGAACGTCGCGGCGTCCCCGCGTTCGAAGCGAAGGCCGTCCTTCGTGTGCTCGGAAGCGCGCGCCAACATCTCCGCCGATGAATCGATCCCGAGCGTCTCCTTCGCATCGAGAATTTCGTGCATCGCAAGTGTGAGCGCACCCGTTCCGCAGCCGAGATCGACGACGCGCATCGCGGGCTTCGGTCGGACGAGATCGAGGAGATCGAAGAAGGGGCGGCTGCGCTCCTCGCGGAAGCGCTCGTAGCGATCCGGGTTCCACATGGCGCGATCGTAGGGTCAGCCGCGCGCGGAGGCGAGCGTGTCGACGGCGACGAGCGGGCGTTCCGCGCGGGCGGCGCCGCTTCGTTCGAGCTGCGCCGATGCGGCGAGCACGGTCGCGTCGTCGAACGCGTCGCCGACGAGCTGAAGCCCGATCGGAAGACCGTCGCGATCGCGCCCGACCGGCGCGGTCAGCGCGGGGAGGCCGGTGAGGTTGCCCAGGAAGTTGAATCGGCACATCGCATCGAGCGCGCGCGAGTCGAGGAAACCGAGGCGCATGTCGGCGTCGGTCACGCGCGGCGCCGTGGTCGCGGTCGTCGGGAGCGCGAAGAGATCGAGATCCTGGAAGAGGAGCGCCATCTCCGCGCGAAGGCCGCCGCGGAGGCGAAGTCCGTCGCAGTACTCGACGACACCGAGCGCACCGAGCACGGCGTAGCTGATCTGCAGGTCGAGGTTGTACTCCGTCAGGTGCTCGCGAATGTTCTTCCGCTGCGACGCGCGGTCCTCCATCCCGATCGTGAGGTAGCCGATCGCGGCTGCCCATCGCGCGAGCTTCGGCTTCACGTCGACGAGCACCGCGCCGTCGCGCTCGAGCACGCGAAGCGCCGCGCGTCCGGCCTCTGCGATCGCCGAGTCGCAGCACGACCACTCGTGCTCGTCGACGCCGATCCGAAGCCCTTTCACGCCGCGCGCGAGCGATTTCTCGAACGCGCCCGCGACGAACGTCGGCGCGAAGTCCGTCTGTGGATCGCGCGGATCGGGAGCGGCGATCGCATCGAGCACGCGCGCGAGATCGAGCGTCGAGGATGCGAGCGGGCCGAGGTGAGCGACGGTGCCGCCGGAGAGATCGCCGAAGCGGCTGACGCGTCCCCACGTCGGCTTGATCCCGAACACGCCGCTTAGCGCCGCCGGAATCCGAATGCTCCCGCCTCCGTCCGCTCCGAGCGCGAACGCGACGAGCCCGGTCGCGACGGAGACGCCCGAGCCGGTCGACGATCCGCCAGCGACGCGATCGGTCGCGTGGGGGTTGCGCGGCATCGCGCGCTTCGGGTTGTAGCCGAGCGGGGTCATCCCGTACTCGGTCATCGGCGTCGTCCCGATCACGATCGCGCCCGCCGCGCGAAGGCGCGCGACCACCGTCGCGTCGTCCGTCTGCGGCGCCGGGTCTTCGAACGTCGTCCCGCCGCCGCGCGCGAAGCCGCGCACCGCCGTCTGCTCTTTCACCGCGAACGGCACGCCGTCGAGCGGTCCGAGCGTCGCGCCTGCCGCCCACCTCGCCGTCGACGCATCCGCCTCGCGCCGCGCGACCTCGTCCGCGTACGCCATCAGCGGCCCGACCGTCGGCGTGCGCGCCGCGAGCTCACGCGCCGCTGCGAGCGAAAGATCCACGATCTCGCGCGGCGTCGTCCGCTTCGCGCGGTACGCATCCGTCAGCGTCGCGCTCGTCCCGCTCCACGGCGCGGGCGGCAACGCGAGCCCCGCGTTCGACGACGCACGCGGCGGGCGACCGGCGAGAGCGCGGTTGTCGACAGGCATGTCGCCGAACAGCTCGTCCGGCAGCTTGGCGATTTCGCTGACCTTCAGATCCGCCAAGAAGAGTTGCTTGAGCGCGATCGCGCCGACGCGCGTACGAGCGAAGCGCGCGAGTGACCGGAGCGCGGCACCGGAGATGCGCGGCGGGGCGGGCATCTACTCCGCCACCTGAACGATCGCCTCGATTTCCACGGCGATCCCCGTCGGAAGCGCCGTCGTGCCGAACGCGCTTCGCGCCGCGAGCGCGCGATCCCCGAACACCTGCACCATCAGATCCGAGAAGCCGTTGATGACTTGAGGGTGCTCGCCGAAGTCGGGCGTCGACTGCACGAGCCCGAGCACCTTCACGATGCGCACGACGCGATCGAGCGAGCCGAGGTGCGCGCGGATCGTCGCGAGCATCGCGAGCGCGGTCAGCCGCGCGGCTTCGCGCCCCGCGGCGAGATCGAGATCCGCGCCGAGGCGCCCTTGGACGTACGTGCCGTCCGCACGAAGGGGCCCGTGCCCGGAGAGATAAAGCAGATCGCCGTGGCGAACCGCCGGCGAGTACGTCCCCATCGCCTTCGGTGCGGTCGGGAGCTCGAGCCCGAGCTCGCGCAAACGTGCTTCTGTCATCGCTGTCTCCTCGTGGGTGGTGGAGAGCGAGCGTAGACGACGCGTGCGTTTCTTGGCAGTCGTGGCGTCGTCGTGACCTGATGGCGCCCATGGGGCTGCTCGCCGCGAGGGACGCGTGGGTGCTCGTGGTCGTCGCGTCGTTCGCCGTGGTCGCGGCGCTGCTCCAGACGCTTCGTCTTTGGTGGCGCGCGGCCGCACCCGCGTGGCGGCTTCGCGCGCAATCGCGTCGCGCGGTCGAAGGCGAGGCGCGTGCGGAGCTGCTCCTCGCGCGACTCGGCTACGAGATCCACGCGCGCCAAGTCGCGTGCGCGTGGACGGTGACGGCGGACGACGTGCCGGTGCACGTCGAGCTCCGCGCGGATCTCATCGTCGCGCGCGGCGGCCGCACGTACGTCGCCGAAGTGAAGACGGGCGACTTCGCGCCGAGGATCGAGAGCAGCGCGACGCGCCGCCAGCTCCTCGAGTACCGATGCGCGTTCGACGTCGATGGCGTCTTGCTCGTCGACGCCGAGAGCGAGCGCGTCCGCGAAATCGTCTTCCCCTTCGATCGCTTCCGCGACCGAGAACGCACGCGCACGTCCCCCGTCGTCTGGCTCGCGCTCGGCGTCGCGCTCGGCGCCGCGTCGATCTACTTGGCCTTCGCCTTGAGGCTGTCGGCGATGTGCTTCGCCATCGGCCCGAGCTGATCTTTCACGTCCG
>JAYVXB010000182.1:0-7232 GCA_043785585.1 Deltaproteobacteria bacterium | reverse complement strand
GACACGACGGTGTATCGGGCCTGATCGCCGAGCCACTGCGTCGTCAATCGAACGCCGTCGGGAAGCCTCATCCAAACGCGGACGCCGTCGGGCCCCGCCGTTCGGGTCGGTGGTCGAATCGCCGGCACGAGCTCGAAGTAGCCGTCGCTCTCCCACTCTCCGTGCGCGTCTCGGACGACGAAGGCGCGGACGCCGCTCGAACCGCGCGCGTACGCCGCGAAGCCGGCGACGAGCGCGATCCCCGCGGTCGCGATGGCAAGACGAGAAAACCTCACGCGCCGGAGTACGCAGGCGCGGTCGGGACTGTTACACGCCGTCGCACGTAACGTTTCCGAGGTGCGCGCCGGACTCGGAGACGTGACCCCGAGCCCCCCTGCGATCGCCGCCGCCTTTCTCCTCCTAGCTTCCGCTGCGTGCTACGGCGGATCGGGCGCGCCATCCGCGCCGTCCGACGCTGCCGCTCCTGATGCTCGTCCCGGCCCTGGCGCGTTCGCTCCAGACTTCGCGACATCGTCGGCGTTCTTCACGCAGATGAAGGGGCGTCGCAAAGGGCTCTCGTCGAGCCCGCACGACCTGGTGCAGATCTACTACTCGAAAAACATCGAGCCGCTCGTCACTCTGCCGACGTTCGTCGCGCCGGAGGGCACCGTCGCGATCAAGGTTCAGGACATGGACGGCGACGGGAACGTGGACGCGCTCAAGGTCATGATCAAGAAGCCCGCGGGTTTCGATCCTCAAAACGGCGACTGGTCGTACGAAGACCGCACGCCCGACGGCGCGCTGAACGCGGCGGGGAAGATCGACTTCTGCATCGGCTGCCATGTCGGGTTCCCGGCCACGAGCGAGCTGCCGGGTGTCGTGTTGCGTGACTGACCGCGGTCACTTGCTGCAAACCGCGAGCACCTGCTTCAGGTCCGTGAGCCCTGCGAGGCATTTCGCGATGCCGTCCTGCAAGAGCGTCGTCATTCCTCCCGCGACCGCAGCGCGTCGCAATTCTTCGACGGGCGCTTTTCGCGCGATCGATCCGCGCATGCCGTCGTCGGTGACGAGCAGCTCGTGCAGCGCGAGTCGCCCCTTGTATCCGGTGTTCTTGCACTCGCTGCACCCGACCGGGTCGCTGACGTTGAGCGGTGCCTGCTCGACGACGCCGAGGTTTCGCTCGAGCAGCTCGGCGCCGCCATACAGCTGCACGATCTCGCTGACCTCGTCGGGCGTCGCGACGCGCGCTCGCCGGCAGGCCTTGCAGAGAGCGCGCGCGAGACGCTGAGCGAGAACTCCGAGCAGCGAGTCCGAGAAGCTGAAGGGGTCCAACCCGAGATCGAGCAGGCGCGTCAGCGTCTCGGGCGCGGTGTTCGTGTGCAGCGTCGACATCACGAGGTGGCCGGTGAGCGAGGCCTCGATCGCGGTGCTGGCGGTCTCGAGATCGCGCATCTCGCCGACCATGATGACGTCGGGATCGGCGCGGAGAAACGCGCGCATCGCCGCAGCGAACGTGAAGCCGATCTTCGTCTGCACCTGCACCTGACGGAGCCCGGGCTGCGTGATCTCGACCGGATCTTCCGCGGTCCAGATCTTCATGTCGACCGTGTTGATCGCGCCGAGCGCCGAGTGGAGGGTCGTCGTCTTTCCCGAGCCGGTCGGGCCGACGCAGAGGATGAGACCGTACGGCTGCGCGATGAGGCGACGCAGCTCGCGCAGGTTGCGATCGCTCAGCCCCATTCGCTCGAGCGGCAGCGGCTTCGCCGACGCGAGGATACGCAGCACGGCGTCCTCGTTGCCGTTGACGGTCGGTAGCGTGGCGACGCGCAGCTCGATCGGCGCGGTCCCGATCTTGAATTTGATCTTGCCATCTTGTGGCTTTCGACGCTCCGCGATGTCGAGGCCCGCCATGATCTTGATGCGGGCAATGACCGGCCCGCGCAATGCCGCAGGGATCTCTTTGTAAGCTATGCAATCGCCGTCGACGCGAAACCGGACGACCGCGTCTCGTTCTTTGCCATTGGGCTCGACGTGAATGTCCGACGCGCCCGCACGGCAGGCGTCGATGATGATCTGATTGACCAGCCGAATGACGCCGCCGTCCGTCTCTCGCGCCGCGGCGGCGTCGACTTCATTGGCCTCGTCCTCGTCCACGTCGGCCGACGCATTCAGCTCGTCCGCCGTCATCTCCTTCAAGATGCGCTCGAGCGTCGTGCCGGTCTCGTGCTGCGCCGCGAGGAAGGCTTGGACGTGCATCTTCAGTTGCGACGGCGTGACGAGGAGCTCGTCGATGCGCCGCTTCGTGTGGAATCGAAGGACGTCGATCGCCTCGACGGCGAGCGGATCGCCGATCGCCACTGTCAGCATCGCGGCGTTGATGCCGACGGGCAGCACGCCATACTTGGCGATGATGTCGACGCCGACGGCGAGGGCCGCGGCGGGGTTCACCTTCACCTGATCGAGATCGACGAACGGGAGCGCGAACTTCTTCGCCAGCGTCCGCATGAGATCGCCTTCGGTGACGATCCCCATGTCGACGAGAACTTCGCCGAGGCGCTTGCCCTTGCGCTTCCGCTGCTCGTCGAGCGCGCGGTCGACGGCGCTCGTCGTCGCGAGTCCCGCCTCGATGAGCACCTCGCCGATTCGCAGCTTGCGGCGCGCCTGCAGCGCCGCGGCGGCATCCAGAGTCGGCTGATCGAGCGCGCCCTGCTCGACGAGGATCTCGCCGACGCGCACCCCGTGCGCCGCGCTCTGCGCCTCGATTCCGCGCGCGAGAGCTTCCTCGTCGACGAGGCCGGAAGCGACCAGCATCGTGCCGATCGGGAGATCGATCTCTTTGGTATTGACGCCGTGTGCGTAGAAGAAGATCTGCCGGTACGGACAGGACGCGTCGATCGGAAACCCGATGAACCCGAGCGCGCTATCGAGGCCCGTCGCTGCGGCACGCACCGTGAACGCCCCGCCGCCAGACACGCGCACGGTGAGGATTTGCAGGTTCGCGCCGGACGGTGGCGGGGGCGCGTCGCCCGCCGAACGATGAAACCCTATGTACGCTGCCTGCTCGGCGGCGATGAGCGTCGTTCCCCAGCGGTCGACCTCGACGGCCAAGTCCGACATGCTCGGCCAGAACCTCGCCAAGTGTCCGACCCGCTTGCTGCCGTCGAGCAGACCAACGTCGACCGATACCGGCGCACTCGGCTCTTTTCGCGCGTGCTTGTTCGCGTCGACCACTTGCATGTACGACCTCGCTACGAGGAACAACGGTCATGTGCGGGCGCGAATAAGGGGCAGGGGCTTAAGCGTCGAACGATGCGAACCGTACCGTGCACATGCCGAGCGAGCGGAGCCGCGTAAAATGAACGTGGAGAGCACGGGCAAGCGCCTCCTCCTCATCGATTCGACGGACGGCCGCCGCGCGGTCCTCGCTCGCCGTCTGCGCGCGCAGGGATACCAGGTCGAAGAGGCGGCGGACCCGGCCACGGGGGCCGATCTCGCGCTCTCCGCGCCGCCCGAGGTCATCGTCGCGGACCTCTGGATGCCGAGCATCTCGGGTGTGCAGCTGTGCCGTCTCTTGAAGTCGGAGCCGGCGACCGCGGACGTGCCCGTCATCTTGTGCGGTGAACGCGACGAGCCGCGAAACCGCTTCTGGGCCGAGCACGCCGGCGCGGCTGCCTACGTCATCAAGGGCCGGATGGGCGACCTCGTTCGCGCGATCGGCGCCGCCCCGAAGCGCGACAACGACGCGGACGGCTTCTTCGTCCAGCTCGCCGGCGGCAGCGTCGACATTCGCGACCGCATCTCGCGTCACCTCGACGCGGCGCTCTTCGAGTCGGTCATCTCGGCCGAAGTGCGCGCGCTCGCCAACGCGGCGAGCTTCGAGCGCTTGTTCGACAGCCTCGCGCAGCTGATGTCGCGCGTGACGCGGTACCGCTGGATCGCGCTCGCGACGCCGAGCCCCGCGCGCCTCGCGGTGCACCATCATCCGTCCGCGCGCGATGCGGCGGAGAGCGAGGCACGCGCGGCGTTCGGGTGCGCCGCGGCGACCCCCGCGACGAACGTCGAAGACGAGGACGCGGTCGCCGAAGAGTGTGCCTGCGAGACCATCGTTTGCGAGGTCGTGTTCGCCGGTCGCGCCGTCGCGCGCTTCGCGATGAGCCCGTCCGCTGCCAACGAGGAGGAGGCGACGTCCCTCGCGCGCATCGTCGCGCGAGAGCTCGGCGGCGCCGTACAGATGGCTGCGCTGGTCGAAGACTCGCAGCGGCTCGCGTCGATCGACGCGCTCACTGGCTTGATGAACCGACGCGCGTTCGTGTCGGCGATGAAGGGTGAGCTCGCGCGCTCCGGGCGCCACCGTTATCCGCTGGCGTTCGGGCTGCTCGACATCGACCTCTTCAAGCAGATCAACGACAAGCGAGGCCACGCCGTCGGCGATCGCGTCCTCGCCGGCCTCGGTGCGCTCCTCGGCGAGCAGCTTCGCGCGTCGGACTTCGCGGGGAGATGGGGCGGAGAAGAGTTCGTCGTCGCGTTCGCCAGCACCGACGTCGACGGCGCCAAGCTCGCGGCCGAGCGGCTGCGCCACGCGATCACGGAGATGGTCGTCGCGGACGATCACGGGGCGCCGGTGCCGGTGTCCGCGTCGATCGGGCTCGCGATGTACCGCGTCGGCGAGACGCTCGAGCTGCTGCTGAGTCGCGCGGATCAGGCGATGTATGCGGCCAAAGCCGGCGGGCGAAACCGTGTGTGTGTCAGTGCCGACGGGACCGACGCGCCGCCGCCGCAGCTGTCGATCGTCGCTTAAGTCTCCCGAGTACCCGCCGTACCCTGAGAGTGGATACGCCTCCGCCCGAGCTCGCCCCGTCGGCTCACGCGCGAACCGCAGCGAAGCGCATCGCCACCCGCGCCGCGCTCGCCCTCTGGTTCGCCGCGATGCTCGCCATCGGCGTGAGCCTCCTCGTGCGCCACAGCGTCGCGCTCCCGCGCCCGACCGCCGACGCCGAGCTCGCGCGATCGATGTCCGCGTTGCGCTCACCGCTCGACGTCGATCGCTGGATGGTCGTTCACGTCCTCTACGGCGAGTGCCGCTGTTCGCAGCGCATCGCCGAGCATCTGCTGTCGAGCCCGCGGCCCGTCGACGTCGTGGAGTACGTGCTCCTCGTCGGCGCCGACGCCGCGCTCGAGGCGCGACTCACCGTGCGCGGCTTCCGCACGACGGTCGTCGCGTCGTCCGAGCTCGCGGAGCGCTACCACGTCGTCGCCGCGCCGCTCCTCGTCGTGATCGCGCCCAGCGGCGGCATCCGGTACGCGGGAGGCTACACGACGCGCAAGCAAGGGCCCGATCCGCAAGACCTCTCGCTCGTCGCCACGGCTCGCGACGAACGGTGGACGGACGCGCTCCCGGTCTTCGGCTGCGCGGTAAGCGAGAAGCTCCAGCGAGAGCTGAATCCACTTGGGCTGCCGTGAACGAGACACCTGGAGATCGATCATGCGACGCCTAGCCGACTACCTCTTCTTACCGAGGGAGATTTCGCCGTTCGAGACGAGCTACCTGCGCCGACTGAATCGGATCGGCCTCGTGTTCTTCGCGCTGCACGTCCCGGTCATGATCGTCATCGCGTGGCTCAACGCCACGCGCCCGCTGGTCGCGGCCGTGCTCACGACGGCCGTCGTCGCGGGCCCCGCGATCGCCTATGCGTCGCTCCCGAATCCGCGCTCGGTCTCCGTCGTGTACGGCGTCGCCGCCATGTTCATGGGCGGAGTGCTGGTGCATTTCGGGCAGGGACCGGTGCAGATCGAAATGCACTTCTACTTCTTCGCTCTCCTCGCGATCCTCGCGGTGTTCGGCAACCCGCTCGTCATCATCGCCGCTGCGGTCACGGTCACGATCCATCACCTGGTCGTGTGGTCGGTGCTGCCAAAAAGCGTCTTCAACTACGACGCGCCCATCTGGGTCGTTGCCATTCACGCCGCGTTCGTGGTTCTCGTCTCGGTGGCGGCGTGCTTCATCGCGCGCAGCTTCTTCGACAACGTCATCGGCCTCACGAAGATCGTGAGCGCGCGGACCGCCGAGCTCGACGGCCGCAACCGCGACATGCGTCTCGTGCTCGACAACGTCTCTCAAGGCTTCGTCACCATCGATCGCGCGGGGGTTCCGGCGGCCGAGTGCTCGCTCGTCTTCGAGCGTTGGTTCGGGGAGGGGCGTGAGGGGACCAGTGTGTTCGATCTCTTCGGCGCGAAGTCGGAGTCCTTTGCGGAAGGGTCGCGCGTCGGATGGACCGAGGTCGCCGACGGGATCATGCCGCTCGCGCTGACCCTCGATCAGATGCCCCGCGACCTCGTCTTCGACGGAGCGCACTACCGCGTCGCCTACGTTCCCATCGGCGAAGGCGAAGCGCCCGAGCGCTTCCTCGTCGTCGTCACCGACGTCACCGCCGACGTTCGTCGCGAGCGCGCGGAGTGCCAACGACGCGAGGAGATGCAGCTGTTCGAGCGCTTGCTCTCCAATCGGAGCGCCGTCAATGGCTACTTCGACGAGGGCGCGGAGCTCGTCAAATCCATCACCGCCGGCGATGCGACCGATCTCGTCTCCTTCCAGCGCATGCTGCACACGCTCAAAGGGAACAGCGCCATCTTCGGCATGGAGAGCCTCGCGACGCTGTGCCACGAGCTCGAGTCGCACGTCTCGGAGGACGGCGCGCTGCCGTCGAAGGGAGATCTCGCGAAGCTCCGCGAGCGCTGGGACGCGCTCGCCGCCGACATGAAGCGCCTGGCTGGAACCGACCATCGAATCATCCAGATCGACGAGCCGCAGCTGGCGGAGATCGAGCAAGCCGTGCGCCGAGGCGCACAGGGCGCGCCGCTCCTGGCCATGATCAACGCGCTGAAGCTCGAGCCTACGCACAAGCGCCTCGACCACTTCGCCGAGCAAGCTCGCCGGATCGCGGAGCGCCTCGACAAGAACGTCGACGTGCGCGTTCAAAGCGACGATCTCCGCGTCGACCCGAGGCACTGGGGGAGCTTTTGGGGCGCGTTCATTCACGCCGTGCGCAATGCCGTCGACCACGGGCTCGAGCCCGAGAGCGAGCGCGTCGCGAAGGGAAAGTCCGCGCGAGGAAACGTGACGCTGAAGACGTTCCTTCGCGACGGTCTGCTCGTCGTGGAGATCGCCGATGACGGCCGCGGGATGGACTGGCAGGAGCTCGCCCGCAAAGCGAAGGCGCTCGGCATCGGCGCGCGGACGCCCGAGGAGCTGACGC
>JAYVXB010000181.1:0-7261 GCA_043785585.1 Deltaproteobacteria bacterium | reverse complement strand
GAACCGGATCGTGGCGACGACCGCAGCGGTGCCTCCGCGTCCGACCGCGGCGGGCGCGAACGAGAGATCGACCTGCATCAGCTCGAGCTTGCGCCCGTTCTCCGCGGCGCTGGGAAACGCGTTGCGGAAGCCGGTGTTGATCGTCGAGCGCCAACCGCTGACGGGGACTTCGTTGACCGAGGCGGTACCGGCGACCGTGAAGTTGTCGCTGACGGCGGGGCCGAGCACGAGGGTGCCGGGCGTCTTCGCGGCCGCCAAGATGACGTTGGGGTGGGGCGAGGCGGGGCCGACGGCGAGGTGACCGCAGCCGACGAGGAGCATCGCGACGGCGAGCGTCGATGGGAGAAATCGCATGATGCCGAACGTACGGAGCGAGGGCTCGGGATCTTCCTCGCGACGACGTTGCGCGTTCGCGCCGGGGAGACGACGAAGGCGTCCGCGATCGGCTACGCTCTCCGCATGTCGCTTTGGCGCTCGATCGTCCAAGGCTTCGGCTTCACCATCGGTGCGCGCGCCGCCGACGAGGCGCTCTCGAACGTCGAGCACGTTCTCGTGCGGTGTGAAGCAAGGCTCGCGATCCATCGAACCCGTCACATCGTGACGTGGATGCATCCCGTGTTGAAGCTGGAGCCGCCCTCGCAGTGTTGCTCGAAGACGGCCGTGAACGACTTGACGATCGGCTGCCCGCCGTCCGCCGGAGCTGCGTTCATCTCGATGACGCGGAACTGACCGGTCACCATGTTGCAGCCCACGCCGTCACCGTACACGTCGAGGCCGGGGTGATTCGGATCGGTGAAGGAAGCGCGCTGCGCGTCGGTGTACGTGCCCGGAAGAAGCGGCTTGCCGAGCGAGCGCGTCGAGATCTCGACGTACCAATTGAAGCCGATACCGATCTCGAGAAACGACGGGAGGCCTTGCACGGTGTCGCGCACGCGAATGGTCCAGCCGGCGCCGCCTTGGATGACGAGCGGCGGACCGCGGTGAACGAAGTCGTCGCCGGCGATCACGAAGATGTCGTCGCTGACGAGGCACGCGGTGTCGACGTTCGACGCGCCGTCCGGGGCGCTCGCGTCTTGGAATCCGGAATCGGGCGCGCGCGACGCGTCGTCGTTCGTCCCGGTCGAGCCCGCGTCGCCGTCGCCGGGCACACACTCGCCGAGCGAGTCCTCGTACGTCCCGGGGCCGCAGGTGACGGCGCCAGGCGGAACGTTCGGAAGGCATTGGCCGTCGCGATCGTGCGTGCCTGGGCCGCACGTCTCGGACGGCGCGATGGCGCCGCCGCATGCGGCGACGAAAGCAAGGAGGCACAGCACGACGCCGTTGGAGCGCGCCCCACGGTTCGCACCGCCGGTCGAGACTCGAGTCGGACGCTGGGTCATGAGAAGAAGCTCGGAGCCACCCGTAACAGAGTTGCGGAGAGTCGTCCTACGGGAGACGACTCGCGACGACTCGCGACGACTCGCGTCGCACCGCGATCGCGCGCCCCGCGATCGTCGCAAACCCCGCGTCGTCCGCAGGACGCACGCTGGCGCGGCACGTGCTGCAGAACCACAGATGGCGATCGGGCGCAGATGGCTCCGGCGGATTTGTGGAGGCGGAGCGTTCGCGACGATCGCGACGCTCGCCGCGTGCTCGGGTGGCGCAGCCGCTCCGATCGACGGCACGGGCGCGACGGGCGACGCCGCGACCGGTGCCGACGGATCGGGCACGGGCGACGACGCCGCCACGCACTCCGACGGCGCATCGACCACCGACGCGACCACACCCCTCGACGGCGGTGACGCATCGACGACGGGAGACGGCGCGACGCAAGGCTGCGGCGCGTACGCGAACGCGACGAGCTTCACGTGCGCCAAAGACGGAGGCTCGCGCGTCAAGTGCGTCGGCGGCGCGACGCTCGTCACGGAGTCATGCGCGCGCGGATGCCTGCGCAAGCCGACCGGACAAGACGACGTCTGCCTCGGCGCCGCCGACTCCGACACGCTCGACTGCAACGGCACGTACGGCACCACGCCCGCGACGGACGGCGACTACTACATCACGTCGTTCGGATGCTGGGTCGATCCGAACAACACGATTCACACCGACCCGGGCGACAACTGCATCCCGAGCTGCCTCGCGAAGGCGAAGCAAGCGGGGCTGTGCATGCCGGGCGACACCGGACCCGAATGCGAAGAGCGCGTGAACTGGTTTACCGCCGACGGCGCGCGCTTCGGTTGCCTCGCGCGCCTCAAGATGACGAACCCCGCGAACGGAAAGTCGGTCATCGCGGTCGCGCTCGACTACGGACCGGCGTGCACGGTCGAGCGCTCGGTGAACGAAGAAGTGCTCGACGCGAGCGGGCGCGTGGACCTCTATCTCTTCGGCGGCGATCGCGGCGCGACCGATCGCGCGACGGTGCACGTCGTTGAGGTGGATCCGTCGACGCCGCTCGGCCCGGTGCCGTAGTCGAGTCGTGTGTCCGCGCGCCTCAGGTGTGGCGCGCGTGCACGCCGTAGATCGCTGATCGCAGCGGCAATTCGCATGGGCACGCCACGTGCGTAGCGTCGCGATCATGAACAATCGAAAACTCATGGGCGCATTTCCACTCGCGATCACGGGGCTCTTCTTCGCGTGCGGCGGCAACACGCCAGGTCCCGCGGTGCCCGGCACGACCGAAGGCCCCGGTGGTGTCACCGCGCCGCAAAAGAACGCGGACACGGCGGTCGTCGATCGCCTGACCGCAGCACGTTGCGACCAAGAAGAGGGATGCAAGAACATCGGCCCGGGCGCGAAGTTCGCGTCACGCGCCGTGTGCACCGATCAGATTCACGGAAGCATCGCGAACGATCTGAACGGCTACAACTGCCCGCGCGGACTCGACAGCGAAGGCGTCGATCGTTGCTTGGCCGCGATGAAGAGCGAAGAGTGCAGCCACCCGTTCGACACGCTCACGCGTTACGACAAGTGCCGCACCGGCGCGATGTGCATGAAGTAGGCACTCAACACGCGCGATGGAAGTAGGCACTCAACACGCGCGATGACCGCGCGCCGGGAAGATCTTCCCGGGGTTCAGGAGCTCCTTCGGATCGAACGCGCGCTTGATGTCGCGTTGGAGATCGATGAGCTCCGCGCTCTGCTCGATCGCGAGGTACTGCTGCTTCGTGACGCCGATCCCGTGCTCGCCGCTCAGCGTGCCGCCGAGCTCGATCGTCATGCGCATCAGTCCTTCGATCGAGCGATTGACGGCGTCGCGCTCGCTGTCGTCGTTCCACAGGAAGTTCACGTGCAGGTTGCCGTCGCCCGCATGTCCGTACGTCAGGTGCTGCACGCGCGTCTCTTCGCAGAGGCGATCGACGCGCGTGAGAAGCTCGGGGATCTTCGTGCGCGGGACGACGATGTCTTCGCTGAGCTTGTGGCGGGTGAGCTTGCGCGTCGCACGCGAGAGCATCTTTCGCGCGGCCCAGAGGCGATCGCGCTGCGACGCGTCTTGCGCGACGACGACGTCGACGACGCCGTGCACGGCCGCGAGCGCTTCACCGAGGCGCTCCAGCTCCGACTCCAACGTCCCGTCGCCGTCGAGCTCGATCAGGAGCATCGCGCCCGCGCGCGGATCGATCGCCGAGCCTTGCGAGCGCACCGCTTCGAGCGTCGCGCGATCGAGCAGCTCGAGGCACCGCGGCACGAGCCCCGTCGCGATCACCGCGCCGACCGCGTTCGCGCAAGCGTGCACGTCGTCGAAGAGCGCGAGCACCGTGGCGATCGTCGGCGGCTTTCGCACGAGTCGCAGCGTCACCTCGGTGAAGACGCCGAGCGTCCCTTCGCTCCCGACGAGCAGCGCCGTCACGTCGTAGCCCGTCACGCCTTTGACCGTGCGCTTGCCCGGCCGAAGCACGCGCCCACCCATCAAGCACGCTTCCAACCCGAGCACGTACTCGCGCGTGACGCCGTACTTGAACGCGCGCGGCCCCCCGGCGTTCTCGGCGACGTTGCCGCCGATCATGCAGCTGTCGAGCGAGTTGGGATCGGGCGGATAGAAGAGCCCCTCTTTTTCGCACAGCGCGTGGAGCTCGCCGGTGATCACGCCCGGCTCGACGACGGCGAGGAGATTGTCGCGATCGATGTCCTTCACGCGCTTCAGCATGTGCGTCGCGAGGACGATCCCGCCCGCGACCGGCACCGCGCCGCCCGTCCTCCCCGTCCCGCCCGCGCGCGGCGTCACCGGCACGCCGCATCGCTCCGCGATCTCGAGCGTCGCCGCGACATCCTCCGCGCTCTCCGCGATCACGACCATGTCCGGCGCGCGCCCCGTCACGTCGCTCTCGTCGGTGATGTACGGCGCGCACGCCTCGGGCGACGTCGCGACCTTCGACGTGCCGAGCCGCCGATCGAGCTCGATCTTCGCACGCTCGACGGACGCCCTCGACGGAAGCGGAACCTCGGGCACGTCGATCAGCACGCCCGCATTCTAGCCCGCGGCCATTCTCGCGCGAGGAAAGCGAGATCTCGTTCCGCTCGAGCGGCTCGCACTCGGTCGATGCATCGGCGAAATCATCGCGCCTCAACGCGCTCGACGCGCCGCAGCGTTCCGTGGCATCTAACGCTAGTGAGCACTTCTACACCCACGTTTCGCCGCTTCAACGGGACCCCGACGTACCTCACGAACGACGCGCTCGAGGCCGCGGTCAACTGCGCGCTCGCGCTCGAGCGGCCGCTCCTGGTGAAGGGCGAGCCCGGCACCGGCAAGACGCTCCTCGCGCAAGCGATCGCCGAGAGCGTCGACATGGAGCTCATTCACTGGCCGGTGAAGTCGACGACCCGCGCGCAAGACGGCCTCTACATCTACGACACCGTGCAGCGCCTCTACGACGCGCGCTTCGGCGACGGCGACGTGAAGGACATCCGTCACTACATCAAGATGGGCCCGCTCGGCCGCGCGTTCGGATCGCCGAAGCGCGTCGTCCTCTTGATCGACGAGGTCGACAAAGCCGACATCGAGTTCCCGAACGATCTGCTCCACGAGATCGATCGCATGCGCTTCACAGTCACCGAGACGGGCGACGAGGTCGTCGCGAAGGAGCGCCCTGTCGTCATCATCACGTCGAACAACGAGAAGGAGCTGCCGGACGCGTTCCTCCGCCGCTGCGTCTTTCACTTCATCGATTTCCCCGACGTCGAGCTCATGAAGCGCATCGTCCGCGTTCACCATCCGCGGATCGATCAGCAGCTCGTCGACCAAGCCGTCGTCGCGTTCTACGAGCTTCGCGCGACGCCGCGGCTTCGCAAGCGCCCGTCGACGAGCGAGCTCGTCGATTGGATCACGGTGCTGATGCAGTCGGGCGTCGGACGCGAGCGCCTCGTGAAGGAGCTCCCGTTCCTCGGCGTGCTCCTCAAGAAGGAGCAAGACGTCGAGCTGCTGCAAGCCGCGAAAAAGGGCTGGACGCGCTGACGTCCAGGGCACCGCGCGTGGCTTTTCATGATGAGGCTCTGCGCTCGACGAAGTATAGTCGGTACGCGAGCCGTCGCGGCGACGTCGCGCGACCTCCAAAAACTCTCATGACCCAACGCACACGAATCTGGGGGGGCCAGCTCTTCGTCTTCGTCATCGTGTTCGGCGCCATCGCGCTGTGGCCTTCGCGCGCGCATGCGTACGCCTGGATGATTCGCCACGGGTACACCGCGTGCGCGCAGTGCCACGCGGATCCCTCCGGCGGCAGCTTGCTCACGAGCTACGGCCGCACGATCGGCGAGGTCGTCCTTCGCACGCGCTATGGCGATTCGCGCAAGCCCGCTGACGACAACAGCAAGATGGGCGATTTTCTCTTCGGGGCGATCAAGCTCCCGGACAGCGTGCTCCTCGGCGGCGACGTCCGCACGGCGGCGCGGTCGACGAAGGCCCAAGGCGCAACAACCGCCGACAGCGAGCTCTTCGTCATGCAGGCGGATCTCCAAGCGCAGGTGTCGCTCGGTCGCTTCCGCGTGAACGGGTCCGTCGGCTACGCGCAGCGAAACGCGCTGCCGGCGATCGTCACCCACTGGACGAAGGGCAACGTCGTTTCGCGCGTGCACTGGATCGGTTACGCGCTCGGCGAGAACGAAGAGTGGCTCGTGCGCGCGGGTCGCATGAACCTTCCGTTCGGCGTGCGATCGATCGAGCACACGCTCTGGGCGCGCACGTACAACGGGACGTACGGTCCGCGCACCGACATCAACGCGGGGCAGGAGCACGGCCTCTCGCTGTCGGTGAACAAAGGGAAATTCCGCGCCGAGGTGATGGCAATCCTCGGCAACTACCAGCTCAATCCGGACACGTTCCGCGAGCGCGGGTACAGCGCCTACGCCGAGTACGCGATCACGAAGAAGCTCGCTGCTGGCGCCAGCAGCCTCATCACGCACGCGAACCGCGATCTCTATTTGCAGACGGAAGCGATTCGTCACGCGCACGGGATCTTCGGGCGCTTCTCGCCGGTCGAGCCGCTCGTGCTCCTCGCGGAGGCGGACGTGACGCTCACGTCGCAGCCGCCGACGGGTCTCACCGGCGCGATCAACACACTCGGCGGCGTCGGGTTTCTGCAAGCGGACCTCGAGCCGACCCAAGGCGTGCACGTGATGGCGACGGGCGAGATGCAGGCGCTGCCGACGGACACCAAGGGGCCGTCGCTCGGCGGATGGGGGACGCTGGCGTGGTTCTTCGCGCCGCACTCGGATTTGCGCCTCGACGCGATCTACCGAATCGGCACCCCCGGCTCGGCGGGCAACGCGCACTCGACGACCCTCCTCGCGCAATTACACTTCTACCTGTGAGACTCGAGATGCGTACCCGACTCGAGCGCTCGATCGTCGCCGTCGCGTTCGCGTTCGCCGCGTTCGTCGTTCCGCGCGTTGCGTCCGCGACGCCCAACTTCCCGGACGCGATCAAGACGCATCTCATGCTCGCTGCGCCGCCGCCCTGCGCCATCTGCCACAACGGTGGAATCACCGGACGCGGCACCGTCACGACGCCGTTCGGAAAGTCGATGCGCGCGCATGGCCTCGTCGCGTTCGACGAGACGTCGCTCGTGAGCGCGCTCGATCAGCTCGCGTCGGGCAAGGTCGACAGCCTCGGCGACGGTACCGTCGACATCGACGATCTCAAGGCGGGTCGCGATCCCAACGCGCCCGACGGCGACGGCGGCGCGAACGTCCACGTCGACACGCCCGTCATCCCGGCATACGGCTGCGGCGCGCACGTCGCGCCGACGAACGCCGCGGGCGATCCTTGGGGCGTGCTCGGGGCGCTGAT
>JAYVXB010000180.1:0-21486 GCA_043785585.1 Deltaproteobacteria bacterium | reverse complement strand
CGTCGCGACGTACGCCGCGATCGTCGCTGGCAGGTGATCGAGCTTCGTCTCGACACCTGGGTACCGCTTGATGTCCCCCTCGTTCATCGCCTCGGGCGCGGGGGCCGCTACCGACGCGGATGCCGTCGGCGCGGCTTCAGGCGCGGCGTCTGCAGCGGCTTGCTGCTTGGCCGGGCACCCCGCGAGCAAAAGGGCGATGCTTGCGAGGGCGAACGTTTGCGGTCGGACGCGCATGCTCAGGAACCCGGCAGATCGCTGCAGCTGCTCTGCTTGCTGCAGTGAAAACCCGGCTGGTTGTTGCAGTCCGCATCAGCAGCGCAATGGAGCTGGCACCGCTGCTTCGTCTCGTCGTAGCCGGTCGCGCACCGCCCACCGTCCGGCTTCGGCTGCATCGGAGGTCGGCTCGACTTCACCACGGGGGCACCCGCATCGACCACCACCGGCGGCGTCGTACCCGAGTCGACCACCGTCGGCAGCGGCGGCGTCGTGCCGCCCTTCTTCACGCCGACGACGCAGAACTCGATGTTGTCACCCGCCGACCCTTGGATCGATTTCGGCGCGTCGCCGTTGCACGCTTGGCCGCCAGGGCATTTGTCGTTGGCGGGATCGCACGGCGTGATGCACTGCTCGCCGATGTCGAGGACGATCGCCGCCTGCCCCGCCGGGCACGTGATGAAGTGCTTGCTCGCGTCCCAGATGACCGCGATGAACGCCTTCTGATCGACCCACCCCATCACCTTCCGGCCAGGGGTCCCCGGATCGTTGAACGTGACGAGGTAGAACGTGTCCTTTTGCCCGAGCTTCTGCGTCTCGGTTCCCTTCTTCAAGACCGCCACGAGCGACGCGCCGCTCGATGCATCCGAGCGCACCGTCGCGACGTACGCCGCGATCGTCGCGGAAAGGTGATCGAGCTTCGTCTCGACACCCGGGTACCGCTTGATGTCGCCTTCGTTCGCCGCCTCGGGCGCGGGAGCCGCTACCGTTGCCGATGCCGTCGGCGCAGCTTCGGCTTCGGCGTCCGCCGGGGCCGCTTTCTTCTCGGGACAGCCCAACAAACCGACCGACACCCCCACCAACGCAAGCCCACGCCAGGTCCGACCGATCATCCGTGCCTCCCAATGCTCTCCACGTTGACATCGTGCGTGACGCGCCACTTTGGGCGCACGCGGTTGGCGATGGTAGCCCAACCAACGCACACAACGCCCGAAAAGGGCGAAAGGCTACGGAGGCGGCGGCTGGAGAAAGCGCATGTTGCAGATCTTCGCCTCGGTCACGTCCTTCGCCTCGAGCAGGCACTTGTACCAAGTGATGTTGCCGTACTGGAGGCAGAGCGAGACGATGTTGATCGCCTTCGGATCGGTCGGGGCGCGACCGTCGAGCTTGTTGAACTGCTCGGCGCCCTTGGGGCACAGATCGGCGTCGATGCGCGTTCGCCAGCCGCGCAGCTCGAGCGGCGTGACGCCCGCATCGGCCGCGGCGGCGACGAGTGGGCTCGGACCGCTCGCGCTAGGGCGCGGCGTCGCGGCGTCCGTCGTCATCGGGTTGAAGCTCGAGGCCGGAGGCACGACCGGCGGCTTGCTCGAGCGCGCGACGACGATCGAGACCACGGCGATCGCCGCGAGCACGCCGACGACCGCCCCCACTTGCGCGTTGCGGGTCACGAGCCCTCCTTTTTATCCATCGGGAGCGACGTCAACCATCGGCGCACGATCGCGTAGCCTTCGTGCACGAGCGACAGCGACGTCGACTCGTTCTTCTGGTGCGCCTGCGCATTCTCGCCCGGGCCGAAGTTCACCGCGGCGATCCCGAGCGCCGCAAAACGCGCGACGTCGGTCCACGCCTGCTTCGGCTCGACGGCATGCACGCCCGACGCGGCGAGCGCCACGACGAGCGGATGCGTCGCGTTCGGCATCGCCCCTGGGCTGAGATCGGTGAACTCGATCCGCGCGCGGTCGCCGACGATCGCGCGGACGCGCTCTTGCGCTCGTTCGAGCGAGGTGTCGGGCGAGAAGCGGTGGTTCAAGTTGAGGACGAAGCGATCCGGCACGACGTTGCGCCCGCGCCCGCCGTCCTTCGCCTGCGTGATGGTGGTGACCGTCCGGTACGTGAGCCCGTCGATGACCGTCTCTTTCGGCGTGATCGCAGCGAGATCGGCGAGGAGCGGGACGGCCTTCGTGATCGCGTTCTCGCCTTGCCACGGACGCGCGCTGTGCGCCGTGCGACCTTCGACGGTGACCGTCGCGTGGACCGATCCGGAGCACCCGAGGTGGAGCTTGTTGTCCGACGGCTCGAGGCAGACCGCGAGATCGACATGCGAGAGCTCCGGATCCTGCGCGAGCACCGGACCGAGCTCGTTCTCCGCGAACGGCCCTTCTTCGCGCGCATAGAAGACGAGCGTCAGGTCGCACGGCAGTACATCGAGATCGAGTGTCTCCGCGAGGACGAGCATGAGCGCGAGGCCGCTCTTCATGTCGCTCGAGCCCGCGCCGAAGATCCGGTCGCCGTCGATCCGCGCGGGGCCGTTCTCGGTGCGGACGGTGTCGAGATGACCGACCAGCGCGATGTGCGGGCGGCGCGACGTCGATCGCGCACGCGTGAGCGGCACGACGATCGAGTCGCCGTACCTGCGAACCGGCGACGGCAGCGCGAGCTTTGCCATGCGCGCCTCGACCGCGGTGCACAGCGCCTTCTCGTCGCCGATCGGCGAGTCGATCGCGCAGAGCCAGAACAGCGTGTCGTCGAGCGCCTTGGCCTCGGCGCTCACACCGGCACCCCGAAATCGCGGAGCGCCGCGTTGAGGCTGACCTTGCGATCGGTGCTCGCGGTGCGCGAGCCGATGATGAGCGCGCAAGGCACGCCGTAGTCGCCCGCGGGGAACGTCTTCGTCCGCACGCCCGGGATGACGATCGCGCGCGCGGGGACGCGACCGCGATGCTCGACCGGCGCGGAGCCCGTGACGTCGAGGATGACCGTCGTCGACGTGAGCACGACGCCGGCGCCGATGACCGCTTCTCTTCCGACGCGAACCCCTTCGACGATCACGACGCGCGATCCGACGAAGACTCCGTCCTCGATGATGACGGGCTGCGCGCCCGGCGGTTCGAGGACGCCGCCGATGCCGACGCCGCCAGCGAGGTGGCAGTCGCGTCCGACCTGCGCGCACGAGCCGACCGTTGCCCAGGTGTCGACCATCGTGTTCGCGCCGACGTACGCGCCAATGTTCACGAAGCCGGGGAGAACGATGACGCCGCTCTCGAGATACGAGCCGTAGCGAATCACCGATCCGGGGACCGCGCGAACGCCCGCCGCGTCGAGCCCGGTCTTCAGCGGGATCTTGTCGTGGTACTCGGCGAGCCCGACGCTCGTCTTCTCCATCTTGCGGATGGAGAAATAGAGGAGCACCGCCTGCTTGATCCAAGCGTGCGTCGTCCACTCGCCGTCTGGTCCTGCCTCGACAGACGGCGGCGACGCGACGCGCACCTCGCCGCGATCGAGCGCCGCGACGGTCCATTCGACCGCCGCAGCGTGATCCGCCTTCGCAAGGAGCGCGCGATCGGCGAACGCGGCCTCGACGAGCGGGCGAGCGTCCGCCACGGACGTCATCGCGACGGAGCGACTTTGGAGGCCGGGAAGAAATAACCGATCTCGATCTTCGCGTTGTCGAGCGAGTCCGAGCCGTGCGTCGCGTTCTCGCCGACGTTCGATCCGAAGAGCTTGCGGATCGTCCCGGCCTCGGCCTTCGCCGGATCGGTCGCGCCCATGAGATCGCGCCACGCCTTCACCGCGTTGTCCTTCTCGAGGACGGCGATGACGACCGGAGAGCGCGTCATGAAGGCGACGAGCTCGCCGAAGAAGCCGCGCTCGCGGTGAACCGCGTAGAACCCCTCGGCGACGGTCTTGGAGAGCTGCATGCGCTTGAGCGCGACGATGGTGAAGCCGGTCTCCTCGATCTTGGCGAGGATGGCGCCCGACTTCGCCTTCTCGACGGCGTCCGGCTTGATGATGCAAAAAGTTCGTTCGATGGCCATGGCGCCCCTTTAATCGCAGCCGGGGCGCATGTCGAGGAGAGATCGCGATGCTGTCACTTCTTCATGAGCGACATCAGCGTCGTCGCCATGTCGCTCGGCGTCGGCGCGACCTTCGCGCCTGCCGCTTCGAGCGCCGCGATCTTCGCCGCGGCCGTCCCCTTGCCGCCCGCGATGATGGCTCCCGCGTGACCCATGCGCTTGCCCTCGGGCGCGGTGGTGCCGGCGATGAAGGAGGCGACCGGCTTGTTCATCTTCTCTTTGATGAACTTCGCTGCGCGCTCTTCGGCGCCGCCGCCGATCTCGCCGATCATGATGACGCCGTGCGTGTCCGGATCCGCTTGGAAGAGCGCGAGCACGTCGACGAAGTCCATGCCTGCGACCGGATCGCCGCCGATGCCGACGCACGTCGACTGCCCGACGCCTAGCGCGGTGAGCTGACCGACCGCTTCGTACGTGAGCGTGCCGGAGCGCGACACGACGCCGATGTTGCCGACCTTGTGGATGTGGCCGGGCATGATTCCTATTTTGCATGCGCCGGGGGTGATGATGCCGGGGCAGTTCGGACCGATGAGGCGCGTCTTGCCCTCGAGGCTCTCGAGCGCGCGACGCACTTTGATCATGTCCATCACCGGGACGCCTTCGGTGATGCAGACGACGAGCTTGAGCCCCGCGTCGAACGCTTCGAGGATCGCATCGGCCGCGCCGGGCGGCGGGACGAAGATGACGCTCGTGTCGGCGCCCGTCTCGGCGACCGCTTTTTTCACGGTGTCGTAGACGGGGACTTTCGACTCGAACTTCTCACCGCCGCGACCGGGCGTGACGCCGGCGACGACCTTGGTTCCGTACTCGATCATCTGCTTCGCGTGGAAACCGCCGGCGCTGCCGGTGATCCCTTGGACGAGGACCTTCGTCTCTTTGCCGACGAGGATGCTCATTTCGCACCTCCCGCGACGGCCGCGACGATCTTCGCTGCACCGTCCGCCATCGTCGTCGCCGCTTCGATCTTCAAGCCGCTCTCGCTGAGCAATTTTCTACCGAGCTCCACGTTCGTCCCCTCGAGCCTGACGATCACCGGCACCTTGAGCCCGAGATCCTTCGCCGCCGCGATGACGCCGGCAGCGATGACGTCGCACTTCATGATCCCGCCGAAGATGTTGACGAAGATCGCCTTCACCTTCGACGAGTGGAGAATCATCTTGAACGCCTTGGTGACCTGCTCTTGGTTGGCGCCGCCGCCGACGTCGAGGAAGTTCGCCGGCGCGACGCCGTGCTTTTCGCCGGCGTGCTTGATGATGTCCATCGTCGCCATCGCGAGGCCTGCGCCGTTGACGAGGCAGCCGACGTTGCCGTCGAGCGACACGTAGTTGAGACCCGCTTCCTTCGCCTCGAGCTCGACGGGATCTTCTTCGTCTTTGTCTTGGATTTCCAGCCAGCCCTTGTGGCGAAACTCGGCGTTGTCGTCGAAGTTGATCTTCGCGTCGAGCGCGACGACGTCGCCGCTCTTCGTGATGACGAGCGGGTTGATCTCGCAGAGCGAGCAGTCTTCTTTCACGAAGAGCTCGTAGAGCGCGCCCATGAGCTTCACGAACTTCGGGATGCTGTCTTTCGCGAGCCCGAGGCTGAACGCCAGCTCGCGCGCCTGGAATGCCGAGAGGCCGACGATCGGATCGACGTGCACCGTGAGGATCTTCTCCGGCGACTCCTCCGCGACTTTCTCGATCTCCACGCCGCCCTCGGTCGACGCCATGAACGCGATGCGACGCTGATCGCGATCGACGACCGCGCCGAGGTAGAGCTCGCGCGCGATGTCGAGCCCCTGCTCGATGTAGAGGCGGCGCACCTTCTGCCCCGCGGGACCGGTCGGGTGGGTGACGAGCTGCATGCCGAGAATTTTCTCGGCGAGCTGACGGGCTTCGGCGGCGCCGCCCTTCGCGACCTTCACGCCGCCGCCCTTGCCGCGTCCGCCGGCGTGGATTTGCGCCTTGACGACGACGACGTTGCTGCCGGTCTCGGCGACGAGCTTCTTCGCCTGCGCCTCGGCCTCGTCGACGGTGAACGCCGGGTACCCCTTCGGAATGGGGACGCCGTAGCGCGCGAAGATTTGCTTGCCTTGGTATTCGTGAATCTTCATCGGGCTCCTCGGATGGCGCGGGAACGTAGCACGACGTGTGCGCGAGCTGACGCGCCGCGTCCGTCGTTTTCCGATGCGGCGTCGCGTGCCTCAGCCTAGAGTGACGACACTCATTCAAGAGTGACGAAACGGGCATCGCCAATGCGCCTCCTCTCTCTATCGGCGATCGCGTTCGCGTCCGCGGCCGTCGTGCTCGGTCCGCGCGACGCCGCAGCGCTCCAGCAACCGAACGGCGTGACGATTCCGACGGCGCCCGGATGCGCGAGCAACGCGCCGAGCGGACTCCTCGCCGCCTTCTCGTGCGTCTGCACGCAGCCCAACGTCTGCAACATCGGCGCGCCGTGCGCGAGCCAGCAGTCGTGCGACGACGGCCACCACGGCACGTGCGAGTCGACGATGTGGCACGCCTTCAACGACAACACGTGCATCCCGTCGAACCACTCTGGGCTCGATCCGATCGCCGAGGCCGCGACGATGCCGGAGACCTTTCACCCGACGTGCGCGCTCACGTTCACGATCGTCACGCGCGGGACGTCGCAGTATCGGGACGTCTTCGGCTGGTACAACGTCACGTCGCAGAAGCCCGCGCCGAGCGATCTCCATCCGATGCTCGGCTGCGGTGACGCCGCGGGAAAATCCGTCGTCCTCGACATCACGCACGAGCCTGCGTACGCGGGCGGCGACATCGGCTTCTTCCTCATGACGCCGGAGGACCACGCCGGGAACAAGCAATGCGCCGGCGGCGATTGCTGCCCGACCGTCGCGCGCGTCGGCGCCGGCGCGGGCTACGTCTTCTACTCGCAGCGCGACTACAACCCCGATCACTCCGGCCCGAGCTCGTACATTCACTTGCTGACGTACGGCAGCCACCTCACGCACGCGAAGTTCTACTTCGCTTGGGAAGACTTGCTGAGCGGCGGCGACAACAACTTCACCGATCTCGTCACGAGCGTCGAAGGCGTGCAGTGCGCCGGTGGCGGGCAGACGTGCGACACCGGAAGAAAAGGCGTGTGCGCCAACGGCGTCACGCAGTGCTCGCAAGGCGCGATCAGCTGCACGCCGATCACGATGTCCGGATCCGAATCGTGCAACGGGCTCGACGACGACTGCGACGGCATCGTGGACAACCGCGCCGTCTGCCCGACGGCGGGCGACGTCTGCCAGAACGGGAAATGCGTCAAGCCGTGCACCAAGGGGGAGTTTCGTTGCGCGACGGGGACGACGTGCGACGCGCCGACCGCGCTCTGCGTCGACCCGACGTGCGTCGGCGTCTCGTGCTCCGCCGACAAAGTCTGCCGCGGCGGCGCGTGCGTCGCGGCGTGCGACGGCGTCGTCTGTCCGCACGGGCAGAGCTGCGTGAACGACAAGTGCGTCGACTTGTGCGCCGGCGTCCCGTGCGCGGCAGGGCAAGTGTGCCGGTCGGGGTTGTGCTTCGCGGGATGCGCCGCGTGCGACGGGATCGTTTGCGGCGCGGGCCTCAAGTGCGAGACGGCGAAGAACGATTGCGTCGATCCGTCGTGCCCGAACGGCTGCGCGAGCGGGACGTTCTGCAACGCGGGAAAATGCGTCGACGACTGCGACGGCGCGAAGTGCCCCGCCGGGCAGGCGTGCGTCGCGGGTGTCTGCGGCGGCGCGGGCGGCGGCGCGGACGGCGGGTTCAATCCGACGATGGATCCCGACGGCGGTACGGGCGATGGCGGCGCCGCGAACGAAGACGCGTTCGGCTCGCCGCGCGCCGGATGCGCGTGCGATCTCCTCGGTGGAACGGGAGGAGCGAGCGGCGCGCCATCGATCGCGATCGCGATCGCCGCGCTCTTTGCCCGGAGGCGACGGCGCGCTGTACGGTGAGGGCGCGACCGAAGCGGTGGCCTCGCGCTTCCGCGACGCGAGCCGCCCTGCATGATCGAACGACTGCGCCGCATCGCACCCGAGCTTCTCGTCGTGGCGCTCGCCGTCGCGGCGGCGCTGTTCGTCGCGGGACGCGCGCTCGGCGACGGGTTTCCGCTCGACGACGCATGGATCCATCTTCAGTACGGGCTCGAGCTGCGAAAGAGCGGGACGCTCGCGTACAACGACGGGATCGCGTCGACGGGGGCGACCTCGCCGCTCTGGGCGACGTGCTGCGCCATCGCGCATCTGTTCGCGGGCGCGAGCGGGCCTTCGATGACGGCGGCGGCGTGGTCGAAGGGGTTCGGCGTCGCGCTGCACGCGCTGACCGCGGTGCTGTCGTGCCGGCTCGCGCGCGCGTGCGTCGTGAGACGACGTTGGGCGACGCCGGCGGCGTTCGGCGCGGGCGGGATCGTCGCGACGGTATCGGTGCTCGATTTCGCGGCGGTGAGCGGGATGGAGGTGGCGCTCACGTCGGCGCTGCTCGTCGGAGCGGCGCTGGCGTCGGTGCGCGGGCGCGTTTGGCTCGCGGGGGCAATCGGTGGCATCGCGGTCATCGCGCGGCCGGAGTGCGTCGTGGTCGTGCCGGCGATCGTTGCGGTGGTCGCATCGCAGGCGCGCGGGCGCGCGGCGCTGATCCGCGGCGGTAAGGCGCTCGGCGCAGCGCTGATTCCGATCGCGACGCTCGTCGCGCGCAACGTCGCGGTGTCGAAGCTGCCGCTCCCGGCGACGTTCTATGTGAAGGCGACGCCGGAGGCGCAGTCGCTCGCGGGCGCGCTTCGCACGGGATTCGTCGATCTCCTCGGACGAACGCAGCCGACGTCGCGAATCGCGTTCTGGGCCATGGTCGCCTCTGCCATCGTCCTCGGAGCGATCGCGTTCGCGCGTCGCATTCGAAAGGACGACCGACCCGCGCGCGGTCGTGATCGCGCGTTCGCGGTCGGCGCGTTCGCGCTCGCGGCGATCGTCTACTTGGTCGGCGTCTCCGCCATCAACGTCGTCCGCAACCCGTCGTCGTTCTACTACCAGCGCTACTTCGCGCCGCCGCTTCCACTCCTCGTCGTCGCCGCGACGTGCGCAACGATCGCGCTCGCTGCGATCGCCGCGCGCGTCGTCGCATCGTCGCGCCGCACGCTCGTCGTCGTCCTCCCCGCGATCGTCTTCGCCGCCGCGATCGTCGACGACGTCCTCGCCCTCCGCGCACCGCGCGCCCAATACGCCGACGACGTCCGAAGCATCAACGGCCTCCAAGTCACCACCGGCATGTACGTCCGCGATCACGTCTCGCCGACCGGCGTCGTCTGGACCGTCGACGCCGGCGCGGTGCGCTACTGGGGCGGCCGCAAGACGGTCGATCTCGCGCGCCTCAATACACGCGAGGCGTTCCACGGAACGAAGCTGCCGAAGGAGTGGTGGCCCGAGGCGATCGTCACGATCCCCGAAGTCTTCCAAGCGTTCGCCCCCGACGGGCTCCTCGACGTCGGAATTTCCGCGGAGTCCCCCGTACCCGCGACCGAAGCCGAGCGGCGCCAATGGCGCCACGAGGTCTACGTCTGCCGCAAAAATGCGAACGAGCACCCGGACAACCGAGTGCTCGTTCTGCTGTACGGAAGCGAGCTCATCGCCGTGGGGCGATGCGCGCCGCGGTGAGAGAGGTTTCACGGAAAGATCGGGAAGATCAGAAGGGGTATCGGGCGTGTCAGGACAATCGCTTTCGAGCGTACGCCTCGATCGCCTCAACACCGCAGCGAGAGAGCGCCTCGAGCTTGTCACGCGCCTCTGGCGTGGCGACCTTCGCGAGCCCCCAAGTGCACTTCCGCGCCAAGGCTTGACCCTCGTCGTACTCGAGGTAGCGATACGTGCTCGCGTTCAATGCGGCCTGGTAGAACGCGGCGACGCTGCGCGGATCACGAAGATCCTCCAACGCGATGGCGACGTCTTCGTGTCGCGTGTGCCAAGGAGCGAGAAGCAAGTCGCACAACAGCGGAACGTCATCCGACGTGAGCGCTTCGAAATGAAACGCCAAGGTCAGCGCGCTTTCGACATCATCGGGATCGCGTCGCGCGAACGCATCACGGAGCAGCTCGAGGGGGCCTTCGAAATCGTCCCCGACGCGACGGAGAAA
This sequence comes from Deltaproteobacteria bacterium, assembly GCA_043785585.1. Classification (GTDB taxonomy): domain Bacteria; phylum Myxococcota_A; class Polyangia; order Polyangiales; family Polyangiaceae; genus JBBQXV01. The sequence goes on along the minus strand of JAYVXB010000180.1, from coordinate 11,315 downwards.
TTCGTCATCCGACAAGCGCCCCGTGATCAGTTCCAACACCAGGCTGTGCTGCTCGGGGCTCATCGGCACACGATGCTAACGCACTGGCGGTGAGCGGTGCTCCGGCTGGGGGGCTCCTGGGGGGAGCGGCCGCGCTCCCCCCGTGTGCAAGTGATCGACGCGCGCGCCGCAGCGGAGCCGCGAAGCGGCGGAGCGAGGCACATGGCCCCCCGTCTCTTCAAATAGAGACCAGCCTCAGCCCTTCTTCACGACGTCGACCACGCTCTGAACGCTCTTGGCGCTCTTCGCGAGCATCGCTTTCTCTTCTTCGGTCAGCGGGATGTCGATGATCTTCTCCACGCCCTTGCCGCCGATGATGCACGGCACGCCCATGAAGAGATCCTTGTACCCGTACTCGCCGTCGAGGTACGCGGCGCACGCGAGCAGGCGCTTCTGATCGCCGAGGTACGCCGCCGCCATCGCAACCGCGCTCGACGCGGGCGCGTAGTACGCGCTCGTGCCCATGAGGTTGACGATCTCGCCGCCGCCTTTGCGCGTGCGCTCGATGATCGCGGTGAGCTTGTCCTTGGCGATGAGCGTCGACGCGGGGACGCCGTTGATCGTCGTCATCGAGAGCACCGGCACCATGTCGTCGCCGTGTCCGCCGAGGACCATCGACCGCACGTCCTTCACGCTGACGCCCGCCTCGCGCGCGAGGAAGAGCTGGAAGCGCGCGCTGTCGAGGACGCCCGCCATGCCGGCGACCTGCGACTTCGGGCAGCCGACGACGCGCTTGTACTCGTAGACCATCGCGTCGAGCGGGTTCGAGATGACGATCGCGAACGCGTTCGGGCAGTACTTCTTCGCGTTGTTGGCGACGTCACGGATGATCGGCAGGTTCGTCGCGACGAGATCGTCGCGCGACTGCCCGGGCTTGCGCGGGATGCCGGCCGTGATGACGAGGACGTCGGCGCCCTCGAGATCCGCCCAGCTCGCGGTGCCGTGAATGTGGCTGTCGTAGCCGAGGACCGCGCCGTTCTGCTCGAGATCGAGCGCCTTCCCCTTGGCGAAGTTCTCCTTCGCGGGGATGTCGTAGAGCCAGACGTCGCCGAGCTCTTCGTTCGCGAACAGCCGAGCGAGCTCGCCGCCGATGTTCCCCGCCCCGATGAGACCGATCTTCTTACGCGTTGCCATCTTCAACCTCGTTGGGGTTCAACCGCCAAGTCGCCAAGCAAGAAAATCAAATCCCTCTTGGCGTCTTTGCGCCTTGGCGGTCCAAAACTTCACATGTGCTCGATGATGTTGTCGCCGAACGCGCTGCACTTGATCTCGGTCGCGCCTTCCATCTGGCGCGCGAAGTCGTAGGTGACGCGCTTGCTCGCGATCGCGCCGTCCATTCCCTTGATGATGAGGTCGGCCGCTTCTTTCCACCCGAGGTGACGCAGCATCATCTCGCCGGAGATGATGACGCTGCCCGGGTTGACCTTGTCGAGGTCGGCGTACTTCGGCGCGGTGCCGTGCGTCGCCTCGAAGATCGCGTGACCGGTGACGTAGTTGATGTTGCCGCCCGGCGCGATGCCGATGCCGCCGACCTGCGCGGCGAGCGCGTCGCTCAAGTAGTCACCGTTCAGGTTCAACGTCGCGATGACGTCGAATTCCTTGGCGCGCGTGAGGACCTGCTGGAGCGTGATGTCGGCGATCGCGTCCTTGATGAGGAGCTTGCCGCCCGCGAGCGCCGCCTTCTGCTCGGCGTTCGCGGCGTCTTCGCCCTTGGCCGCCTTCGTCTTCTCCCAGGTCTGCCAGGTGTACGTCTTGTCGCCGAACTCGCGCTCGGCAAGCTCGTAGCCCCACTTCATGAAGGCACCCTCGGTGTACTTCATGATGTTGCCCTTGTGGACGATCGTGACGCTCTTCCGCTTGTTGAGGAGCGCGTACTCGATCGCCGCGCGCACGAGGCGCTCGGTGCCATCGCGGCTCACCGGCTTGATGCCGATGCCCGTCGTGAGCGGGAAGCGGATCTTCTTCGCGTCGCTCGGGAACTCTTTCTGGATGAACGCGATGATCTTCTTCGCGCCCTCGCTCTCGGCTTCCCAATCGAGGCCGGCGTAGATGTCCTCGGTGTTCTCGCGGAAGATCACCATGTCGACGTCGCCCGGGCGCTTGACCGGGCTGGGCACGCCTTGAAACCATCGCACGGGGCGCAAGCAGACGTACAAGTCGAGGAGCTGGCGAAGCGCGACGTTGAGCGATCGGATGCCGCCGCCGATCGGCGTCGTGAGCGGATCCTTGATGCCGACGAGGTACTTGCGGAAGCCCTCGACCGTCTCGTCCGGGAGCCAGCTGTTGAACTTTTGGAACGCCTTCTCGCCGGCGTAGACCTCGTACCAAGCGATCTTCCTCTTGCCGCCGTAGGCCTTCGCCACCGAGGCGTCGAGCACGCGAACGGACGCGCGCCAGATGTCGCGACCGATGCCGTCGCCTTCGATGAAGGGGATGATCGGATCGTTGGGGACGTTCAGCGTGTTGCCGGCGCCCATCGTGATGGGTGTGCCGTGGGTCGGCGGAGCGAAGGCGGTCATGGATGCTCTCCTCAGTCTGCGTTGGCCGCGGGCCGCGGTAGAACGGCCACGCACGCAGGGCGCCGCGACGTAACACGCGAGGGCGAATCGGTAAAGACGTCGGTGGTACGCTCGACCCGGTGATACGTCTCACGACGGGCACGCTCGGCAGCCTCCGCGATCGCCTTCGGGAGCGCGGCGCGCGCGCATCCGTGGTGCTTCCGGGCGGTGCGACGACGATTGACCAGCTCGTCGCAGCGGAGCTCACCGAGCTCTACGGCCCGCTGTGCGAGGTGATGTTCGTCATGATGGCGGCCGACGGCGCGATCGCTGGAGCGGAGCGCGACGTGATTCGCGGAGCGCTGCGCGAGCTCGACGAGCGCGTTCGTTCGGTTCACGTCGAGGCGATGCTCACGAGCGCGGCGGCGGCGCTCGCGTCGGAGGGGCGTGCGCGTCGCATCCAGGCGATCGCGCTGGAGATCGGCGACGATCGTGCGCGCGCCGAGGCGGCGTTCTTGCTCGCGGCGGCGGTGGCGTTCGCCGACGACGCCTTCGTCCAACAGGAGAAGGAGGTGCTGAACGAGCTCTCCGCGGCGCTCGGCATCGAGGCGGCGCGCGCGAACGAGCTCTTCGATTCGCTCGAGCGCATCGACGACGTGCTCGGACGCGACATGCCCGCCGACGCGATCGACGTGCTGCTCAACGCGGCGTCGCGCGTCGCATCGCCTGAAGATTTCGAGCGGCTCGCGGCGCAGACGAACCGCGACGGCGTGCGTCTCGTGTTGCGGATCTACGCGACGTTCGTGCGGAGCGGCGAGGAGATGAAGGATCGCGGCGCGGCGCCGAGCGCGCTGTCGTCGGCGCGCGTGGCCGCGTTGATGAGCCTCGTCGGATCGATGCCTGCGGAGACGTCGCCGCACGCGGGCGCCGTGCGCGCGGCGCTCGCGCGCGTGGCGCAGGCGCTGTCGGAAGCGGACGCGGCGACGGCGCTGCGTGCGCTCGCGACGGAGGTCACGCCGGGACAGCCGACGATCCTCGCGTCGCTGAACGACGCGATGGCGCGCCTCGCCGAGCTGACGGTCCTTGCACGCCGCCGATGCGGCGAGAACATCGCGGACGCTCCGACATCGCTGCGCCAAGGCGAGCTCGCGCGGATCGCGCACGCCGCGGTCGGCGGTGACGCATCGGCGCGCGCCATGCTCTCGTCCGCGGTCGAGTCGACGGTGCAAGCGGTGGACGCCGCCCTCCCCTCCGCGATCGCCGAGACGATCGCGCTCGTCTTGCGCCGCGTCCCCGCGCTCGCGATCGAGACTCCGAACGCGCCCGTTGCGTCGGCGACGATCGCGACCGGCCTTCCGGAGTGGCTGCCGGCCAAGCGCACGCTCGGCGGCTTCTACGTGCACCGGCAGCTCGGTAAGGGCGGGACCGCGACGGTGTTCGTCGTCACCCGCTCCGACGAGCGCGACGAGCCCGACGCCGAACGCTTCGCGCTGAAGGTCCCGCAGTACGACGTCACCGCCGCGCGCAGCGTGTCGGAATCGGAGTTCCTCAAGCTCTTTCGCGACGAGGCGGGCGCGCTCCTCTCGATGCCCGAGCACCCGAACCTCGCGCGCTTCATCACGTTCGACGCCGGCGCGCGACCGAAGCCGGTGCTCGTGATGGAGCTCATCGAAGGGACGTCGTGCGACGAGCTGATCATGCGCGGTGGGCTCACGAGCGATCGCGCGCTCGCGATCTTGGACGGGATGCTCGCGGGGCTCGAAGCGATGCACGCATCGGGCGTCGGGCACCTCGATCTCAAGCCGTCGAACGTCGTGCTTCGCGGCGCGGGAACGGAGCCGGTGCTCGTCGACTTCGGTCTCGCAGGACGTCGCGTGCGACCGGGATGCGCGACCGGCTCGTACGGCGCGCCCGAGGTGTGGGGCGTGATCGCCGAAGGCGCGACGCCGACGCCGATGAGCGCCGACGTCTACAGCTTTGGTTGCTTCGCGTTCGAGCTGCTCACCGGGCGAACGCTCTTCGACGCGCCGAACGAGATGGCGCTCGTCACCGCGCACGTCACGCACGACGGACGCCCTCCGCCGATCGCGTTCCTCGCGAACGATCCGCGTCTCGGCAACGCGGCCGCGCTCCTCTCGCATTGCCTGCGTCACGATCCGCGTCACCGACCCGACGCCGCGACGCTCCGGCGCGCGCTCAAGAACATCACGCCGCAGGTCGCGCAGGTCCCGTGGCCGTGGGCGCCAGCTCGAGCGTGAACGAGAGCAGCCGCAGCCATTTTCTCGCGGGACCGAGGCGTGCCGCGATCGACGTGGCGACCCAAGCCGCTTAGAGTGCCGGCGATGCATTTTCTCTACCGGAGCTCCGCGCTCGGGTTTCTCGCCGTCACTTCGATCGCCGCCATCCCTCCGGCCGATCCCCCTGCAACGAAAGCGACGGGCCATCTCGCGTCGGCCGCGCGCTGGACCGAAGAGACGCCCGACGCGATGCTCGACACCGCGAAGGCGCGCGGGCTCGCGTCGTCGGAGGTCGAAGCCGTCGCGGCGATCGCGACGATCCTCGCGCTGGCGGATCGCGCGGAGTACGGACGCGCGCAGAAGGCGCTGGAGGAGATCGCGGTGAAGTCGGCGGCGGGCGCGGACGTGCGCGGCGAGGCGGCGCTCGCGGCGCGGATGCTCGCGGCCGACGAAGGGAGCGACGCGGGCGTGTCGCTCGATCGCAAGCTCGGCGTCGCGACCGACGTCGCGGTGCTCGGTCCCTTTCGCGACACCGGCGGCGGGCTCGAGCTGAAAGACGGACCGGAAGCGGGCGCGTTCGCGGACATGAAGGCGCGGTATGCGTGGGGGACGGTCGACGTCGCGTGGCGTGCGGTGCCGCGCGCGTTCGCGGTGGCGGCGGGCGTGCCGCTCGATGTGTTCGTGCATCCGCGCAAAGAGAGCTGCTCGTGGATCGCGACGAAGGTAGCGATCGACAAGGCGCAGCCGATCGTCGTGCGCCTCGCGGCGACCGGGCAGGCGCGGCTGATGTTCGACGGCGTCGAGCTCGGGCGGAGCAAAGACGTTCACGCGTCGGCGCGGCTCGATCGATTGGCGGCGCGCGTGGACGCGACGGCGGGATCGCACGTCGTCGCGGCGAAGGTGTGCGCGGGGGCGCTCGCCGACGATGGCCGCGTACGGATCCGCTTCACCGATCCGACCGGTGCGCCGCTCGCGCTCGTGACGAGCGCGGATCTCGGCGACGCGCGCGCGACGGTGAAGATCAAATCGACATCAGTGGTCACGTCGCTCGGGCGCGCGCTCGCAGCGACGGGCGCGATCGACGCGCAGCTCTCGTCGGCGGTCGCACGGACGCTCGGTGGCGCGGACGATCTCGCGAGCCCGCGCGCACCCGGGCTCCTCGCGACGATCACGCGCACGCCCGGTCTCGACGCGGACCGGCTCGCGATGGCGGCGTGGATCGCACCGCCCGGCGCGAACCGCAGCGGCTGGCTCGGCATGGCGCGCGCGCGCGCGAACGAGAGCAACGACGCAAGGACCGGCGCGTTCATCGCGCGGCGCCTCATCGCGCAGCACCTCGAGTCGCGCCTCGCCGATTGGGCGATGGCCGCGCGTCGCGCGATCAAGCTCGATGCGGCGACCGACGCGGAAGCCGTCCTCATCGCGGCGCGTGTCGATCAAGCGCTGGCCACCGATGCGCAGCGCCTCGCCGCGATGCGATCGCTCGCAGCGTTCGTCGCGAAGACGCCCGCGGCGCCGAGCGCGGTCGTGCGCGAGCTCGCGACGGTCAGCGTGCCGTTCGATCCGGCCGTGGTCCTCGCGGCGCGCGAGACGCTCGCGAAGCGCGGGGAGACCGGCGCGGCGTGGACCGACGCGCGTTCGGCGCGCGGCAAGGACGCCGTCGTCGAAGCGGCGCGCGCGTCGTTCGACGGCGGCGGGCTCGACGGCGCGGACGAAGCGATCACGACGGCGCGTGCGGTCGCGCGTGCGGGCGCGCACGAAGCGGCGCGCGATCTCTTCTCGCGGCTCGTTCGTTGGGCGCCGAATCGCGCGGAGACATGGGCCGGCCTCGCCGACGAAATCGCAGCGACCAGTCCGGCGTCGAACGCCGAAGCCGACGGCGCCGTTCAAGCCGCGCTCCGTCGCGCGCGCGCGCTCGCTCCCGGCGAGGCGCGGTACCGCGCGCAGCTTCTCCTTCGCCAGCGCGGTGCGAACCCCGACTCACGCGAGGTGCCGCCGACCCAAGAAGCCGACGAGCGCTACATCGCCGCGTCGAGCGCGATCCTCGCGCGCCGCCTCGGCGTGCCGACCGGTGGCCCGCCCGACGTCGCCGATCGCACGCTCCACTGGACGCGCGCCGTCGTGATGCACGCCGACAAGCGCGTCTCGCAGATGATCCACTACGCGCGCGAGATCGTCATCGCGCCGCGCACGACCGACGAGCTCTACGAAGAGATCCCCGCGCAAGGCGAGCAGACCGAGATCCTCCGCGCGCGCGTCCATCGCAAGAACGGCGTCGTCGCGTTCCCGAGCGAGGAGCACAACGAAGGGACGCGACCGCGCATCCGCTGGCCCGAGCTGCAGCCGGGCGACGTCGTCGAGGTCGCGATCCGATCGTGGACGGGCGGCCCCGTCGGCGGTCGCGGCGATCCGCCTTTCTATTTCATCGATCTCGCCGGCGGCACGTCGACTCACCCGCTTCTCTACAACGAGGTCGTGATCGAATCGCCGCCGGATCATCCGGTGTTCGTCGACGTCGTCGGCGGCAAAGCGGATCGTCGCGAAGAGAAGGACGATGCCGGACGTCACATCGTGCGCTTGGTCTGGGACAAGCCGCCGATGGTCGCCGACGAGCCGCTCTCGCCAGAGATGGAAGAGATCGTACCGATCATCGTCGCATCGACGTTCAAGGACTGGGCGACGTTCCGCGCGTGGTACGCCGAGGCCGTGCGCGGCTTCACCGAGCCCGACGCCGAAGTGAAGCGCCTCGCCGCGGATCTCACGAAGGGCAAGACGACGCGCGAGGACAAGCTCGCCGCGCTCTTCAACTTCGTCGCCGACGACATCCGCTACGTCAACTACCAGAGCGGCGAGTACTGGCTGCCGAACCGCCCGCAGCAGCTCCTCGCGCGCCGCGAGGGCGACTGCGACGACAAGGCGATGCTCCTCATCACGCTGCTTCGCGCGATCGGGATCGAGGCGCAAGAAGTCATGGTGCAGACGCGCATCACCGGCAAAGGCGCGGTGCTCCGTGGCAAGGGCGCGGCGATCCCGCTCTTCGATCACGGCATCGCGTTCCTGCCGGGGCCGGGAGGCGTCGGCGGCACGTACCTCGACGCGACGAGCCCGCAGTCGCGGCTCGGGCCGCTGCCGTCGATGGACGCGCGCGCGTCGGCGCTGCGGCTCGACTCGGGTCCGGCGGAGATCGTCGAGCTCCCCGCCGGATCGCCCGATGATCACGGCGCCGACGTCACCTGGACGATCACGATGCACGGAGACGGCTCCGCCGATCTCGCCGGCGAAGAGAAGCACAGCGGCGACGGCGCGTTCTACTTGCGCACGTACGCGACCGAGGCCGGCGCGCGCGCGCAGTACGTCGAGGATCATCTCGTCGGTGGTTGGTTTCCCAGCGTCGACGTCGACAAGCAGATCGATTTCAAAGGCGACCTCGCGAAGGGCGCGGCGTGGGTTCGGTACAAGGCGAAGTCGCAAGGGTTCGCGCGGCACGAGGGGGCGGACATGGTCGTGCCGCTGTCACCGAGCGCGACGCTGGCGTCGACGCTCGCGCCGCTCGTGCGCCGAACGCTCCCCGTCGCGCTCCCGCCGTTCCTCGCGCCGAGCCACGAGTCGCGGACGATTCGGATCGTCGCGCCCAAGGGCTTCGCGTGGGCCGCGGAGCTCCCGCCGGGCGGCGACGTGAACGGCGCGGAGTTCGGACGCGCGCACCTCGAGATCGCGAAGGATCCGCGCGACGCGAGGGCGATCCTCGTGAAGCGCACGTTCGTCCTCGATCAGAGCCTCATCCCCGTGGACAAGTACGGCGCGTGGCGCGCGTGGCTGCAGCGCGTCGATGCGCTCATGCACAAGGGCGTGCGTCTCGTGCCCGAAGAGTCGTTGGCGAAGGGAGGTGCGCGATGAAGCGCGCGCTCGCCGCGATGGCGTCGTGCGCGATCGGGATCGCGGCGTGCGGCGGTCCAGGTGCCGACGCGCCGAAGCGGGCGCCGCCGGATCTGGTGACGCCGCTCGTCGCAGCGTTGAGCGATGAGGGGAAGAGCGAGTCGGCGCGGGCGACCGCCGCGTACGTCGCGCTCGTGACGCAAGCGGCGCAAGCGCCCGACTCGCCGTGGCAGGTCGCGGCGCTCACGGCGTCGCTCGACGCGCTCGTCGATCGCTCCGCGTCCGCGTTCGCCGACGCGACGCCGCGCGCCGCGCTCGCGTTTCGCACGCCCGACGGCGACGCGATTCGCGCCGGTCTCGAAGCGGCGCGCGCGAAGGCCGACGGTCCGTTCGCGGCGGGCCTCGTCGCGCGATCGTTGCAGTCGCTCGCGGAGTACCGCGGCGACGCGCCGTCCGCGGAGCGCTGGCGTCGCGAGAGCGGCTGCGCGCGCGAAGCCGTCGTCATCGGTCCGCTCTCGTGGGCGCCGGTCAGCGGCATGCGCGAGCCCGACGCGCTCGATCGCTTCGACGCGCGACTCGACGGGACGTACACCGCGCCCGGTCCGTTCGGCGCGAAGCAGACGCCGGTCGTCGTGCGCGGGCGAGGATGCGCGATCGATCTCGCGGGACCTGCGGCGACGCCCGGCGTGCGCGACGTCGTCATCGACGTGGTCGTGCCGACCGCGCAGACGATCGGGCTCGCGCTTCGATCGGCGAGCGCGGCGGTGCTCCGCGCGGGCGGACGCGTCGTCCTCGATCGACCGTACGAGCTCGGCGGAAGTGAAGTGTCGTCGTTCGCGCGCGTCGCGAGCGAAGCGGGGCGGCTGCGCGTCGTCGCGCGCGTCGGGATGACCCAGGACGACGACGCGATCGAGATCGACGCGTGGGACGCTCACGGGCGACCGCTCGCGATCGTCGCGCCGGCGCTCGGAAGCGCGGGCGACGCGCGCGCGACCCAGGCCGACGTCGCGCGGCCGCCGGCTCCGCGCACGGACGACGAGCGGACGGCGGTGGCAGCGTGGGCGCTCGCGGTCGGTGACGGGCGCACGGCGGAGCGAACGCTCTCGACGGTCGCGGTGCGCGCGGACGCGCCGATGATAGAGCTCATTCTGTATGCGCGCGCGGTCGACACGGCGCGCGATCTGTCGAGCGTGCAGCGCGCCGAGCGGACGCGCGCGGCCTACGACCGCGTCCTCGAGGCGTGGCCGACGTCGTGGGAGGCGTTGCTCGGTCACGCGCTGCTCGCGGGCGTGCGTCGCGGACAAGGCGAGGCGCGTATCGAAGCGTTGCGCGATCTCGATGCGCACCGCGCGAAGGCCGGGGCCGCGACGCCGCTCCTCGACGTGTTCGACGCGGCGACGAGCGGACGCGAACGCCTCCGCGATCGCGCGGCCGCGGCGTTTGCGCGCGCGTCCGCTTCGTTGAAGGGCGCGCCGCTCCTCGCCGACGTCAGCGTCGTCGTCGACAGCCGCGTCGGTCCGGAGCGCGTCGCCGTCTTGTGCGCGGAGTCGCCGCCGCACCAGCGCGACACCCTCGACTGCTACGACGCCGTCCGTTCGACCGGCGACCGCGCAGCCGCCGCGCGCGAAATCGATCGCGTCCGCGTCCTCCTCGGCGCGCCGCAGCGCTTCCTCCCGCTCGCGCTCCGCGAGGCCCTCGCCGCGGGCGACGACGAAGGCGCACGCAAGGCGTTCGACGCGATGCTCCCCGGCGAGCGCACGCTCTCGGCGCTCTACGCGCTCGATCACCGCGATCCCGTCGCGACGCGTGAGCGCCTCCGCGCGCTCTGCAAAGTCGCGCGCGACGCCCCGATGACGATGCCGTCGCTCCTCCGTGCCCTCGGCGACGATCCGCTCGCCGACTTCGAAGGCGTCGCGGAGAAGATCGTCCTCGCCGATCGCACCGACAAGATCATGCCGACCGCCGCGACCGTCATCCTCGCGCACCGCGAGCTCTACGACGTCGATCCGAGCGGCCTCGTTCATTTCGTCTTCTTCGACGTGCGCCGTGTCAGCGGCACCACCGACGTCGAGCAGAACGCGCAGGCCGACGCACCGGACGTCGCCGGTCGCGGCGTCGCGCGCGCGCTTCGTCGCCGCATCTTCAAGAAGGACGGCCGCATCGTAGAGCCCGACTCGTCGACGCGCGCCTCGCAGTCGCACGCGGACCTCTCGCAGCTCGAGCAAGGCGACGCGGTCGAGGCGATCTACGAGGGGTGGGTCCTCCCCGGCGAGACCGGCGACATCGGGATCGACACGCCGGACCTCCTCCCCGATCGCATGGCCGTCCACGAAGCGACGATCGAGATCCGTCTCCCGGACGGCCTCCGCGGCGCGCTCGTTTCGCACCCGCTCCTCGGGAAGGTCGACGAGACGAAGAGCGGGACGACGCGCGTGCTCAAGTGGGCGCTCCGCGACCGCCCCGTGCGTCGCTTCGAGTACGGCGTGCCGCGGATGGACCGCAGCGTCGGCGTCAGCTTCGCGACCGCGCGGTGGCCCGAGGTCGCGCGCGCGCTCCGCGAGACGATCGCGTCGCTCGACGAGCACGATCCCGAGATCGCCGCGTGGGCACGCGACGCCGCGAAAGGCGCAAGCGGCACGCGCGCGATCGTCGCCGCGGTCGTCGA
>JAYVXB010000179.1:0-2177 GCA_043785585.1 Deltaproteobacteria bacterium | reverse complement strand
TGCCGGATTTTCACGCCCTTGCGCACGACCGCCTTCTGCCGCGCGCGCCCGAACGGCGCGTCGTAGCCGGCAAGCGTAAGCTCCTTCTTCGGTCCGCCGAGCTGCGTGAACGTCCACGGTTTCGGATCGCTCAGGGCCTGCTCGCGGAGAAGTTACGCACGTCGGGGCTCGTCGTTCGGTGGCGCGCGAGGTTCGCGAGGTCCGCGTACACGAGGCGTGCGATGCGTGACGGCTCCAGATTCGTCGTCACCACGATCTCCACCTTCTGAATGTGCGTGCCGCCGCCTCCACCCCCGCCGCCGGCGCGTGCCTTCGCAGCGTTCTCTTCCGCGCTTGGGCGTTTGACGTGAAACTCGAGGGCACGGTCGGCTTCCTTGAGAATCGCGTCCGCTGCCATGTTCGCAAGCTTGCTCGCGATGGCAGAGTGTGCGGTCGCCACGATACCGGCCGCGTCCGCCATCGCCCCCGCGAGACCTTCGACTCCATGCGCGAGGAGCTCGATGCCTGTCGCTGCGCCGGTGATGGCGCCGAGGAGGCCCGTGCCCATCGCGTCCGCGAGATTCATCGCGAGCGGACGTATCGCCGCCCACGCGCCGCCGAGATGTTGCAGTGCCTCGCTGAGCTCCGCCTTCGTCGTGTCCCAGAGCACCGTCGCGTCGTCGTGCCACGCGCTCGTTTCGTCTGTGAGGACGTGGATCGCTCCGGCGACGACGCCCGCGAGCAGCCCGAGCGGCAAGAGCGCCCCGCCGAGAAGCGCGAGCCCTCCCTCTGCCGCGCCGGCTGCGCCCGCGCCGGCACCCGTCCCCGCCGCCGCCGCCGCTCCGCCACCACCGGCGCCGATGAGTGACGCCATGCCCCCCAACCCGCCGGCCACGCCGAGCGCGGAGCGTCCGACCTTCACCGCCGCGTAGAGCTCGAGCACGTGTGCGATCTTGTCGATCGCCGCAGGGTCTCCGAGGAAGTGCCTCCCCGCCTCCCCGAGCTTGCCCAGGGTCGGCTCGATCTTCGTCCAGATCTGCGCGACGCGATGCTCCGCATTGATCGCGAACGATTCGACGGCCGGGTACCACCGTCGGATCGTGCCGAGCGCGTAGTCGAAGCCGTGGGCGAGCTTGACGCCGACGGTGTTTGCGATCGCGTGAAGCTTCTCGGAATTTTCGTCGAGATACTTGTTCGAGTGGGCGAACGTCGCTTTGACGCGCTCGAAGAGCGGCAAGGTCGCGGTTCCGAGGAGGAGCTTCGCGTGATCGCGAAACGTCGACGAGAGCCCTTCGAACGAGTTGCCAAACGCGGCGATCGCCGGCTCGAATTTTCCGAGCTCCGAGGTGACGATCTTGAGGCGCTCGGCGGAGCTCTTCTCGTTGAAGCCATGGGCACGGATGCCCAGGTCCATCCCGAGCACGTTGTGCCCGCCCGCGCGCCCTTGCAGGAGCATCGCCGTCTCGCGCGCGACCTGGTCCATCGGCAGGTTCATGACGGAGCCCGCCGCCATCGCGGCGCCCGACAGCTTGCGAAGCTGATCGACCGTGCCGCCTGCCTGGAAGCCGGGTACGGAGACCATGCGGAAGATCCCGACGAGATCCTTCATCTCGCCCGGAAGCGCGGCGGCGTCGCGACGCATCTTCGCCATCTGCTCGGCGGCGATCGACATGCCGCCCGCGAAGTTCGAGACGCCGTTCGCGTTGAAGATCGCCGCGAGACTGATCTGCGTCTTCTCGAGCTCGTTGTTGATCCCGACGACGCCGTACGCGAGCGCACCGACGGCCGCAGCGCCGCCGAGCTTCGCCATCGTACCGGCGAGGCTCGCGGCCTTCTCGACCGCGCCCTCGAACGCGTCGCCGATCTTCGAGGCGGCGCCGCCAACCTTCGCGAAGAGCGCGTCGAGACCTTCGGCCTTGTTCGCGAATCCGCCGAGCTGACGAGGGAGATTTCCCTTTGTCGAGAGCTCGATCTCTACTTTGTAGGAGACGTCAGAAATGGGTCACCGTGGATTGTCGAAGTCGACGCTCAACGCGTCGTCCGCGAGCCAGTAGTGAAAGAGCGGCGCGCCGGGCATGACGGTGGCGGGCTCCGCGATTGGTCCCGCGCCCCACGCCGACTCCACCACCGCGCTCGTGCACGTGAGCACGCGACGATCGCACCGCGCGAGCACCGCGCGCACGGCGCGATTTCGGAAC
>JAYVXB010000178.1:0-21670 GCA_043785585.1 Deltaproteobacteria bacterium | reverse complement strand
CGCGATCGCTTCTCTCATGTGCGGCAGAGTGTCGAGCAGCATGCGGCGGTAGCCGATCGTGTGGGCGTGGCCGACGACGGCGCGCGCCATCACGCGTCCGATCGACGCGCCACGATGCTCCGGGCGCACGTACATTCGCTTCATCTCGCAGCGGTCCGCGTCGAGCGGCTGGAGCGCCACGCAGCCCGCGAAGACGTCGACGCCATCGACCGCCGTGCGCGCGAGAAGCAGGCGACCTGACGGCGGCGCGTATTTTCCGGGCAGACCCGCCAGCTCGGCGTCGAAGCCTTGGATCACGAGGTAGTCCTGAAAGGCGCGATCGTTCGCGAGCGACTCCCTGTATTCGCGAAAGAGCGTGCGCGCGCCTTCGATGAGCTCGGAGGACGTCGTTGCATCGAGGACGGTGACCATGGAAAGAAATAGAGTAAACGAAGAACGGTCATGACCCCACTTCTCGCGCACTCCGCCATGCGTCTCGCGCGCATGATTCGCGACGGTGAGACCACGTCGGTCGAGGTCGTGGACGCGCACATCACGCGGATCCGCGAGGTGAACCCACGGCTCAACGCGGTCGTTCGCGATCGCTTCGACTCCGCGCGCGCCGAGGCCAAGCGCGCGGACGAAGCGACACGTACGACGCCGCGCGACAGGTTGCCGGTGCTTCACGGCGTTCCGTGCACGATCAAAGAATCGTTCGCGCTCGAAGGGATGCCGAACAGCGGCGGGCTCGTCGCGCGGAGCCAGCACATCGCGACCGAGGACGCGACGGCGGTGAAGCGCCTGCGCGCTGCGGGCGCGATTCCGCTCGGCGTCACCAACGTGTCCGAGCTCTGCATGTGGATGGAGAGCGCGAACCGCGTCTACGGACGCACGACGAACGCGTACGACGTGGGGCGGACCGCCGGTGGAAGCTCGGGCGGTGAGGGATCGATCGTCGGCGCGGGGGGCGTGCCGTTCGGTCTCGGCGCGGACATCGGCGGATCGATCCGAATGCCGGCGTTCTTCAACGGCGTGTTCGGTCACAAGCCGACCGGCGGCCTCGTCCCGGGGAGCGGGCAATACCCGATCGCGGAGAACGACGCGCTCCGGTACCTCACGACCGGGCCGATCGCACGGCGCGCCGAAGACCTCATGCCGATCCTTCGCGTGCTCGCCGGCCCTGACGGAGTCGACGATCGTTGCGAGGCTCGCGTCCTAGGCTCCGTCGAGGAGGTCGACATCTCGAAGCTCCGCGTGCTCGACGTCGCAGGCAATGGCCGCATCGGGGTGTCGCGCGATCTGATGAGCGTGCAAAAGAAAGTAGCGCGCGTGCTCGCGTCACGCGGCGCGACGATCGAAGAGACGAGGATCGCGGGGCTGAAGAGCTCCGTCGAAATTTGGGCCGCGATGATGGGCACGCAAGAGACGACGTCGTTTCGATCACGCCTCGAGCACGGGACGGAGAAGCACTTGGGGCTCGAGCTCGCGCGCTGGTCGGTCGGGCAATCGCCGCACACGCTGCCGTCGATCGTCCTCGCGCTCATCGAACGGATCACCAAGGCGAGCCCGAAGGAGACTGCGCGCTTCGTCGCGATGGGGCACGCACTCAAGGACGAAGTGGCCGCGCGGATCGGCGAGAACGGCGTGATGCTCTACCCGTCGTACCCGGAGGTCGCCCCGCGCCACCACGCGCCGCTCCTCATGCCGATCAAGTGGATGTACACGGCGATCCTCAACGTCCTCGAGCTCCCGGTCACGCAAGTCCCGCTCGGGCTCGACGCGCGCGGGCTCCCCCTCGGCGTGCAGGTCGTCGGCGCCCACGGGTGCGATCACGTGACGATCGCCGTCGCGATGGAGCTCGAGCGCCATTTCGGCGGCTGGGTGGTCCCTCGTTGAAGAGGCGCTACGATGCGTCGGTGCGTCTCGCGCTCTTGGCTTCGCTGTCGTTGGGTCTCGTCGCATGCGGCTCGTCCGAGTCGCTCGTGACGGCGCCGCTCGCCGATGGATCCGCCGACGACGCGCTCGCCCCCGACGCGATGGCGAACGACGCGAGCTCGATGAGCGACGCCGCCGACGCGCAGCCGCACGATCCGGGCTGCCTCCCGGGCATGGTGCGCATCGGTGCCTTCTGCATCGACAAATACGAAGCGTACGTCGTCGAGGTCGACGGCAACGGCAAGGAACAACCGCACTCGCCTTACGCGGTCATGCCCGACGCGGGCGTCGTCGTGCGCGCGAAGGTCGCCGCGGGGGTCGTGCCGCAGGGATACATCTCGCAGGTGCAAGCCACCGCCGCGTGCGACGCGTCAGGCAAGCGCCTGTGCGCAGCGAGCGAGTTCTCGAGCGCGTGCCGGGGCCCCGACGCCGGCAACTACTATCCCTACGGCGGCGAGATGCACGTCGCCGGCGACTGCAACGAGGGCAAGGGGAGCAGCATGGTGCGCTTCTTCGGCAACAACGCGCAGCTGTGGACGTACGCCGAGTTCAACGATCCTCGCCTCAACGACTGGGACGGCGGCCTCGCGACGACGGGCACGTACACGAAGTGCGTCTCGCCGTACGGCGTCTACGACTGCGTCGGCAACCTGCACGAGTGGGGGAGCGATCCTGCCGACGCGAAAGGTCACGGACGCTTCCGTGGAGGCTTCTACGGCGACGCCGAGATCAACGGACCAGGATGCCTCTACGTCACGAGCGCGCACGAGCTGACGTACCACGACTACTCGACGGGCTTCCGCTGCTGCATGGACGCGACGCCCTAGTCTCGCTCGCACCGGCGCTATGCTCGGCGCATGAGCCCACCGCCTCTTCCCACCGCGGCCGCGTCCGTCGAGATCGCGCGCGCGCCCGACGTGGTGCGCGCTCACTTCTTCGATCTCGCAGCGGCGATCGCGACGCAGCCGTATCACGGCGTCACGTTGTCGTGGGCGACGGAGAGCGATCACGAGAGGCGCGCGCGGCAGGAGATCCACGTCCTCGGTAGCGCGATCGTCGACGACTTCGCGATCGAACAGGGAGACGGCGGGACGTGGGTGAAACGCTTCGTCGAAGGGCCGAACACCGGTGGTCGTTACGTCGCACGATTCGAAGCGTCGCCGACGGGGACACGCGTCGAGATCGTGGCGCACGCGCCGCCGCACGGGTTCTCGTTCGGGCTCGGCAAGCTGTCGCCGCTCGGCCTCGAGAAGGCGCTGCGCAAGATGCTCGGCGAGCACGCGAAGGCGATCGAGAACTACCAGTTCGAGCCGGGGAGCACGCGCGCGCCGGTCGTCGGGGTGCTCGCGTCGTTGGACGATCTGACGGCACCGCTGCGCGCGCTCGGCGAACGCGAGCGACGCGCGCTCGTCGCGACGCTCCTCGAAGCTGCCAGCTTGGTCGCGATCGCGGACCACGACGCGGACGTCGCGGAGCGCGAGGTGATGGACGAAGTCGCGCGTACCCTCTGCGATCGGGTGCTCGACGACGAGACGCGGTCGCGCCTGGTGAAGGGGGCCGAGCGTGCGCTCTCGGTCGAAGGGATGGCGGCACGGTGCGAGAAGCTGGGAGCGCGCCTCAAGGCGCTCGCGTGCGCGGAGCTCGGGCTCGCAGTGGCGACGATCGTCGCCGAGGTGAGCCACGGCATCGATCCCCCCGAGATGGCCGCGCTGCAGAAAATCGCGCACGGCGCGGGCGTTCCGGACGCGGCGCTCGCCTCCATCATGGGACGCATCGACGAAGAGATGACGGACGCCCTCCCGCTCGCCGCGAAGAAAGCGTGAGAAAAACGATCTCGGTGGAAATCGATCCGGCTCGCCGCGCGTCCTAAGCCAAGACGCTTCGCTTCCCAACCGTCTCACCCAGGCGCACGCGGCCAACGCCGCCCTTCGCGCCGGAGGCAGAGCCATGTCGATTTCCATGTGGTTGCGCACACCGCGCGTCCGTCGCGGTCTCGCGGCCGGCGCGCTCGTTCTCGCTACCGGCGGGTGCATTCTGTTCCGCGCTCGCTCCGACGCGCACACGATCGCGCCGACGGGTCCGACCGAATCGATCACGGGCGCGCTCCTCGCGACCGCGGTCAACGGCGGGTCCTTCGCAGGAGGCGGAGCGCACGGCGCGCTCGCGCTCAGCCACACGAAGGTGCTCGCCGGACGCGATCGCCAAGTGTTCGCGGTGCTCACGATGAGCGCCGATGCCGTCGATCGCGCCGCCGCGCACGCGCCGCTCGCGATGGCCGTCGTGCTCGATACATCGGGCTCGATGGAGGGCGACAAGATGCAGCAGGCGAAGGACTCGGTCGTTCGGATGGTGCGCGACATGCGCGACAACGACGAGATCGCCGTCGTGCGCTACTCCGACGACAGCGAGGTCGTGCAGTCGCTCGCGCGCGTCGGCGAGGTCCGCGAGTCGCTCATCGCGAAGGTTCGTGCGCTCCGCGCCGGTGGCGGCACCGCGATTCCGCGCGGCCTCAAGAGCGGAATGAAGACGCTCGCCGACGCCGACCGCGGGCGCGTGCGACGCGTGGTGCTCGTCAGCGACGGTCTCGACTCGACCCGCGCAGAGGCCGAGCGCCTCGCGAGCGACAGCTTCGAGCACGGCGTCGTCGTGTCGTCGCTCGGGATCGGGCTCGACTTCGACGAAGGGTACATGTCGAGCGTCTCGCGGTTCGGTCACGGCAACTTCGCGTTCGTCGAGGACGGCGCGGCGATCGCGAAGTTCTTGAAGCGCGAGCTCGACGAGACAGCGGCGACGACGATCGAAAACGCGACGGCACACCTCGCGCTCCCGAAAGGCGTGCGCTTCGTGCGAGCGCTCGGAGCCGACGCGACGGCGCACGGCGACGACGTCGAGCTGAAGGTCGGCTCCCTCTTCGCGGGCGACGAACGACGCGTGGTCGTCGAGCTGAGCGTCGCGATGGAAGCGGGCGACGGGCGCGCGCTCACCGGCACGGTGGCGTGGAAGCGCCTCGGCGCAGGGGCGGCGGAGGCGTCGTTGCCGGCGCTGCAGCTCGTCGCATCGACGGACGAATCGGCGGTGACCGCCGGAATCGACGGAGCGGTGCTCGCGAACGCGACGAGCGTCCTCGCGTCGGCGCGGCAGCTCGAAGCAGCGGCGGCGTACACGCAAGGCGACACGGCGCGCGCGAAGTCGCTCATGCAGCAGAACCAGCGCGACTTGTCCGCGGCCGCGGCCGTCGCGCCGAAGCCTGTCGCGACCGCGCTCGAGCAGCAGAAGCAGGACTACGCGGGGAGCGCCGCGACGATGGCGACGTCCGCGCCGACGAGCGAAGCGTGGAAGCGCGCGGCGAAGGGCGGCGCACAAAAGGACAACGACAACATGAACCGCAAGAGCTACTGACGATGAAACGGATCGCGTTCTTCGTCGCGGCGGCGTGCGCGTTGGGTGCGATGCCGGTCGTCGGGCGGCTCGGGGTCGTGGGCGGATCGCTGGCGTTCGTCGCGTTGGGGATCCTACTCGCAGTTGCGGCGAGCGGCGGTGTGCAGGCGCTCGCGATTGCGGGGGGCGCGACGGGCGCGTTCGCGGCGACGCTTCTCTCGCCGGTGTGGGCGCCGCTCGCGGGCTCGGCGCTCGTGGGCTTTGCGATGGCAGAGCGTTCGATGCGCGTTCGGGATCGCCGCGCGCGCGTGGCGCACGTTGGACTCGCGATCATCGGTGGCGCGATCGCCGGAGGGATCTCGAGCGCGTTCGCATCGTCATCGATCGCGGTGCGCGTGGTCGCCGCGGTCGTCGGCGCCGTCATCGTGGCGCTTCCTCTCCTCGTCGAAGCGGACGATCCACTCGCCCACGCGCTCGACGCGGCCTCGGAGGGGGTCGGCGAGCCTTCACGCGCGGCGCTGCGCGACGGCGCGGCGTTGCGTCGAACGGCCGACGACGTCGTTCTCGATCGACAGGCGATGCGGCAAGTGCGCCAAACGTGGCGCTCGCTCCTGCGCCTCGCCGAGGCCCGCGTTCGCCTCGAGCGCCGACGCACTCCGGGCGTCCCCGCGGCGTCCGACGCGGTCGTCGCGATGGTCGACGATCGCATCCGTCAGCACGTCCGGGCGCTCACGCGCGCGTTCACCGCGCACGACGCCGCGCGCGCCGCCAACGTCGGCCTCGACGACTCCGCGCTTCGCAACGTGCAGAACGTCGGCGAGTCGCTCGAAACCCTCAGCGAAGCGATCGTCGAGACGCGCTGATCGCGCACCGCGCGACCGCGCGTCACTCGCCGCGGTACGCCTTCTCGATCGCGTCGACGTCGGCGCCGACGATCCACGTCAGGTCGTCGCTACCGCGCGACACGCTCGTGATCGGCACGACGTTCTTCCCGGTCGCGCGCTTCGCGACCTCGTACGCCTTGGGGTTCTGATCGACGTCGACGAGATCGAACGGCACGCTTCGATCGCGGAGGCCGCGCTCGAGCGATTTGCATGCGGAGCACCACGACGCGCCGTACACCGTGACCGCGGCGTCGCTCGAGAGCATCGGCGCGGCAGGAGCGGCGCGTGCGACGGTGGGGGTGCCGAGCGCGCTCGCGCCGGCGAATCCGAGCGTGACGGCGGCGAGGAGCACGAGGACGCGTCGCATCGATACGAAACGTAGCACGCGCCTGGCTCTTAGGTCACACGCGCGGCGTCTATCGTCCGAGCTCGACGCCGAGCATCGCCGCGATGATTCGCAGCGTCGCGTCGAGCTGATCCTGCGTCGGCGCCGCGTGGACGTGGACGTGCGAGCCGACCGCCGTGACGGTCACGCCTCCGAGGAGGTTTTTCGTCACCATCCGGACGATCATCCCGTTGTTCTTTTGGATCGTCGCGCGGAGCTCGTCGGCGGCCGCCGTCGCCGCCGCGTCGTCGGCGCACGTGCCATCGGCGTTGACCTCGGCGCCCCCGTCGTCGTTCGCGATGACGAGGACGTGCGCCTCGGTGATCGCGGCCGGCACCTGCGGCATCCGTCGATGCGGCTCCTTGACCGTCGTGCGGAGCACCTCGGCTCCGCCGAGCGGCGGAAGGACGCGACTGCGCATGAGCGTCGCGGCGACCGTGCGCGCGATGTCGGGCGGCACGAGCGCGATCACGTTCGGCTGCGCACGCACGATGACGCGCGGCCCGCCGCCACCCAAGTTCGCGAGCGTCGCTTTCGCCCCCGCCACGCCGATCTCGTACGGCACCGCGGACGGCGAGCGCTGCACGAGCAGATCGAGCCGCTCCTCGATCGTCGCGTCGGCGAGCGTGTGCCGTACGAGCAGCGCCCCCTTCTCCGAGCTCGCGAGCGACGGCCCCACCATGTAGATCCAGTCGACGTCGCGAAGAGGATCGGTGAGCACGCCTTGCACGACGTCCTTCCACTGCGGCATCGCTGCGACGAGCGGTCCGAGCTGTCGTCCGATCGGATGCGTTCGCAGCGGGCCCATCGCGATGGCCAGCACCACGGTGCGCGGCTCGATGTCGATGATCTTGTCCGGCGTGAGATCGACGCGCGGAGGCGGCGCGGGCGGCGCGCTCGAGCTCGCGGTCGGCGACGTCGGCGCGTCCGGTCCGCGAGGCGCGGATGCCGCGCATCCGGCGACCGCCATCGCGAGGGCAAAGGCCGCGGCCGTACGCGACCGCGACCGCGACCGCGACCTCGACCTCGACCGCGACCTCGACCGACGACCGGCGATCACGATCGCGAGAACGACCGCGACTCCCAGCCCATTCCCCTCCCCTCGCCCGACCGAGCACCCCCACGTCGGCGCCGGTCCCGGTGCGCCTTCCGGTTTGTCTGCGCGATTCGGATCGCCGCCGTACGAAAGCTCGTCGAGATCGAACGCGCCATCGCCGTCGCTGTCGACGCGATCCCGCTTCATCGCGTCGAGCGCCGTGCGGAGCGACGCGAGGTCTCCGCCGCCGCGAAGCCCGCGCGCGATCATCGAACGCGCGAACGGCGTGTCCACCTTCCCGCCGTCGGCCCCTTCGTGGCAGAGATCGCACTTCGGCGCGCTCGTGAGCGCGAGAACGCGCTGCATCTCGGGCGAGTACTCCGTCGACGCCGACGCGCCGCCGACCAGAACGAACGCGTGAAGCGCGACCGCCAACGCGACGACCGCGACCCTCACACGCGTGGCGCGTTTCACGGCTGCGGCTGCGGCGTGTACTCGAGCTTCGACGTGTCGAACTTCTTTGCCGCAGCGCGATCCAAGAGCCCCTTCAGCGTCGCAGGATCGAGCGAAGGCGTGCGGCTGAGGATCCACAGGTACGATCGCGACGGCGTGCCGATGACCGCGTAGTCGTAGTGCTCGCCGACCTCGAGGATCCAGTAGTCGCCGTAGAAGCCGCCGATGTCGAGCGAGAGCTTGGCCGGCACCGACGGATCGTCGACCTTCGCCTTCATCACGACGGACTTGAGCTGACCGCTCGCGCTCCCGAGATGGCACTCGTTGCGCACGTCGATGTCGCCGCCCGGGTTGACCGTGTAGAACGCCGTCGTCGCTTGGCAGTCGGCCTGCGTCGACCGAGGGAGCTTCGCGACCTCGAACCATTTGCCCTGGAATCGCTGGAGATCGACGCTCGGTGCGACGTCGAGCGGATCGTGGCTGCAGCCGGAGAGCGCGGCGATCGAAATCGCGAGGAGGGGGACGAGTCGTCGGAGGTTCATCGGTGCCAGGGAGTATACGTCAGCGCGCGAGCAGCCAGAAGACGACGACGCCGACGACGATTCGGTAGTACCCGAAGGGCTCGAGGCCTCGGCGTTGCAGGTACTTGAGGAACGCCGCTATCACCGCCCAGGCGACGAGGAACGAGACGACGAGGCCGATGGCGAGGTTCACGCCGCCGATCGACGATGACGCGAGCTCGTGCCTCGACTTGTACGCTTCGTACACCGTTGCCGCGCCGAGCGTCGGCAGCGCGAGCAAGAACGAGAACTCCGCCGCCGTCGTCGTCGAGAGACCCGTGAGCTGCCCGGCGACGATCGTGCACATCGACCGCGACGATCCCGGCCACATCGACACGCACTGCCCGATACCTATCGCGAGTGCGCGCTTCGGTGTCACGTGCTCGAGGCCCGTCTCACCGACGATGCCGCGCTTCGAGCGCAAGCGCTCGATGACGATCATGATCACGCCGCCGACGACCAGCGCGGCGGCGACCGGCAGCGGCCCGAACAGGTACGCCTTGATCGCTTTCCTGGCGAGGAGCCCGACGACCACCGTCGGCGCGAACGCGATCCCGAGCGCCACGAGTAGACGCAGCGACTCCGTCTTCTTCGCGAAGATCCCTGCGGTGTGCCTCGCGAGGAGCGATCGGTAATGCACGACGACCGCGAGCACCGCACCGAGCTGGATCACGATCTCGAACGCGCCCGCCGCCTCGTCGTGTTGACCGAGCAGGTACCCCGCGAGAATGAGGTGCCCCGTCGAGGACACCGGCAGGTATTCGGTGAGCCCTTCGATGACGCCTAGGAGTGCGGCGATGAGCGGGTGCATGTCCCCGCCCGCATAGCACGCCGGCGCTTCGACCGTGTCAGCGCGGGCTGTCGGTGCAGAATCCGCCGACGCACTGCGCGTTCGCCGCGCAGCAATCGGCCGCGACCATGCAGGCGTCGCCGTTCGATACGCACCCCGCCGGCTTCATCACGCACACCGGCGCTCCGCCGTCGCCGCTGCGACAGAAGCCATCGCAGCACTCGTAGCCCGCCTGGCACGACTGACCGAGTGTCTTGCACGGATCGAGCGCCCACTCGCCGCGCATGTTCTGGTTTCCGATGTCCTGCCCGGGGAGCCAGAACGCCGGATGGCTCGGATCCTTGCCCGCCTTCGGCATCGCGTCGATCGCCGTCACCCACAGCTGCTTGTGGCGCGTGCTCGGCACCGTGTCGGTCAGCGTGTTGCCGTACGTTCGCTCCGACACGATGACGAGCCAGAAATATCCGCCGACCGCGACCGGCATGAACGTCGGCTCGTAGTTCGCGTCGGTCTGCGTGATGACGTTGACGCCGTTCGTGTTGTCGAGCGGCATCATGACCGAGCCGTCGACGCTCGTGAGCCAGATCTCGCTCTGTCCGCCGCGCGAGCGCGCCTGCGTCGACCGCTCGAACGCGATCCACTGCGAGTCCGCGCTGAACGCCGGGTACGTCGTCGTCGGGCGCGTGCCGTTGTTGTCGACGATCTTGTGCGTGTTCGAGAACGTCTTCGTCGCGAGGTTGATGTCGGTGATCCAGAGCGTCGACTGCGTGAAGTCGAGGCCGTTGCCGTCGGTGCGCACGCTGAACGCGACGCGCGTTCCCGCGGGCGACCACACCGGGTGCGCCGGCGAGCCGGTCCCCGGGTTGAGCTGCGCGAGCTCGGTCGCGTCGTTGTACGTGCTGAGCGAGAGGTGCCCGAGCGATCCGAAACCCGAGTCGCTCCAATGTCGCCAGAGCACGAACTCGCCGTCCGGCGAGATCGCCTGAAAGCCCGATGCGTACGTGCTCGCGCTCGGACTGGTGTCCGATGTGAAGAGGCTCGTGCCGTTCGCGTCGAACGTACCCCACGGGCTCGCGGCCCCGTTGAACGACGCGACGAGCCGCTTCCCGTTCTTCGAGACGCTGTGGCAAGCCACGCAGGTCGCGCCGCTGGGCTTCGTGAGGAACGACTGCGGTGCCGTCGCGCCCGGCTGGATGCGCACGACGTTCCCGTTGTTGACCTCCCAGAAGTAGATCGTCCCGGCGAGGTTCGCCGGCGCGACAGTCCAGCTCTGCGTCTTCGGCAGGTACGCCGTCGTTCCGTCGTAACGCTGCACCGAGATGTCGAGGTTTCCGGACGTCGAGTCGGTGAGCTTGCGCCACACGTCGATCGGCATCACCGGGAACGAGTAACGCGACGGAGGCGGAACGGTCCCCCATCCTTCGAACGTCGCCGTCGGGCTCGTCGCGCGGATGTAATAGATGTCCGCCGCGGCGCCGCCGTTCCATTGCACGACGGGTCCGAGCAGCCCGCGCGGGAACACCGTGCGATCGTACGGATAGACGAGGCTCATCGCCGCGTCGGGAGCCGTCGCTTGGCCGAACTTCGTCTTGATCGCCGGATCGATCATCATCGGATCGCTCGTCAGCTTGAGGCGAACCGTCGCGGTCGTCGTCGCCTTGAGGGTCTTGTACGCGAACGCGACCTTGCCAACGCCGCCGACGAAGCCCGTCGCTTTCAACGCGCCACCGAGTTGATCCATCGTCGCGACGTCGTAGCGATCGTATGTCCACGAGCCCGTGACGGCGACCTTCAGGTTCGCTTTCGTCGTGCCCATCGCGGTGAACGTCGTCGGGCCGGGGACGGTGCCGTTGACGACGTCGATGATCGGATCCTTCGGCGTGATCTCGACCGAGACGATGTCGTTGCCGAAGCTCGGCGCATCGTCGACGGCGCCGTCGCCGCCTCCCGATCCGTCGTCTCCGCTTCCGCCGTCGGTGCCGTTGTTGAACGACGATCCGTCACCGCTGCTCCCGCACGCGGCGAAGAGCGCGCTCGATACGACCACTGCGACCAAACCAAAAAGTGAAGCCGTCCGTCGTGCCATGCAGGAAGAGTACAGTGCCGTCGCGCCGCAAGCGATGAAGGCGGGTGTCGGTCCGCGTCTCCTTCACGCCCCGAGAGGCCGAGCGATCCGCGCGATCAGATCTCGATCGGCCCGCCCGTGTTCGGGCAACCGTTCGGGCAGTTCGGCCCGATCTCTCCGTCCCAGAAGACGAAAAGGTGTCCGGCAGGCACCTTGATGCACCCGTCGCAATACGGCCCTCGGTAGCCGATGTGCAAATGCCCCGGCTCGCGGAGGTACTCGCGAACGGCTTTCGTTTCGGGGCAGACGCTTCCTTTCCCGCCGAGGAAACCGTTGCCGGTGCCAGGCGAGTAGTGGAGCACCTCGCCGCATCCGAGCCGCCTCGCCTTGTCGTTGAGCTCCTTGCTGTACGCCCATGGCGCGACACTGCATGTCGCCTCGAACATCGGCACGTAGACGCGACCGTGGCGGGCCTTGAGGCACCCGTCGGAGAAGTGGTGCGGGAGCGTCGTGAACTGCGACGTCACGGCATGCGTGTTGGGACAGCTCCAGCCGACCCACGACGTCTGCCCCGGTTTGATCCCGCCGAGGTGATCGAACGGTTTCTCGCAGCCCAGCGCGAGCATCTTGGCGTGCGCGAAATTCGCCGGGACGTTCCCCGCGTAGTCGGAGACGCTGCACTGCTGACCGGTGCACGCGAGGTGCCTCTTCTCCTCCGGGCGATCTTCGGCCGGGGCTTGGCTGCTCGCGGCGACGACGGAGAGCGACGCGACGGCGAAGAGGGTAAAAAGGTGGGCTCGCATGGATGCATCGCTAGCACGGCCGGCATGCACTGCAATCGGATGTCGCTCGTCGAGACGACACGCCGGCACGTGCGCCCTCCCCGCGCACGACTACGCTCGCGAGCGTCAAGATCGCCCGTCAGAGTGGTGACCGGTGCCGCGCTACGGCTTCGGGTGCGCGCTCAAAAACGTCCAGACGTTCTCGCCCCACGCCGGGCGATTGAACGCCGGCGCGTGCGCACCGCCTTGAATCGTCCAGAGCGCGACGTCGACTCCCGCGGGGCAGCCGGCGTAGGTCTCGGCCTTCGTCTCGTTGCCCGCCAAGTTCGCGTCGAGGTCGAGCGTCGCGGCCCCGCCGAGCGCGCCGGTGCAACCGTTCTTCTGCGCCCACGACGCGACGCTCGCGTGCGCCGATGGATACGCGCCTTGCGACGTCGATCCGCCCGGGTAGAGGATCGTCTGATCGGCGTCGCCGTGCACCTGGAGGATGGCGACGTGCTCCGACGGTTTGCACTTCGTCGGATCCAAATAGTTGTCGCCGGCCAACGCGGCGATCGCCGCGACGCGCGACGAGCGCTCGCACGCGAGGCGGTGCGCCATGAACCCGCCGTTCGAGTGACCGAGGACGTAGATCCGCTTCTTGTCGACGTTGTACTTCGCGGACACGTCGTCGACGATCGCGTCGAAGTAGGCGACGTCGTCGACGGGCGAGCCGTAAAGGTTGCAGCAGCCGTCCGTCGCGTTCCAGAACGGGTTGCCGTCCTTGTCGCTCGTGCCGTCGCCGTAGGCATACAGAAACCCGTGAGCGTCAGCGACGGGGGCGATGCGCATGTACGACTCTTCGACCGCGCCCGTCACGCTGAACCCGTGGAACATGACGAGGAGCGGCGCGAGCGTCGTCGGCGTCACGCCGGTCGGGACGTGCAGCGTGTACGGGCGCGCGGCGATGATCGCGGCCGCGTCGTACGGGCTCGCTGTGTCCAGCGCGCTGTCCGCGGCCAACGAGTCGGCGCCGCCTCCGTCGGGCGGACCGGACGATGCGTCCGCCGCGCCACCATCGGCACTCGACGACGAGCAACCGACGCCCACCACCCCCACCGCCATCGAAATCATCAGGCACGCAATCGGGAACGAGACTCTCTGCACGGAAACCGCCTTCTCCCCCAACCCTGAGTATTGATCCGAAAATCGCCACGCCGCCATCAATGCATGAAAAGCATGTCGTGCGTTCGTACGGCTGAGTAGCGTCCGTCAGTCGAGCGTCGCGTCCGCATCGGCGGTCGGTGCGTCGCCGCTCGCATCGACCGACGCATCCTGCAAGTCGCACGGATACGCGAACGGCGCGGCGCTCGGCGACTGCACGCAGCACCAGAGCATGCACGACTTCGGATTGCCGTTCGGCGGAGTCGGGCACGTGTTCTTCGGGCACATCGCCGGATCGGAGAACCCCATCGGGCTGCCGACGACGAACTCGCAGCTCCGACAGAATCCGCCGGAGTCGCCGGTCGATGCGTCGACGGTGCCGTTCGACGGCGTGCTGCTCGAGCACGCGGCGAAGGAGAGGGCGACGAGGAACGTGACGACGGACAGCGAAGCGAGACGACCGCGCATGCACGCAGACTAGCCGATTGCGGCGCGACCTTGCCGACGTCGCTGCGTCAGCTCCGCACGCCCGGCGCCTCGTGCCCACTCTCGCCGACGTACTCGACGTAGCCGCCGCCGTACTTGTGGATCCCGTCCGCGTTGATCTCGAGGACGCGATTCGATAGCGCGGCGAGAAAATGCCGATCGTGCGACACGAAGAGCATCGTGCCCTCGAAGTCGCGGAGCGCCTCGATGAGCATCTCTTTCGTCGCCATGTCGAGATGGTTCGTCGGCTCGTCGAGGACCAAGAAATTCGGCGGGTCGTAGAGCATCTTGGCCATGACGAGACGCGCCTTCTCTCCACCCGAGAGAATGCGGCACGGCTTCTCGATGTCGTCGCCCGAGAACCCGAAGACGCCCGCGAGCGTCCGGAGCGATCCGATCGTCGCGTGCGGGAACGCGTGCACGAGCGTGTCCCAGACGGTCCCGGTGGGATCGAGGAGCTCCATCGCGTGCTGCGCGAAGTAGCCCATTTTCACGCTGCCGCCGACGTTGACGATCCCGTCGTCGGCCTTCGACTCACCGGCGACGAGCTTCAATAGCGTCGACTTGCCGGCTCCGTTCACGCCCATCACGCACCAGCGCTCGCGCCGACGGATCAGCAAGTCGAAATGGTCGTAGATCACCCGCGAGCCGTACGCCTTCTTCACGCCGACGATGTTGACGACGTCCTCGCCGGATCGCGGCGGCGGCTTGAAGTCGAAGTGGAGCGCCTTGCGCTGCTTCGGTGGCTCGACCTTTTCGATCTTGTCGAGCTTCTTCACGCGCGACTGCACCTGCGCTGCCTTCGCCGCGTGCGTCTTGAAGCGCTCGATGAAGCGCATCTCCTTCGCGAGCATCGCCTGCTGGCGCGCGTACTGCGCCTCTTTGTGCTCGGCGGCGATCGCGCACTGCCGCTCGTAGAAATCGAAGTTCCCGGTGTACGTCGTGAGATCGCCCGAGTCGATGTCGACGATCTTCGTCACGATGCGGTTGATGAACTCGCGATCGTGCGACGTCATGATGAGCGCACCCTCGTAGTTCTTCAGAAAGTTTTCGAGCCAGAGGATCGACTCGATGTCGAGGTGGTTGGTCGGCTCGTCGAGCAGGAGCGCGTCGGGGCGCATCAAGAGGATGCGCGCGAGCGCGACGCGCATCTTCCATCCACCGGAGAGCGAGCCGACGTCGCCGTCCATCACTTCCTGGCTGAAGCCGAGGCCGGCGAGGATCTCGCGCGCTTTGGCTTCGATCCCGTAGCCGCCCAGCTCTTCGTAGCGTGCCTGCGCCTCGCCGAAGCGTTCGATGAGCTGCTCGAGCTCGTCGATGCGCGCCGGATCCGCCATCGCGTGCTCCATCTCCTTGAGCTCGGCAGCGACCACGCTCACCGGTCCCGCACCGTCCATCGCCTCGGCGACGACGGTGCGGCCGCTCATGTCGCCGACGTCCTGGCTGAAGTAACCGACCGTCACGCCGCGATCGACCGTGACCTGCCCTTCGTCCGGCTGCTCTTCGCGGACGATCATCTTGAAGATGGTCGACTTACCCGAGCCGTTCGGGCCGACGAGGCCCACCTTCTCGCCTTTGTAGACGCTCGCAGATGCCTCCACGAAGAGGATCTGCTTCCCATGCCTTTTGCCGACGTTGTCGAGACGAATCACGCGCGCGCTCGTAGCACTTCGCGGACGCGCGCGCTCGCGTCATCCGCCATCGCCTTCCGGCTTGCGTGGCCTGCTCGGCGGCGCGGAGGCGGCGCCGCGGAACCGTGTCGACGCGCGCTCGGCCTCTCGCGCCGCCGCTTCGTTCGCCGACACGCCCGTCCACGTCTGCTTCCAGACGCACCGCTGCGCGCCGCGCGCTCGGCACTCGACGTGCTTCGATCGCGGATCACTCCCACCCATCGCGCGTACGACCTCGCGACCCCAGCCGGTGAGCGTGCAGCAGAAGAGCCAGCTCGGCTCGGGTACCCCCTTCACTTCGATCGTCGACGAGAAGTCATCGATGTGAAGGAGCTGCATCGATCCCGCGTCGTTGAACTGGCTCCACAACGTCGCGATCCGTTTCATCAAGAACTCGGGCTTCGCGATGTAGAAGAGCATCCGCGCGAAGCTGCCGCGCATGTTCGTGCGCGCGCCCGCAGCGCCGATCTCCTCGGCGAGCTTTCCGTCGCCCTTGCCGAGCACCGTCTCCGCCGCGCCGAGGAACTCGATGAGCTCGCTGATCGGGTGCCACTCGATGGCGATCGCGGACGTGTAGCGATCGCGCACCGCGGGACCACAAGAGCGCACGACGTCGCGGAGCGCCGGCTGTCCGTACGTTTGCTCGATCCACTGCGCGGCGTTGAGGAGCCCCTGCGCTTTCACGTTCATCGTGGCGCTTTCCGCGCAACGGCGCGCTGGTACGTCGCAAGGAGCTCGGTCTCGTTGAATCCGACGCTGACTTTTCCGTCGACGTCGAACGCGGGGATCGATCCTTTTCCCGTGAGCGCACGAAGTTGGTTCGCGTACTCGCGCGACGCTTCGACGTCGCGTTCTTCGTACGGAATGTTGCGCGCGGTCATCCAGGTCTTCGCGCGCTTGCAGTGCGGGCACCACGACGTCGTGTAGACGATGACGCGCACACCGCCAGCAACCGCCGCAGCGGTCGCTGTTTGCGCGGGAGCCGTCGTCGCTTCGGATTCGGCGAGGATCGCGCGATCGCGAAGCACGCGGTACGAGAGGCCGGCCGAGACGACGACGATCGCCGCGATCGCGATCACGACGAAGACGCTGCGGTTCGTCTCCGACGCATCGCTCTGCGAGGGCGTCGGCGCCATGCTCGGGCCCCGACGACAGACGACGCACAGCCCGTCGGGGCCGGCGGCGAGATCATGCTGCTCACAGCGCACCACAGGGCATTGTCGCCTGAATCGCGGACACGCGCGAGTCGGCATGAGCTTAGGCTCGCGCTGTGACGGAACGCAGCATGATCATCGCGAGCTACACCGCCGCACACGCGCGCGCGACGCTCGTGCTCGCTCACGGCGCCGGCGCAGGACAGCGACATCCGTTCCTGGTGCACTTTGCGCGCGAGCTTGCGGCGCGCGACGTCGACGTCTTCACGTTCGACTTTCTCTACATGGAGCGCGGGCGAAAGCTCCCCGACAAGAACGACGCGCTCGAGGCGCGCTGGCGCGCAGCCATCGCCGACGTGCGCGCGCGCGCGACGACGGCGCCGTTCTTTCTCGGCGGCAAGTCGATGGGCGGGCGAATCGCGTCGCAGGTCGCGGCGCATGGCGAGGACGCAACGTGCGGGCCCGTCGCGGGGCTCGTCTTCCTCGGCTATCCGCTGCATCCGCCGACGAAGCCGACGCAGCTCCGCAGCGAGCACCTGCCGCGCGTCCGAGCGCCGATGCTCTTCTGCCAAGGCGAGCGCGACCCGCTCGGCACGCCCGACGAGCTCGACCCGATCGCCCGGCGGCTTCACACGGGCACGGAGATCGTCGCGGTCGAGAACGGAGATCATTCGTTCGCGGTGCCGAGGCGACTCGGCGTTCCCCAAGACGTCGTCTACGCGCGCGTGCTCGACGCGATCGTCACGTGGATGAGGCGCGTCAGCGCGACGTCAGCCAAAACGCGAGGCCCGCGCCCGCGAGGACGAGCACGAAGGTGAACGCGATGATGACGATGACGATCGCACCGATGCCTCGCCGAACGGCGCGCGCGCCATCGAAGGCTGCGGGCGCGCCGTACATCGCTGGGGCGTAGCCCGCGGTCCCCACCGGTCCGCCGAACGGCGGCGGCGCTGCGGGCGCTCCCGGATACGGCGGCTGCGGCGGCGGAGCGCCGTAATTCGGCATCATCCCTGCCCACGGCGCGATCGCCCCCTGCATCGCCGCGGGGATCCCGCCCGGCCCCGGCGCGAGCATCTGCTTCACCAGCTCGACCTTCTCCGCCGCGCGCGCGACGTGCGGGTGCATCGTGCCGCAGTAGCGACACGCCTTCATCTGCAGATCAGCCGGCCCGAGCGCCGCGCCGCACTGCGGGCATTTGATCTGCTCATCGCTCATTGGCGTCGCGACACCGCAGTCTCGGGAACCCACATCTGTCGTCCGTCACCGAACGCGACGCACACCTGACCGCCGCCGACCTGCGCGACCGTCGCCGGATATTTCTGACCGTCGGACCACTGCACGAGCACCGCCATCCCCGGCCCGATTCCCGCCGCGATCGCGCCGTAGCCGACCGCGCCGAGCACACCGCGTCCGAGCACGCCGACGTTCTGCGACGCGTTCCCGTACGCCGCCGCCGACTGCGCTTGCGCCGCCGCCATCGTCGCCGCGACCTGCGCGCGCACCGCGTCCGCCGTCATCTGGTTCTCGACCTGCTGCGCGTTCATCCCCTGACCCTGCGGCTGCGCGACCGGCTGCGGCGCGCCACCCGTCTGGCTGCTCGTGAGCCTCACCGGCCGCGGCTGTCCGCCCTGCGCGAGACGCTGTGCCTCTTGCTCCACGAGCATCCCGTACATCTGGTAACGCGGATCGGTCGGCACGCGCTGCATCCACGGCCCCATGACCTGCGTCCAGATCGTCGCGTCGAGCTGGTAGAACGCGTACGTGCGATCCGCGCCCCACGCCTTCTGCGCGGCGGACAGCGTGAGGAAGTCTTCCCACGAGCAGTCGACGGTCCCCTTCTTTCGCGCGAGCGCCGCCTGGTAGAGCGGCATGTAGCGCATCGCGACCTGCCCCATCAGCGACATGTCTTGCATCCGCGCGGTCCATCCCGCGACTGCGGCGTCCCAATCGGCGCGGCGAATCCCTTTGGACTCGACGATGCGCGCGCATGCTTCTTTGTCGCTCACGTGATCGGCGACGTCGGCGCCGAGCTCTGCGTATTGTTCGAGCGAGATGCCGTTGATCGGGCTGTACGGATCCATGCACGCCATGCGACCGCGTCGCCGCGCGACTGGCAAGGGGCAACTTTTGGTGCGCTCCTGGTACGCTTGGACATCGGTGCCACGACCGATGCCACGATGAAGAGCGCCCCGCGCACGTTGCTCCTTCTCGCGTTCGCCGCCCTTGGGCCGGCCGTGACGTTCGCCACGCGCGCGCACGCGGACGATGCGATGGGCGATCCGACCGCGGGACCGGCGCCGGCCTCCTCCACGCGCCCGCGCGCGGAGGAGCCGAAGCGCTACGCGCCGGGGATGGAGCCGATCCCGCCGACGTTCGTGCCACCGCCGCTCCCCGCGGGGATGGCGCAGAAGCAGCGCCTCAGCGACACCGACTACGCGCGCAAAGAGGAGCTCGGGTACTTCACCGGTCTCCCCCTCGCGAACTACGATCCGAATACGAAGTTCGGCTTCGGCGCGCGCCTCTACTACTACTTCAACGGCGATCGCTCCGACCCGCTGTTCGCGTACACGCCGTACCTCCATCGGCTGATCCTGCAGACGTTCGTGAGCACGGCAGGCGCGCAGGATCACCTGCTCGACTACGACGCGCCGAATTTCCTCGGCTCGCTCTGGCGCGTGCGAGGGACGATCGAGATCGAAGGCGCGAACGCGTGGCCGTATTTCGGCATCGGGTCGCGGAGCATGGATCCGCTGAAGTTCCCCGGTGCGCCCGGCAAGACGTTCGCGCACGCGTCGGACTTCGATGCGGCCACGGCGGCGGTGCAACCCACCGGGATGACGTATTCGAAGTACAACATCTACAAGTTCTTCCGCCCGTCGTTGCAGCTCGGGGTCGAGCGCCTCTTCTTTGGCGGCATCCTCCGCCCGTTCATCGGGATCGGGCTCTCCCATTTTTCGAAGCACGACTATTCGGGCGAGCTCTCCGACGCGACGGACGCGACGGGCAACGCCGTGCAAGTGCCTCAAGCGACGACGTTCCTCGCCGCGGACTGCGCGGCCGGCCTGCTCGTCGGCTGCAGCGGCGGCTTCGACAACGTCTTGCGGCTCGCGCTCTCACTCGACACGCGCGACTTCGAGCCCGACCCGAACACCGGCGTGTACAGCGAGCTCTCGTTCGAGCTCGCCACCAAGGCGCTCGGCTCGCAATACGACTACGTGCGCGGGATGCTCTCCGTGCGCGGCTTCTACAGTCCGATACCGAAGCTCGCCGATCTCGTCCTCGCGGGACGTGCGGTCTACGAAGTTCAGACCTCGGGCACGCCGTTCTTCTCGCAGACGCTGATGCCGTTCATCGACGACAACCACGCGGGCCTCGGCGGCTTCCGCACGTTGCGCGGCTTTCGCCAGAACCGCTTCGTCGGTCCCGTCATCGCGTTGACGAACTACGAGGTCAGGTGGACCTTCGTGCATTTCCGCGCCTTGAAGCAGGGGTTCGCGCTGATGGCGGTGCCGTTCATGGACATCGGGCGCGTCTACGACAACGTCGGCCAGACGACGCTCAAGGGATGGAAGCGGACGCAGGGCGGCGGGCTTCGCATCGCGTGGAACGAGGCGACCATCATCATGATCGACTACGGCTTCAGCGACGAAGACTCGGGGCTGTACGTCAACTTCAACCACATCTTCTGATGCGTGCGCGTGAGCGTGACGCCGGGGGCACTACCGCGCGCGACGCCGGCGCCCGATCACCAGCGCGAGCAGACCCGCGAGGACGCCGACTCCCGTCGACGTCTGCTTCATCGGCGACGCGGCGCACGCGCCGCCGCCGAGCGCGCCGGAGTCGTCCTCGGCGACGGCGCTGGGCGTGCTCGCGTCGGGTCCCGTCGTCGTTCCGCCGTCGGGCGCGACGAAGCCGCCGTCGGACGTCGTTCCGGAGTCAGGCGTCACGCCGGAGTCCTGCGCGACGATCCCGCCGTCGGGCGTCGGGCACGCCACGCGGTTGTCGACGATCGATCCGAACGGCGTGTTCGTGATGCCGCCGAGCTTGAGGTTGTCGATGTCCCAACCCGTGGACGTTCCGCCGCTGTCGCTGCCGACGCGGAAGCGCAGCTTGATCGTCTTGTTCGCGAGCTGCGTGCCGAGATCGAGCGCGACGTCGACGTACGCCGGATATCCCGCCGAGTCGCCTGCCCACGCCTTCTTCCCGTTGAGCACGTTGTCGGGCGCGCCGTTGTCGAGCGTCTGCGAGTAGCCGGGGTTGACGTACGTCGAGATGTCGTTCCACGTCACGCCATCGTCCGGGCTCACCTCGAGGACGCCGCCGTCGTAGTACGCCGCGCCGGCGAACTCGAACTGGTAGCGGTGGCTGAACTTGATCGTGAGCGCGCCCGTGCCGACGACGAGGCTCGGCGAGACGAGGCGCTCGTCGCTCGGCGACGGGAGATCGGCGCCGTGCCAGACGTGGTTCGAGGCGTCGCCGGTGCGCGCCCACGCGGCGAGCGGCATCGTGCCGTGCGACAGCGTCCACACGATGCGCGAGCTCTCGACGTCGTCGTTGGCCGACGAGGCCGCGACGTCATCCGCGTTGAGGAGGACCGGGACGAGCCCGCCGGCGTTCTGCGAGTACGACTCGCTGTCCGTGAACTGCACGCCGAGCGAGACGATCTCGCGCGCCGCGAACCCCGGCAGCATCCGCGCCGCGACCGTCACCGTCGCCACGCCGTACGGGTCGATCGCCGCGACGTTCGCCGTCGCTGGCAGGATTTGGATGTGCGGGCTCGGGCTCAGGACCTGAACGGTCGTGTGCGAGAGCTTGAGCCAACCCGCGTTCTTCACGCGAAGCGTGAGCGTGCCGGCCTCGCCCGAATCGAGGATCCCGTCGCCGTCGCACGAGCGCGCGAGATCGTCGAGCTTGCCGTCGCCGAACGCGAGGTTCCCCTTGTAGTCGAAGTTCTCGACCGCCTCGTTGAG
>JAYVXB010000177.1:0-7347 GCA_043785585.1 Deltaproteobacteria bacterium | reverse complement strand
GCGGAGGTGGTCGTGAGTGGTGTGATCCTTTGCTTCGATGGCCAGCGCGAGGGCCTCGATGGTCCGAAGGTGCAACGAAGACAGTTCCTCGGCGTGCTGTTTCTGATCTTCGGCGTGCCTCTTACCCGTCGAAGGACTGGCTCGAGTTCGTCGGCACGACGCGCGCGCGCGCGAAGATTCGCAACTACTTGCGCCTCGAGCAGCGCGACAAGTCGCGGCGCCTCGGCGAAGAGCTGCTCGAACGCGAGCTCCACAAGGCGGGCTTGTCGGCGAGCAAGCTGATGAAGAACGAGCAGGAGCTTCGCAAGCTCTACGACGCGTTCAAGATCGCGAACGTCGACGAGCTGCTCGTCGGGATCGGCTACGGGAAGATCGACGTCAACGAGATCGTCGGCGTGCTAGCGCCGCCGGACGATCAAGGACGCGAGAGCAAGCCGTCCGCCGAGCTGCGCGAAGGCGCCGTCGCGAAGCTGATGCGCAAGGTCATCAAGCGCGACGAAGGCGCGATCCGGATCAACGGGATCGACGACGTGCTCGTGCGCTACGCGAAGTGCTGCAACCCGCTTCCGGGCGACGACATCCTCGGCTTCATCACGCGCGGGCGCGGCGTCACGATTCACAGGCGCGGGTGCCCCAAGGCGTTCGACACCGATCCCGAGCGGCGCGTCGAGATCGAGTGGGACACGAAGGCGAAGATCAATCGCTCGGTGCAGGTGCGCGTGGTGACGGCGAACCAGCCGGGGATCCTCGCGAACGTCGGGCAGACGTTCAGCACGCAGGGGATCAACATCAGCGAAGCGAACTGCCGCGCGGGCGACGATGGGCGCGCGGTGAATCTGTTCACCTTCGTGTGCAGCGATCTCGCGCAGCTGAAGCAGGTGATGAAGGCGCTGCAGAAGGTGAAGGGCGTGGTCGCGGTCGAGCGGGCGTGAGCGGGGAGCTACGGGCAACCGCTCGCTTTGCCCGTCCCTTTTTTCTCGGGACACGAGTCTTCTTTGTCCGGAACGCCGTCGCCGTCGGTGTCGGGGCACCCGCTCGCGGGCGTGTTCGTCTTGATCCCCTTTTCCTTCGGGCACGAGTCGACTTTGTCGGGCACGCCGTCGCCGTCCTGATCGGCCGGCGCCGACACGACGGGCTGCGCGGACACGTCGGGCGAATCGGACGAGGACGCCGCGGGGGGCGTCGTCGGGACGGTGGGCGGACTGGCGCACGCGACGAAGATCGGAATGAAAAAGGTGAACGAACGGAGCGTCGACGTCCTCATCGCGGTGAGTCTAGTGCGGGTCGCAGAATTTTGCTCCGCCAGCTTCGGGCTCAGCGGCACGGCTCGCTGTTCGGTCCGGCGGCGGCGCAAAGCGGAGCGTGGCCGTTGCAGAACTGGAGCATCACCGAGGATGCGTCGTCGCTCGCCACGGCGTGCTGGCCGCGCGAGAGTACGGCCATGAAGCTGGTCCAGAAGCTGACCCTCGCGCTCGTCCTGGGCACGTGCATGATCCTGGCGGCGAACGGGTACCTTCGTGTACGGCGCGAGGTCGCGGCGTTGCAGGCCGATCGAGTGAGCGATCATGCGCTCATCGGGCACTCGCTGGCGGCAGCAGCCGAGGCCGTGTGGCGCTACGACGGTCGCGGACGTGCGCTTGCGATCATCGAAGCGACGAACGCACGATGGAAAGACATTCACATCCGTTGGCTCGACGCGGCGCCGGCTGGAGCGGACGTCGCCGCACTCGACGCGACCCCCACCGGCGAAGCGGTTACCCGCATCGGACGAGACGACACCGGGAGCGAGCGACGCCTGACGTACGTGCCGGTGGAAGTCGACGGCCCGCGCCGCGGGTACATCGAGCTGTCGGAATCGCTCCTCGTCGAAGAGCGTCATCGACGCGAGATCGTCTCCAACACGGTGGCGACGACGCTGGCGTTGATGCTCGTCAGCGCGGCGCTGTCGATCGTGCTCGGCTTTTGGCTCGTCGGCCGCCCGGTGCGCGCGCTCGCGGAGAAGGCGCGTCGGGTCGGGCACGGTGACTTCTCCGGTCCCGTCGTGCTGCGGCAGAAGGACGAGCTCGGCGAGCTTGCACTCGAGATGAACGCCATGTGCGACGAGCTCGTCGCGGCCAAGGACCGCGTGGCCCGCGAGACCGCCGCGCGGATCGTGACGCTCCAGCAGCTCCGCCACGCCGATCGACTCACGACCGTCGGCAAGCTCGCGTCCGGCGTCGCGCACGAGCTGGGCACTCCGCTCAACGTCGTCTCCGCGCGCGCGTCGATGATCGCGAGCGGCGAAGCGACGCCGACGGAGGCGACCGAGTACGCGCGCATCATCGTCGATGCGACGAAGCGCATGACGGCGATCATCCGCCAGCTCCTCGCGTTTGCACGTCGCGGTACGAGTGGAGCGCGCGCCACGAAGGATCCGATCGTCCTGGTGCGCGAGTCGCTCGACATGCTCGGCGCGATCGCGAAGAAGGGACGCACGACGTTCGAGATGCGCGGCACCGGCGACGCGACCGTGAACGTCGACGCGGGACAGCTTCAGCAAGTCATCACCAACGTCGTCGTCAACGCCATCCACGCATCTCCCGACGGTGGCCTCGTCGAGGTCCACGTCGGGCACGAGCGTGCGACGCCGCCGCTCGATCACGGCGGACTGGAGAGCGAGTTCGTCTGCATCGCGGTTCGCGATCGCGGACATGGCATCGCGCCCGACGCGCTGCCGCACATCTTCGAGCCGTTCTTCACGACGAAAGACGTCGGGGAGGGGACGGGCCTCGGACTCTCCGTGTCGTTAGGCATCGTTCAGGAGCACGGCGGCTGGATCGCGGTGGACAGCGCGCCGGGGAAAGGGAGTACGTTTCGGATCTACCTCCCCTCGGGCGCCGCGACGTGACAGCAAGCGTTCTCCTCATCGACGACGATCAGGCCTTCTGCGAGACGCTCGAAGTCGGCCTGCGAAAGCGCGGCATCGCGGTCTCGTGGGAGACGTCCGCGCA
This sequence comes from Deltaproteobacteria bacterium, assembly GCA_043785585.1. Lineage (GTDB taxonomy): Bacteria > Myxococcota_A > Polyangia > Polyangiales > Polyangiaceae > JBBQXV01. The sequence goes on along the minus strand of JAYVXB010000177.1, from coordinate 4,357 downwards.
AGAAGCGCTTCGGCGCCTCGGGACCGACGAGGTCGACGTCGTCATCACCGACGTGAACATGCGCGAGATCGACGGCATCGAGCTCTGTCGTCGCGTCGTCGCCAACCGCTCCGACATCCCGGTCATCGTGCTGACCGCGTTCGGGAGCCTCGACACGGCCGTCGCGGCGATCCGCGCCGGCGCTTACGACTTCATCAGCAAGCCTGTGGAAATCGACGTCCTCGCCATCGCGATCGATCGCGCCGCCACGCACCGCCGGCTCCGCGAGCAGGTGAAGGCGCTCCAGCGCGAGGCGAGCGGCGCACCGCGCTTCGACGACCTCGTCGGCGACAGCCCCGCGATGCGCACGGTGTACGATCTCGTGGAGCGCGTCGCCGATTCGGAAGCCTCGATCCTCGTCGCGGGCGAGAGCGGCACCGGCAAAGAAGTCGTCGCCCGCGCCCTCCACAATCGGAGCCGTCGTAGCGATCATCGCTTCGTGGCGATCAACTGCGCCGCGGTCCCGGAAGCGCTGCTCGAGAGCGAGCTCTTCGGCCACGCGCGCGGCGCCTTCACGGACGCGAAGACGGCGCACGTCGGTCTCTTCTCGCAAGCGCAAGGCGGGACGATCTTCCTCGACGAGATCGGCGACATGCCGCTCGCCCTCCAACCGAAGCTCCTTCGCGTCCTGCAGGAGCGCGTCGTACGTCCCGTGGGATCGAGCACCGAGACGCCGATCGACGTGCGCTTCATCGCCGCGACGAACCGCGATCTCGAGTCGGCCATCGAAGAGGGGCGCTTCCGCGAAGATCTCTACTTCCGCGTCAACGTCATCCGCATTCCGCTCCCGCCGCTCCGCGCGAGGCAGGGCGACATCCTGCTCTTGGCGCAACACTTCCTCGGGCATTTCGTTGCGAGGGCCCGCAAGAAGATCACTGCAATCGCACCGGCCACCGCGCAGAAGCTGCTCGGGTATGCGTGGCCGGGCAACGTGCGCGAGCTCCAGAACTGCATGGAGCACGCGGTCGCGCTCGCGCGCTTCGAAGAGATTGGCGTCGACGATCTCCCCGAGCGGATTCGCGCGTACGAGCGATCGCACGTCCTCGTCGTCAGCGACGATCCCGCGGAGCTCGTGCCGATGGAGGAGATCGAGCGGCGCTACGTCGCGCGCGTGATGGAGGCGACCGCGGGCAACAAGACGGCGGCTGCGCGCATCCTCGGCATCGATCGCAAGCGGCTCTATCGAATGATCGAGCGGTTCGGGCTCTGAGATCGCCCCATGGCCGTGCGAAGAACACAGAATCTCGTGGCCGCTTCTCGGGCGCGCAGCTGAGCACAAAAAGAAACCGCCCCCGCGACGCACGAGACTCCGTGCACCGCGAGGGCCCTCGGAGCAGACTACGGTGCGCACGTCGGATGCGCCGGCGAGCGCTTCGATCGCGCGCTCGACGCTCGCGACGGCGATGACGGACAACGACCAACGCGCTCGCGCCGCGACGCGGACACGTAGCGCGTCGCCGGACGCGACGACGAGGACGCGCGGCCTCGTGCGGATTCGAGCGGGCAGCGGGGGACGCGGCGTGAGGACAGGAACGCGAAACGGATCGCCCGCGACTTCGAGCGCGACGACTCGCCCATCGCTGATGCGCCAGAGGCTGAGTCCCGCGCGTGCCCATGCCGCGATCGACTTGGCTTCCTCGGGGTCCGGCGTCGGCACGTACGGTCGCGCCGCTCGCAGCGCCTCGCCCACGCGCGCACGCGATTCCGCGGCGATGCGTTCGAGAGGGCTCATCTTCAATCGCTCGGCGCGCGGCAACATGATCTCGCGCAGACGCTGAGACGCGACGACGCCGACGTGGTGCCGAGCGCGATCCGGAAGAGCGCGAAGCAATGCGCCAGTCACCGCGCCGAGCTCGTACGCATCCTCGCCGCGCATGACGACGAGCACGGACGGCCACTCGGGAGACGGCAGCGCGCGGAGCTCGTAGACGCCGTCCACGAAGGCGAACGAAGACACGGCCAGCGCGATGTCGGCTTGCTCGGGGGTCATCGCGCGCGATGTCGTCGGTCGGGATCGTTCATCCCGCAGATCATAGACGTCCCGAGCGAAGCTCGTGTAGCGCCGTAGTCCGCGGGGTCCGCTTCCGCGTCGACCGATGCGCCCGTCAACCGCGCGTGAGGGCCGCGAAGGCCTGCTCGAAGTCGTCGTGGTGCGGCTTCGTCTCGTCGTCGAAAAGCTCGTCGTCGACGACCACGTCTTCCGGCTCGATGACCACGTCGCCGGGATCGATCTCGACGATCTCGATCGACGGCACGCGCTCCCGATGCCCGTTGCGCGCGGTCTCGGCGAGCAACCCGAGGAGGAGAGTCGTCGGCATGACCGCGGTCGGCTCGTCGTCGAGATCCATCTCCGATCGTCGAGCGACGACGGCGCAGATCCCCGATGGAAGCGTGACGCATGCATCCTGCAACGCGAGGCTCATGACGACCGGATAAGCACCGCGCGGGCCAACAGCTCGTCCGGTGATTTCCGCGGAGGCACCACGCGAACGCGAGGCGAGATGCCACGGGCGGGGCCACAGTGCGCGCGCCGAGCTTCCGGCGGCGCTTCCCTATTCCTCGCCGCGAATGGTTCGGCGCGCTCTCTCCTGCTACCTCTCGAAGGGGAGGATGCCGCCATGAACCACCGTCTCCCGTGCACGCTTGCGCTTCTCGCGCTGTCCGCGGCCTGCTCCAACGCAGACAGTGCGAGCGCCGCGTCGACCGACGCTGGCGCGGGCGGCGACGGCGCCTCGGATGCGAGCATCGTCGACGGCGGCAACAACGGTGACGCGAGCGGCACCGCCGACGCGCGCGGTACCGCCGACGCGGAGGCCGGCGTCGATCCTTGCGCGAAGAGCTTCTTCTGCGACGACTTCGAGTCGTACACGGCCGGCGGCGCACCCGGCGGCAAATGGGGCAAGAGCGAGAACGGCGGCACCATCGTCGTCGACGCCCAGCGCGCGCACAGCGGTCGCAACGCCGTGAAGGCGAGCGCCGCCGCCGCCGCCGGCTACCGGTCGGTGATGATCTCGCTCACCGACCCGAGCCTCCTCCCCGTCGCCGGCAACCACATCTTCGGACGCATGATGTTCTATCTCGATTCGTCACCGACCGGGAACGTCCACTGGACCTTCCTCGACGGGAGCGGCACGACGTCGCAGGGCTACCACTCCATCTATCGCTATGGCGGGCAAACGCCGCTCGCGAATGGCAATCAACTGATGGCCAATTACGACACGCCCGATAGCTACCAAAGCCCGCCGGTCGGGCCGAGCAGCGATTGCTGGCTCCACGCTACGACCGAGGTCGTCCCGGTGGCCGCGTGGTCGTGCGCCGAGTGGGAATTCGACGGCCCCAACAACACGATGCGTTTCTGGCTCGACACCAAGCCGCTGACGGATCTCACGATGAGCGGCACCGGCCAAGGTTGCGTGCACCAACCCGCGACGTTCCCCTGGCTCGCGCCTCAGTTCAAACGCATCGACCTCGGTTGGGAGTCGTACCAAGCCGACGGCGCGCGCACGTTGTGGATCGACGACGTAGCGCTCGGTACCGAGCGGCTGGGGTGCCCGCGGTAGCGTGCGACGATGAGCGGCAGGTCATAGCTCGCGCTACGCCGACGGCTTCTGCATCGGCCCTTCGGCGGGCTCCTCTTCCGCGCTGCCACCGGCGCCGGAGGAAGCGCCCGAATACGCTCCGACGCGCGCAGGCGGATGCTTCAGATTTGGCGCGCCAATCGAGCCGCCGTTGATCCCGATATCATCATCGAGCTTCACGGACTCCGCTTCCTCGTCGTGCTCGCTGCCGTCGAGAGCGAGTCCCGCGAGCGCGCCGGCTGCCGCGCCGATCACAGCGCCGACGACCGCGCCCGGAGGTCCTGCGATCGAGCCGATCGCGGCACCACCGACGGCTCCCGCCACGGCTCCGCCGCCCTCGCGCCCGGCCTTCATGTTCGCGCGATGCTGGTCGAGGCCTGCCTTCTCCGTGTCCGTGCGCTTGTCGAGATCATCGGGCTTGGCGGATTTCGTCATGAGCGACGGAGCTGCAATGTGCGTGCGCGGGTCGCGAAGCGTGAAACGAGCGTCTCGAGCCGCTGCACCTGTCGCGTACTGCCGCAGTGCGACGAAATGGCACTCCGCTACGCATCCTGACGATTCGCTCCGCGCCGAGCAAGCACGGGAAGTGGAGATATCGCGCGCCTGTCGAGGTGACGTCGAAAAGCCGCCATGACCCATAAATGGAAACGCGCCTGCGTGGCGACGTAGACGAACCAAGGGAGGCGCGGAGCAAAATCGTGGATCGCCACGAGCAACGTCCTGCCGTCGAGCACCTGCCT
>JAYVXB010000176.1:0-7348 GCA_043785585.1 Deltaproteobacteria bacterium | reverse complement strand
GTGGCGGAGGCGGCGGCGCTTCGATGCCCGGCACGTACTCGAGCGAGAACACGTACCTGACGCGCGGCTCACCGAACCCGCGGTTTAGCCCCGTCGCGACGCCGGCGCCCGCGCGCCATCGACCGCCGAACGAGTAGTGCGCGCCGAAGAGGCCTTCGAGCGGCGTCGTCTTCAGCGCGCCGAACGCGTCGGAGTTCGTCACGACCGACGCGCCGTACACCTCGGGGCCGACGACGAGCTTCTTGTCGAGCACGCGCACGCCGGCGGTGATCGCGCCGACGAGCTCGCTGCCGCGCGGCGATCCCGCGAACGTGTCGTCGAGCCCGCGGTACTGAAACCCGATGTTTGCGGAATACACGAACACGCCGATGTCGCCCGCGGCGAGCACGCGCGGGATGAAGCGCACGCTCCCGTCGCCGAGGTACGCCGCGCGATCGCCGGTGGGCAAGAACGCCTGCACGCCGGCGGCGAGCGTGAACATGTCGCCGTATTGCCCGAGGAGGCGCACGTCCGCGCTCACGCGCAAATCGCCGATCCCGCCCGACTGAACGCCGGCGTACGTCGTGCCGGCGAACGTGCCGCCGTCGCCGTCTTGGTAAATCGCGACGGGGACGTCGACGCCGATGCGAACGCGGTCCCAGAGGTTGATCGCGCCGCCGACGTGCACGAAAAACTGGTACCGCACGGGGACCGATCGCGCCGTGCCGTCGGAGTTGTAGAGGACGAGCGGGCGCGCCGCGAAGTCGCCGACGATGCCGAGCGCGGGACGTCCGTGACCACGCAAGTCGAGCGTGTCGCCGACGAACCATTCGCTGCCGCGCTCCGACGGATTGAAGCGGTCGAGCGAGAACCCTTGCGCCGTCTGCGCGCGCGCCGGCGACTCCAGAGAAGAGACCGCGGCGAGCGCCAGAGCGGCGAGTCCGATACGAGCGATCGGTGTCATTCGGTTCCTTTGGTTTTTCGTGTCGAGGTGAGCTTCCCGTGTCGAGCTGCGCCTACCCGAATCAACGTCGGCGACGGCGCGCGAGCGCACCGATCGCAAGTGCGAGCCCAGCGAAACCCGTGAGCGCGTTCGAGCTCGGCGGCATGCCGAGAGAGCCGACGGAGCACGAGAGGCCTCCACCCGCGACGCTTCCGTCGTCTTCGAGCGGCGTGCTGCCCGCGTCGTTCGCCGGGACGCCCGAGTCGTTGAACGCGACTCCCGAGTCGCTCGTCGGCACTCCGGAGTCCTTCGTTGGAACACCCGAGTCGCCCGTCATTCCGCCGTCACCGCCGAGCGGCTTCGGTTTGCACGTGCCGGCGACGGTGTCGCAGACCTCGCTCGTGGCGCAATCGGCGTCGCGCATGCAACCGACGCAAACCATCTGCGCGTTGCACTTGTTCGATCGGCATTGCGCGCCGCCCGCGCACGGTCCGTCGCCATTGGCGAGGCCGCACTTCATGTCGTTCGCATCGCACGCGCCCGAACGGCAAACGGTGCCGCCGGTCGCGACCGTGCACGGTCCGTCGCCATTGACGAGGCCGCACTCGTTGTCGACGGTGTCACAGACGCCGCTGACGCATACGAGCGTCGCAGCGGCCGCCGAGCACGTGCCATTGAGCGTCGGCGACGTGTGCGGACCGTCGGTCGGAATCGGGCCGCCGTTTGCGATCTTCGGCGTGCAGGCATGCGTGGTCTCGTTGCACCAGTTGCCGCCGGTGCAGTCGGCGTCGACGTCGCAACCGCCCGCCGGCTCGCACTTCCCGTTCGTGCTGCACGCGCCCGAGCGGCAGACCGTCCCTTGGTTCGCGACCGTGCACGGACCGTCGCCGACGGCGTAGCCGCACTTGAGATCCGGATCGCACACGCCCGATCGGCACACGGTGCCGCCGTTCGCCACGGTGCACGGTCCGTCGCCGTTGTTGAGACCGCACTTGTTGTCGGTGTCGCAGACGCCGCTGACGCAGACGAGCGTGGCGGCCGCGGCCGTGCACATCCCGTTGAGCGTCGGGCCGGTGTGCGGTGGGTCGTTCGGGAGGGTCGTCCCGTTGGCGATCTTCGCCGTGCAGACGTGCGTGCTCTCGCTGCACCAGTTTCCGCCGGTGCAATCCGCGTCGACGTTGCATCCACCCGACGGCTCGCAGTTCCCGTTCGTGCTGCACGCGCCCGAGCGGCAGACCGTGCCTTGGTTTCCGACCGTGCACGGACCGTCGCCGACGGCGTAGCCGCACTTGAGATCCGGATCGCACACGCCCGATCGACAACGGACAGGGCCGTTCGCGACGGTGCAAGGTCCGACGTTGTTGAGGAGTCCGCACTTGTTGTCGGTGTCGCAGACCCCTGCGGTGCAGACGAGCGCGCCCGCGCCGGCCGTGCACATCCCGTTGAGCGCGGGGTTCACGTGCGGCGCGTCGGTCGGGAGCGCCGTTCCGTTCGGCAAGGTCGGCGTGCACTTCGCGCCGCTCTCGTTGCACCAGTTGCCGGCGGTGCAGTCCGTATCGAGCGCGCAACCGATCTTCGTGACGATGTGATTGCCGAGGAGCGCGCCTTCCTGGTTCGACTTGATGTCGTAGTTGCCTTCGACGATCGTGCCGACCGCGCCGGCGTTGATGCCGAGCGTGACGGACATCATCCCCGTCGCGCCGGCCGGAACCGGGCCGCTGAAGGTGCAGACGATCGTCCCCGTCGCACCGATGGCCGGGGTGACGCACGTCGCCCCCGCGGGGGGCGTGATGCCTTGAAACGTCGTGCCCGGCGGCGTCGTGAGATCGATGACGACGCCCGTCTCGGGGACGAGCGCGCCATTTCGGTACGTCAACGTGTACGTGATGTTCGTGCCGGCGTTCGCCTGCGCGGGCCCGGTGCCGCTCACGTAGAGACCCTGGAGGACCGTGCCGACGCCGTCGACGTAGACGGTGCCGAAGTGACCGCCGAGCGAGCATCCGCTGGCGATGATCTCGAGCTTCACCGAGTCGCCGAGCCCGAGGCTGGCGTTCCCGGGCGCGATGTCGACGAGCTGCCAGTCGGTGTAGTCGATCTCTTGCGGCGTGCCGCCGTTCACCGTCTTCCACGGGACGCCGGCTTGCGCGCTGAGGTTGAAGTCCGTGTAGAGGATCTTGTTCTGCGTGACGTTGGTGAGCTGGACGAAGTAGTACGGCTGCTGGTTGGCCGCGTGCACCGGGTTCTGCAGGACGGGCGCGACGACGAAGCGCACGTGCACGAGGTTGTCGTTCGCGTCGACGTCGCCAGCGGCGATCGTCATCGTCTGCGCGAGCGCGTTCACGTTCTGCGCGTTGCCGAACGCGTTGCTGCTGTGAAAGTTCACGCGCCCGCACTGCGCGCCGTAGCGAGGCCAGCGAAGCGAGGCGCCGAGGCCGAGGTCGGGATCGGGCAGGTTCACACCGGCGATGATCGTCGTGAGCGCATTGCCGCCCGGGGCGAGGTTCAGCCCCGCCCGCGTCTGCGGATTTTGCACGGTGACGCCCGGGTTCAAGAACGTCGCCACAGTCCACGGCGCCCCTGGCGGAGTACCGGCCACGCCGATCTCGAATCCACCGTTGGTGAAGATCGGGCTCTCGATTCGCGATGTGCTCTCCGGCGTCGGCGGCGCGCTCTCGCACCCGGCAAACGCGACGATCGAGGACAGCGCAGCGACCACTCCACAGCCGCGCCCAACACGGCGCGCGTACGTCGTTCGGCTCATTACCCCTCCAACGAAGAAAGAACGTCCAGCGAACCAACCAATCTAGCACAACGCGCTCACGCTTTCGCGGCGCGCGTTTCGTTATTGGGGATCCCACTGAAACCCGACGCGAAACCCCGCGCGCACGAAGTCGGCTACCGGTCGACCGCCGCTCTCCAAATAGTGCTCGTACGCGATCGCCGCGCCTGCCCACGGTAAGAACGATCGCGTGCGCAGCACGTGGAGACCGAGGCCGAAGCCGAAGCGAACGCCGTACGACACATGCGCGTCGTCGGCCTGGAAGAGGCTGACGCCGGCGACCTCGAAGTCGTAGTGCCAGCTGACGTCGTGGAGGCGCACGACGATCGGGATCGAGGGGAAGTAGTTGACGACGAACGTCGACGCGCCCTCGCCGGGCTTGAGCATCGCGCCGCCGGCGAACTCGAAGCCAGCGAGGATGGAGACGCGACCGAAGCCGTAGCCGGGCAAGATGCGTGCGGTGCCGGCGCCGCCGTACGTGAAGGCGCCGTTGGTGCGACGGAGCTGAAGGAGGCCGCCGCTCTCGAGGCTGAGCGTCCAGCGGTTGCGATCGGTCTGGCGTCCGTCGAAGCCCGGAATCGGGAGCGCCCAGAACGGGCAGTCTTTCTCGGCGCCCGCGATGGCGGCCTCGAGCGCCGTGCGCATGTGCGCGACGTGAAGCGCATGCTCGACGCGCGAGGTCATCGCGCCGTCGGCGACGAAGAGCGCACGCGGATCACCCGTCCGCGCACCGAGCGCGCCGACCTGCGCGAGCGCGAGACCTCGCGCGCTCGGCGTTGCGCGGCACACGGACTGAATGAGCGCCGGGTACATCGCGTCGATGTGCGTGCGATCGACGAACCAGCCGCCGCCTTCTTCTGCCGAGACGATGCGTTCGAGATCCGCGCGGAGGCCGGCGGCGCCGCGCTCGTCGGCGGGCGCGTCGTCGGCGATCGGCGCGTTTTCTGCGGACGCCGACGACGAGGCAAGGAGCAACGCGATCGTGACGAGCGATGCGAGGGCGGACGCGTTCGCGGTCATCGCGTCATTTCTTGAAGCGGACCGGGAGCGAGAGCGCCGTCGCGCCGTGGGTCGGCGCCGAGAACGTCGCGCGAGCCACGACGGTCGCGAGGCACGCGACGAGCACCCGAGGGAGCGTCGTCCCACCGGGCGCGACGTTCGTGACTTTTCCGTCGGCGGCGATGTCGACCGTCAGCGTGACGCTCCCCTCGGCGTTCGGATCGGAGGAGAGCTGAGTTTGGTAGCACGCGCGAAACTTCGGCTGGAGCGAGGCGACGACGCGCGCGGCGTCGGGGACGCTGGACGCTGCGGGGAGCGGCGGTGGAGACGGTGACGGCGACGGTGACGGTGAGGTTGCCACGGTCGCGGCGCACGATTTCGCGCTGCACGTGCCCGAGCCGCACGCGCCCTGCGCCGGCTTCGACGCGCACGACGGCTCCGGGGGTGGCGGTGTCGAAGGGGTGGCGATCGAGGGCGGCGGCGTAGTCGAGGCCGTGATCAGCATCGGTGCCGACGATCCGGACGCGCTCGGGACTTCGTACGCCGTGACCGGGACAGTCGAGGGCTCGGCCTCGCGCGCGCAGGCTTCGGCGCTGACTCCGAGGACAGTGGCGAACGCTGCGAGCCATCGATCGCGGGTCACAGGGCAGCGTACGATGAAACCGCAGACGTGGGCCGCGGCATCGGACGACGCGTTCGCCGATAGGCCCGTTCAGCCTGGAACGCGCGCTGCGTCGACGGTCGCCTCGGCGCGGCGTACGCTTCCCACTGAAGGAATGGGTCCAACATGAGCAAACGAGCCGAACGCGACCTCGATCGCCGTTGCTTCCTCGGTCTCTCTGCGGGCGGCGTCGTCGCAGCGACCCTTCCTCTCCTCGGAGGATGCTCGAAGACGAAGAGTGATGCGCCGGGAGCCGACGCAGCGAGCGTCGTGACGCCGCGCGATGCGAACGTCGTGCGAATCGCGAGCGTGCCGACGGCCGTCGAGGGCGACGTCCTTCCGACGCTCGCGGCGGACTTCGAAAAGGCGTCCGGACTGCGGGTGACGATCTCCTCCGGCCCCGACATCTACGATCGGGCGCGTCGGGGCGAGGCCGATCTCGTCGTCTCGCACTACGGACATCGCGACGCCGAGACGTTCGTGCTCGATGGCTTCGGCGAGTGGCCGCGCACGATCTTCAGCAACCAAATGGCGCTCATCGGCCCCACGTCCGATCCCGCGCGCATTCGAGGGCTCGACGATGCGGGCGAAGCGTTTCGCCGCATCGCCGAGAAACGATGCCCATTCATCCTCAACGATATCGACGGCGTTCGTTACCTCACGGAGATCCTGTGGAACGTCGCGGGTCGACCCGACCGAGCCGGTTGGCTCATCGACGATCAAAAGCACCGAAAGGTCGACGCGATGGCGCTCGCCGCGGAGCGCGGTGGATACGTTCTTTGGGGCCTCACTCCGTTTCTCCGCAATCAAAAGAAAGAGTCGCTCGGCCTCGAGCCACTCGTCCTCGACGATCCGCTACTTCAACGCATGCTCGTGTCGATCGTCGTGCGCGGGAAGGTCTCCGGAGTGAATGCGGACGGCGCATCGAGGCTGCAGGCGCACCTCCTCGCTCCTGCGACGCAAGCGAAGATTCGGTCCATTCACTACCCCGGGATCGCCGCGGCGACCTGGGTGCCGGGTGGACGACACAATCGGTCGGGGATGTTGCCAAAGGGGTAGCGGCAGAACGTCGACATGGGGATGACGACGACGCGTGGAGAATTGCGTCGAACGATCACGGAGCGATCGTCATCTCCGGCGCCGCCGTTGCTGCCGCTGTCGTCGTCGCATAGTACGGCGAAGGGACCGGTCGCTGGTGGCTCACGACGCCGACGCGCCCCGTCGAGTAGACGCGCACTTCGGTGAAGCCGTAGAACGTCCCGCCCGTCGGCGCCCAAAGTGTCTCGAGCGTGCTCCCGCCGTTGCCGGCGATCACCTGCCAAACGCCCCGCTGCCCCGGTAGCTTCTGCGCGGACCACTGGTGCGCGTGCGCGCAGAGATATCCCTTCACCTTCGGCGTCGCGTCGAGCAGCGTCTCCATCGGCTGCACCAGCGACGCCGCGATGATCGAGTCGCTCCCGCTGACGCCGGGCGGCGCCACGAGCGGCTTGTGACCGAAGACGAAGATGCTCTTGATGCGCGCGTCGCCTTGCGCCGCCTGCAGATCGCGCGTCAGCCACTTCAGCGCGACCCATCCGATCTGCGTCGACCCGGTCGCCGTGTCGGCGGTCGTCGTCCACGTATCGGTATTGAGCACGACGTAGTGCACGTCGCCCGCGTCGAAGGAATACGAGAGGCGACTCTCGTCGTCCTGGAGCGCGTCCGCGTTCGGCGCGGCGTTGGTCGGGCCGTTCCCGGCGTGGGCGTCGAGTTGGTTGGCGGCCGTCCACTGCGTCCAGACGCCGTCGGCCCCGGTGTTCGAGATCTCGACCTTCGTCCCGCCGACCGTCGTCTTGACGAGCATCTCGTGATTGCCGACGAGCGGCACGAGATCGACCATCGACGACACGGGATCGCCCTTGTAGACCGTCGCCCACGCATCGAGCTGCGCGCGGAGCACCGTCGTGTCCGCGACGAGCCCGAGGACGAGATCGCCCGCGAAGAAGAA
>JAYVXB010000175.1:0-21713 GCA_043785585.1 Deltaproteobacteria bacterium | reverse complement strand
TCGGACAGCGCGTCGTTCTTTCGTCGATCGCTGAGGACGACGACGCGGCGGAGCGTCGTCTTGCCGAGCGTGCGGTGCGCGATGCCGATCGCGCGCGTGAGGTCGAGCTCGCCGACCGCGTTCTTCTTCAGGTGCTTCTCGAGCGCCGCGAGCACCATCGATCGGTGCGACGCCGGCATCGTCGGCACGATGATCTTTCCGCCGCGCGCGTCGACGATCGTCACACGATCGCGTCCGCTGAGCTGCGCGAGCGCGACGTCGGCGAGCGCGATCGTGTCCGGTCCGCGCTCGTCGATGACGATGACGATGTCCTCGCCCCAACGCGCCGTGCCCGCGGCGGCCGGCGCGAGGACGTCGACGCGGATCAGGACCTCGCCGCCCCACGACGGGACGCGCGTGTCGCTCGGCCGGATCGAGATCGCGAAGCCCGTCGTTCCGGCGACCGTGGGACGGCTCGTCGCGGTGAAGCGCCCGCTGGCGGGGAGAATGAACCCGATCGGCGCGCGCCATGGCTCGCTCGGATCCCGCACGTTGACCGCGGTCGGGACGTCCATGCGATCGTGGAACTCGACGCCGTTCGCCGTCAAAACGCCGGCGCCGCGGCCGCCCCCCTCGGGAAAGATCAGCGTCCCATCGCGGGCAAGCGTCGGCCCTGCGCACGCGGAGGCGCACGCGACGAGCCCAACCAGGGCGCTGCAGCCGAGACGCGCGAGCATGGGGACGACCCTCTCCTTACCTCATGCACGCGCGGGACCGCGCGCGCAAGTTAGGATGCGCTCGGCGCGCTCGGCAGAGCCGCGAGGCTCTCGAGCGCCGCGTCGCAGTCGCCGACCTTCAGACGATCGCCGGTGGTCATCGCGAGCTCGCGCGCCTTCTCGAGCTCTGCCTTCGCAGCGACGCGCTCGCCTCGACGCGCCAAGAGCGATCCCAGCATGACGCGCCCCTGAATGACGTCCCAGATGAAGTCGCTCGCGTCCGCGTACGCGATTCCTTGCGTGAGGAGCTTCTCGGCGCCGGCCTGCCCGGCGACGCCGTCGAGGTACGCGAGGAACATGCGGTTCAAGCTGCCGAGGCGCTCGTACCCGAACTCGTCGCACAGCGCGAGCGACTGCTGGATCGCGCCGTACGCGCGCGCGTAATCCTCGAGGCGGACGAGGATGTCGCCGAGGTTGTGGAGGTTGATCATGACCTCGTAGCTGAGGCCGGCCGCGCGCGAGAGGTCGACGGCCTTCTCGCAAGCCGCCGCGGCGGAGCGCCAGTCGCGCGAGAAGTAGTCGATGAGACCGCGGAGCTTTTGGCGTTCGCACTGGGCGGTCGTGTCGTTCGGGAGGAGCGCGTCGGCTCGCTCGAGCGCGGCGGTCGCGGACGCCCGATCGCCGAGCGCTGCGCACGCTTGCGACAAGTTGACGAGGACCTTGTGGTTCTCTTGGACATCGCCTTCGCCGGTGACGATCTTCTGCAGCCGCTCGAGGAGCTCGTACGCGCGCTTGAAATCGCCTTGGCGCGTCGCGAGCTCGGCCGACGCGACGAGGACGAGCTTGATCAACTCGTCTTTGTCTTTGGCGATCTTCTCGGCGATCGCGAAGTGCTCGGTCGCCGCTTCGAAGCGGTGGACCGCGGCAAGGATGTGGCCCGCGTGGACGCGCGCGCGCACGCGCGTCTCTTCGTCGGCGGTCTCGTCGAGGCGCGCGAGGACGCGCTCGCACATCTCGGCAGCTTCCGGCGCGGAGCGAACGAGACGCACGGCCGACGCGAGGCCGGCGAGCCACTTCGCGAGCTCCTTCGGATCGCGCATCGACACGTCGCACAGCGCGATCGCCCGCGCGAAGTCGCGCGCCGCGGTCTCGAGCTGACGCGACTCGAGCCGGCGCTCGCCGCTCTTCGCGAAGTACGTCGCTGCGCGCTCGCGATCACCCGCTTCGTACAGGTGACGCGCGATTCGCGCCGACTGCTCCGACGCGCGCTCGCCGAGCACCACTTCGAGCGCGTGCCCCGCCGCCGCGTGCATCTCGCGCGCGGCCTCGGGCGTGAGCGCGTCGGCCACGACCTCGGGGACGAGCGGCGACGTGAAGCGAAGCTCCGTCGGGCCCGTGTGCACGAGAAATTCGCGCGCCTTCAGCGCCGCGAGCGATCGCTCGAGCGCCGGCATCGCCTGGCCGACCATCTGCGCGAGCACCGTCGCGTCGATCGGATCGCCGAGCACGGCGGCCGCCTGCAACGTCGCGCGATCCGGCGCGGTGAGGCGCGCGACCCGCGACGCGACGAGACCGCGCAACGTCTTCGGCAACGCGAGCTCTTGCCCGACGAGCTTCATCGCTACGACGCGCTTGTCGGCGACCGTGACCGCGCCGACGTCCTGCAGTCCTTTGAGCACCTCTTCGACGAACAGCGGATGCCCGCCGGCGCGCTCGCGAACGAAGCGAACGAGCTCGTCGGGCGCACGGTCGACGCCGAGGCGAAGCGAGATGAGGCGCTCGACGTCGATCGCCGTCAGGTCGGTGAGGTCGAGCGACGCGTGCGCCGTCGACGACTCGAGGCGATGCGCGAAGCCGGCGCGCGCCGAGAAGAGGAAGACGACGCGCGTGCTGGCGAGACGCGCGAAGACGTCTTGCAAGAGGGCGAAGCTGTCCTCGTCGATGCAGTGCGCAGCGTCCCACGCGAACGTGTGCGGGCGATCGTCGCAGAGGCTGACGACCATGCGCGCGAACGCGTTGCGAAGCGCGGTCTTCGCGTTGCCTCCGGCGCGCGGCACGGTCGCGCCGAGGGCGGTGAGCACCGCGGCGACCTCGTCTTCTTGCAGACCGAGCGCGCGGAGGCGCGGCTGCACGGCGACGATGCGATCGTGCGAGTCGCCGTCGATGACGCCGCAGAGGACCTGAAGCATCGACACGAGACCGGAGAGCGGGAACTCGCCGCCGCGAGGCGCGCACGTCGCGATGTGGAAGCCGACGTTGTAGCCGCCCTTGCGAAGTCGACGCTCGACCTCGTAGAGGAGGCGCGTCTTGCCGACGCCGTGATCGCCGCGGATGGTGAGCACGCGGGCGACGCGTTTCGTCGCCGACGCGAGAAGCTCGCCGATCTTTCGCAGCTCTTCTTTGCGGCCGACGAACCGCCCGAACGCCTCGGCGGGCGCGCGCACCCCTTTGACGAGGACGCCCGACACCGACGGGATCGCGTTCTCTTCGTCGGTGAGCGACTCGAAATCGAAGAGCTGCTTTATCTGCCGCATCGCCGCGGTCGACATCGCGCAGCGCCCATCGCGCACGCGCGCGAGCCCGCGCGCCGTGGCGAAGAGCGACGACATGCGATCGTCCTGCGTGGGCTCGCCGGTGCTCGAGACGTGGATGCGGCCCGTGTGGATGCCGGCGCTCGGGTGCTTGGGCGCTTCGAGGCTGCGGAGCGCGACGAGCGCGCAGCGCGTCGCCACCTCGGTGTCGCGGCCGTCCGGATCGTCGAGCCCGAAGAGCGCCGCGATCCGCTCGCCGTCGCGCTCGAGGACACGCCCGCCGTAGCGTTCGACGATCTGCGCCGCCGCGTCCGACAGCTGCGCCGGCGTGCGCGCGCCCGACTCCGACGCGCGCGGCAGCTCGATGACGAGCGACGTCACCTCGCGTCGCTCGCCCATCTCCGCCGCGCGATCGATCGCGACGACGCGCACGCCGCCGCGCTCGATGCGCGACACGCTGTGCGCCGGCGATCGCGACGCCGGGATCTCGACCGGCGTCCGCTCCGTCGGCCCCGCCGTCCCTTCGCCCTCGAGCAGCGGCGCGATCGGCGGTCCGCCCACCTGATCGTCGCGGAACTTGGCGAGGAACTCGGCGAGATCGTGCGCGCTGTACCGGCTGCCGTGCGCGTAGAGGAACGCGAGGAGCGCTTCGTACATGCGCCCCGCGTCGGGAAATCGCTCCGCCGGATCGCGCGCCATCGCTTGCTTCACGAGGGCGACGAGATCCGGCGTCGCGTCCGGACGAAGCAGCTCGACCGGCGGATACTCGCCCGCCTGCACGCGGCGCAGCGTCTCGAAGGTGGTCGGCGCTTGGAACGGGTTCACCGCCGCGATGCACTCGTAGAGGATCGTCCCGAGCGAAAACAGATCGCTCCGCGCGTCGACGCTCTCGCCGCGCGCGTGCTCGGGGCTCATGTAGCCGAATTTGCCTTGGAGCTTTCGCGCGCGCGTGTCGTCTTGTTCTTTCCGCTCGAGAACGCCGCGCGCTTTTGCGATGCCAAAATCGGTGACTTTGACCTCGCCTTCGAACGACAAGAGGACGTTCTGCGGCGACACGTCGCGGTGCACGATCCCGAGCGGACGCAGCTGCTCATCGCGGCGGCGGTGCGCGTGGTCGAGCCCCTTGGCGACCTCGGCCGCGATGAAGACGCACATGTTGAGCGGCAGCGGGATCTGCTGGCGACGGCAGCGCGCGAGGAGCGTCGCGAGATCGAACCCGTGCACGTACTCCATCGCGATGTAGTAGGCGTCGGGCTGCTTCGTCCCGAGCGTCTCGCCGGCCGTCGTGGGTGAGACGGCGAGCCCGAGATCGAACACCTGGACGATGTTCGCGTGCGACAGGCGCACGGACAGCTTCGCTTCGTGGATGAACATCTCCACGAACTCCTGGCTCCGCGCGAGCTCGGGCAAGATCCGCTTGATGACGAGGACCTTCTCGAAGCCTTCGACGCCATAGCTCTTGGCCTTGAAGACCTCGGCCATGCCCCCCTGACCGAGCCGTTCGAGCAGTCGATATCGACCGAATGCCGCGTTCACGTCCGGTCCCGTCGCCTCGTATGCACCTTGGTCACATTTCCCCCCGCGAGTCGGAACAGCCCGATCAATCGCGCAAAACCCCGAAAGAAGCCTACCACACGGCGGCCATCGCGCGCAGCGCGGCGCGTCGTCTACGATGACGGCGTGACGCGCGAGAGTGACTCGAAACGGATCGTGCTCGAACGGCGCGCGCGCTTTGTCGCGGCGGCGCTCGCGAGCGCGGGGATCGCCGCGGGGAGCGCGTGCGCGGAGAAGCCGCCGGCGACGCCGCCGACGTTTGTGTTCACGACGGGGGAGCCGATACCGACGGCGAGTGAGACGGCAACGGCGACCGCGCTCACGCCCACGCCCACGCTCACGCCCACGCCCACGCTCACGCCCACGCCCACGACCTCGCGACCAGCCTCACCCGATGCGTCGGCTCCGCGCGCGTGCCTCTGCATCTGCACGCCCGGCGATCCGCTCTGCAATTGCCTCTGATGTTCACCCGGTCACGGCGCCGTCGTCGTCGCCGTGGACTCCGCGCGCTTCTTCCACCACGCTTGCAACGACGCTTCGATCCCGAAAGGCGCGAGCGCGGCCACGTCATCGTCGCGTCCGACACCGACGAGCGTCGGCCGTCCGTCGATCGACTCGTAAATCTCGAGCGTGCGAAGCTCGGGATCGACGAGCCACACGTGCGCGACGCCGGTCGACGCGTAGAGCGGGAGCTTCAGCGTTCGATCGCTCGAGCCTGTGCTCGGGGAGAGGACTTCGACGCACCAATCGGGGACGATGCGGAGGGGGTTGTCGTCGGGAAGCTCGGGGTATTTGTCCGCGCGCCAGCCCGCGAGATCCGGAACGGCGAGGCGGTCGCCGGGGAAGCGGACTTCGAATTCTTGGCGCAGCCACCAACCGACGCCGCCGAGGCGCTGATCGAACGGCAAGAGCGCATGCCCGCAGTTCGCGAGCGCGTGATCGTGCGCGCCGCTGGGTCGCCCCATCGTGGTGAGGACGCCCGCGACGAGGATTTGCGCGGTGATGTGTTGAGGGAGACGCGCGATCTCTTCGTAGAGCTCGTCGAAGGTGGGCTTGCGCTTCGGAGCGATCGACATGGCCAGCATGGTAGCACCGGGGACTGCTTCAGCAGCCGACGTGCCAGAGCGCCGACGGCGCGATTCCCCGAGAAAGTTGCGATCGCGGGGGTGTCCCGGACAGGTTGGAGCTGTCCCCGGGACAGATCACGATATCTACGCCGCGTGCCAAACCCAACTGAGCACGACGTCCGTCCCCGGCACGCGCACCGACTCTTCGGCGATCTCCACGCCGTCCGCGACGAGCGGCGCCGTCCACGTGCGATCGCTGATCGGGCGGCGCCGAAAGATCTTCGCGCGGAACGCCGGCGACGGATCGAAGTGACGCACGCGATCACCTTTGTATTCGACGAACGCGCACGCGACGCCCGGCGGCGCGAGTGCGGTCCAACGCTTCGCGGTCGCCGACAGCGACGTACGGAAGATGCGCGCCGCGCGCGTCACGTGATGGAGCGTAGGCCGCTGGACGCCGCAGTACTCCACGAAGAGCCCGCGCGGAAGCAGCCACTCCGACGCGAACGCATCGGCCTCGCGCTCGACGGCGAATTCGCGTCGCTTCGCGCGCGGCAAGCCGTGGATGCGCGCGAGCGCGTCGACGTCCGGGTGCAAGACGAGGTGCGCCATCTCGTGCGCGCCCGAGAAGCGCGCGCGTGGCGTGCCGCGCTGCGACTCGGCGATGCAGATGAACGCGACGCCGCCCCCGCGAACGACGCGCGCGTCGGAGTCGCCGTCGACCTCGCCGTAGACGATGTATCCGCCGAGCTCGGCGGCGGTCGCCTCGACGTCGAGGTCCCACGCTCGCGCGACGTCGAAGCGCGCGTGGAGACCGCGGGCCACCGCTTCGGCGCGCGCGATGCCCTCGTTCACTTCTTCTCCGCCTCTATCTGCGCGGCGAGCGCTTCGATCTGCGCGAGGAGCTCTTCGAGCTCTACGTCGCTCGCCTCCGCGCCGCCGCGGTTTCGATACATGACCGTCGCTTCTGCCCCGAGGCGCGGGTCATTGCGTGCGCGATCGATCGCCGCGAGGAGATCGACGCGTGGAAGCTTTTCGCGCCGCGGTCGCGCGACGAAACGCGCGCGCGCGGCGTCGCGTTTCGCGAGCGCGGCGTCCTGCCACTTGTTGCGACCCTCGCGCGCCCCGAGGAGCTCGTTCGCGAGCGCCGCGCCGCGCGCGCGCTCGGCGGCGGGATCGAATCCCTCGGCGCGCATCTCGGCGTCGAGCTCTGCGTCGGAGAGCGCGAGGATGCGATCGATCTCGTCCTCGTCGGCGTCGTCTTGGATCTTGTCCCACGCTTCGGCGGGCGTGCGTTTCTTCGGAGTGCTCACGCGACGTCTCCTTCTTCGGCGCCGCCTGCGCGTCGTGCGGGCGCGGCAGCCGCGCGGTCTTCGGTCCCGTCGTCGTCGTCCGCGATCTCGCGCGCGACGATGGCGGCGTGGTGCTGCATGCGACGGCGCGCGGCCTCGATGGCTTCGAACGATTCGCGGCTCGCGGCGGCGCGCTCGGCGGGCGTGTCGACGCCGGTGATCGTGAGGTCGAGGACCTTCAGCGCGAGCGAGTCCTTCGCGAGGAGCTCGCGGAGGCGCGTCATTCGCCGCGTGAAGAGATCGACGCGTATCGCGACGTCTTCGGAGAACGCGTTGGGCGACGGAAGGTGATCGCCTTCGCGCACGTCGTCGTCCTCGGGGCGCTTGCGCGAGATCGCCACGGTCTTGCGAGCGCGCGCGCTCCGGCGCTCGTCGTTGAGCGCGAACTTGATCGCGCCCATCAGGTAGCGCGGGAGGCTCGGGTGCTTCGCCGGATCGTACGAAGAGTCGGCCGACATGACCTTGATCATCGCATCCTGCACGAGATCCTCGGCGAGCTCGCGCGACTTGCAGCGCGGGACGGCGAAGCGGAGGAGCTCGAGGCGAATCCGCGCCCAGTTCTCCTTGCGCAGCGCCGCGACGATGGCGGCGCGATCGGGCGGGGGAGGGTCGGGGGGCATTTCGAGACAGGGGTTTAGCCGGTTCCTGGGAACGAGGCCACGCATTGCGTGGCGTCCACCGCATTGCCGAACCGCGGCCCCTCCGTCATGATCGTCCCGATGCCCGGCTCGCGCAAAAGCCGATGACGCTCGACGAGTGGTACGCGCTCGACTTGCGGTCGAGGTCGTCACGCCGACGCCGCGCGACCAACGTCGCGACCGCGTCGAGAAGCTCGACGACTACGCCGCGTTCGGCGTGCGCTGGTATTGGCTCGTCGATCCCGAGCTGCGCACGTTCGAAATCTTCGAGCTCGGCGCCGACGGGCGTTACGCGCACGCGGTCGGCGTCAGCGAAGGGAGCGTGGCGCCGCCGGGCTGCGAAGGGCTCGCGCTCGATGTCTCCGCACTCTGGCGTGAGATCGACGAGCTCGCTGCGGCGAGCGAGTGATCTCCGAACGACCGCACGGGAGCGGCTACTTCCCCCGAAACGGATTCTCCACTCGCACCCCTTCGATGCGCTGCCCGTGATTCAGATCCTCCGAAAGCAGCGTCGCCGCCGTCGCCTTGTGCGCCGCCACGACGATGAGCGCGTCCCAGAACGACAGCTTGTGCCGCTCCTCGATCTCCGACGCGCGCACGACGTCCGCCGCGTCGACGCGCTGAACGGTCCACGCCGCGTAGCTACCGACGAGCTCGCGCGCCACCTTGCGCGACAGCGGCTTTGGAATCTTGCGCGTCACGTTCACGTACAGCTCCTGCAAAACCTGGAGACTGATGACTCCGTCGCGCGACATCCAAAGCTCCCGAACTCGCTCCGCGGCGATCGTGTGCTTTAGCCCCGCGTCGGCGTCGTGCGCGTAGATGAGGATGTTGGTGTCGACGAAGACCCTATCGCTCATGGAGATCGGCCCGCGTAGCGCGGATGCGGCCGCCGAGGTGCAGCCCCTTGTCGAGCAGCGCGAGCGCGCGCTCGCGAGCCGCGCCGTACGCCTCTTCGTCCTCGACGACGCGCTGAACGTAGCGCGTCAGGAGCTTGCTGACCGACGTGCTCTCTTGCGCGGCGAGCACCTTCGCCTTGCGGATCGTGTCGCGGCTGAGACGGAGCGTGATGTTCTCTTGTTCGGTCGCTTTGGCCATTGCACGTGAATCACGTGTAGCACAGAAACGGTCACGACGAAGGTCCGCCGACCGCCGTTCGATGCCCCGAGCATCGTCACGCCGTCTCCGACGATCGGCGGCGAGGCGCCGAGCACCCCCGCGTCCGTCTCACGAGCCGTTCGTCACCCCCAAAGCATCGACCGCCGAGCCCCGAGCATCCCGCGCCGCTCTCCCGAGAGGCCGCGTCGATCCAAAAGGATCGACGACGACCCTTTGGGATCGACCGCCCCTCTCGCGAGATCGACCGCCTATCCCTTTCGCGTCGACGCCGACGCTCGGAGGATCGACGACGCCGCTCTCGCGATCGACGACGTCGCTCTCGAGAGCGACCATGTCTCGCAAACGATCGACGCCGCCCATCCCGAAGCATCCCCGTCGACCCTCGAGATCGACCCAGCGACCCAAAATGAAAAATCGTCACCCCGCGATCGCGGTTTCCCCCCGCTGCCCCCTTTAACAAACATGCAGCGCGCGTCGCTTGGAAGCGGGAACGGTCCCGCGTCCCTTCGCATCGGGCACCGCATGGAAAGGAGAATGTCTACCCATGAAGAAGAAGAAAGCAGAAGCCCCGATCAACCCGAAGGCGATCGAAGCGAGCATCGCGCTCGTCCAAAAGGCTGCTCTTCCGTTCGCGAACGTCGCGCGGATGAGCACAGTCGAACGCAGTCGGGTGGCGAAGCTGAAGCGCGGTGCCACGCAGGTCTTTCCGACCATCGCGTACGTCGCGAAGAAGTTCGCCCTCGAAGTTCCTGGCAGCTCGATCGACGACATGATGTCGAAGATCACGCACGCTGAGGCCCTCGAGCCGCTGCTCGGTGCAGTTGCGGATCTCCACGCTGCGTTGCGGGACGAATACCTTCGTTCCAAATCGGAAGCGTGGCTCACGGCGACGGTGACGTACGGTGTGCTGCGAAAGGCCAGTGAGGCCAATCACAGCATTCGTACCGAGCTCGCGCCGGTGCAGACGTGGTTTCGTCACAAGGGAAGCAACGGGAGCAGCAAAGCTGCTGCAACCGTCGCGCCCGTCGTGACGACGCCCGTCGCACCGCACGCGGTTGCCGACGCAACGCCCACGGCGTAGGTCGATGCTTCACGAGAGAAGTGCCTGCGGACGGCCGAAGACGGACCGCGGGGGGTGACGCCCTGGTCGCGCGCGAACGATGACGCGCGCGGCCGGGGCGTTTGTTTTTCCAGTGCCCGACTACGGATAGTGCTGCGCGCAGTACCCGCCGCCGGCGTTCACCCAGTTCTGCTGAATGAGCCAGTTCCTACCGCCGAACGTCATGTTGTACTTCGAGCCGTTCGACGCGGTCGACTCGGCGCCGAAATTCCACGCGCACTTGTCGCCGTTCTCGTAGCCACGCGAGTCGTACCAAGCGTTGCCGTCCGGATCCGACGTCGTCTCTTCGAACTCGTGCGAGAGGATCGACGCCATCGCGTCGGCGCCCGAGTTTCCGTTCGGGCTCGTCGTCTGCGCCGCGCACGCCGACGGACAGCGGTCCGCGTTGCCGACGAACGAGTAACGGATCTTCGTGCCGTTGATCGTCCCGTGCGTGTGCCATCCGCAGTACTGCGAGCAGAAGCCGGAGCTCGCGGTCACGTCGGCCGACGTCAGCACGAAGTAGACGCCGTTCGCGTCCGTCGGCAGGCTGTTCGACGTGAGCGCGCTCGCGACGACGCTCTGGATCTGCGCGTCCGAGAGCGACGTCCCTTGCGAGTAGGCGTCGTTCGTCGAGCCGGCGTAGTGCGCGGCGTTCGACACGTGGTTGTTCGCGCCGTCGTAGTACGTCGAGTTGATGTTGTAGTACGCGCTGCCGCCGATGCCGTTCGCCCAGTCGGTGAGGATCGACGTCGCGGTGTTGCCGCTCCAGTTGCCGTACCAGATGAAGTAGATGTTGGGCGTCCCGAGGACGACGGGACCGCTGTGGTACGAGATGCCGTTGCCGCCGCCGCCGCCGTGGACCTTGGCGAACTTTTCGAGCGTGCCGGCGCCGCGCCCGGTCGGTTTGATGTCGTTGCTCACGACCGCTTCGTTGGTGCTGCCGTTCGGATCGCTCTGCTGCGGATCGGCGCTGCAACCGGCAGAAGCGATCACGATGCTGGTCACGACGAGAGCACTGCCAAGGATGCGCTTCATTCGTTCGTCCTCCTCGATCGATTTCGTGGATACGCGCTCCCCGCGAAGCGCGCGCGCCGCAGCTTCGCAAGCCGCGTACCGGCGAGTCGTCGGCGTGAATCCGGCCAAGGATTCCAAGGCGCTTGCACGACTCGTGTGACAGTGGACGAAACGGCCCCCATGCTGCGCGATCCTGGTCACGCTTCCGATCACGGTGCTGGTCGGACGGGTGACCAGCTCGGATGGCTCACGGCGGCGGCGCGCCCGCGGGCGCCTTCGCCGACGGGATCGGTGGCGCGGGGTTCGTCGACGGCGGCGCCGCGACGCGCCTCACGATCCAAATCGGATTTGTGAAACCGAACGGCGCGACCGGCATGAACGGCAGCACGTCGTCCATCTTTCGGTCTGCGCGCACGAGCACCATGATCCAACCGTTGTCGGGCCCCACCGGCACCACGATGTCCTGATCGAAGCGGATCGTCTTCGCGCCGATCTCTTCGGTCGTTCCGAGGAGCGGACCTATCTCCGTCGGGCGCGACTGCACCGGGAACGTTTGCACGATGCGTCCGCCGACGACGATCTGAATCACGCTCACGTCGATCCACGGCGCCGCGCGCACGCGGATGTGACCACGCAGCGGCTCGTCTTGCGTCGAGAGATCGTCGCCCGGGTGCGCGCCGCCGATCTCGAGCTCGATGATCGGTCCGCTCGTCACGGTCGAGTGCCCCTTCTTGATCGCGGCGACGATCGCGGACTGGCTCACCCCCTCGACGCCTTTGTCGGGCGCGCCGTCGACGAGCGCCATCGTCCGCGGATAGCCCGCCCAGTGAAACTGAATGCGGTGCGCGTCGCTCGAGCCGGTCGCGGCGTGGTGGTAGCCCGCGTTGAGGAGCGCCCAGTAGTCGCGGAGCACCTCGTCGACGCGCGGCTGCGTCTCGAGGTCGTAGCCGTTGTAGACCTCGACGGTGTCGAAATCCATGCGGCCGCGAATGAACGACCTCGCCCCCTTCGACTGGAGACCGATGATGTTGAAGTAGCCGATCCCCTTCGGGAGTCGCGGGTGATTCACCTGCACGACGCGCTCGTGACGGAAGTCGCCCTCGCGCGCCTTGTCGAACACCATGCCGGGCGGTACGCCGCGGAACGGCGGCACCTTCTGCGACGTCGGGTACGGGAAGACGCCGAAGTGCCCGATGCCGCGGCTGAACGTCGTGACCTCGACGCCCGTCACCGAGAGAAACTGGTGCGCGAGATCGAGCGTCTCGATCGCGCTCGCGTAGTCGCCGACGACGTTGTGCTCTGTCGGCACGGCAAAGTCGATCCCCGCCGACACGAGCGACAGCACG
This sequence comes from Deltaproteobacteria bacterium, assembly GCA_043785585.1. Lineage (GTDB taxonomy): Bacteria > Myxococcota_A > Polyangia > Polyangiales > Polyangiaceae > JBBQXV01. The sequence continues at coordinate 9,295 of JAYVXB010000175.1, read as the reverse complement.
CGATCCTCGACCGACACGGGCGAGTCGAAGCTCGGTCGCGAATGCACGTGCAGATCGCACGCGATCATTCCGGGCGTCGGCACGACGTGGCGCGGCGCGAGCTGGATCTCGGCGACGCGGCCGGCGCTGATCTCGACGATCTTCGAGTCGATGCTCCACTCGATGCCCTTCGTCGCGGCGACGCGGTAGTGCCCGGATGGCAGCGGCGTGTGCACCACGCCCTGGTGCGCGTCGATGAGCGGACCGGCGCCCGACGCGCGGTAGTCGGGGCCGAAGCTGGGATCGACCGAGCCGTCGATGCCGCGGACGAGGAGGCGCGCGGTGAGCGGCTTCTTCGTGTCCGGATCGATGATGGTCACGTGGAGCTCGCCGCCGGGCGACACGTCGAGGACGAGATCTTTGTTCGTGCCGGGGATGAAGGAGGCGAGGGCGCTCGCGCGCGCGGCGTCGATCGCGGCGTACCACTCGACGACGGTCGCGGGGACGTCGAGCTCGAACTTGTTGTCCTTGCCGACAGTCGCGCGGAGCTGCGGTGTGCCGTCGCCGTCGCGCCCGAAGACGTGCGCGCGATCCGTCGTGCCGGCGACCGAGCCGTGCACGCGCAACGTCTGCTGGCCGGTGAGCGCGTAGATCGACTTCCACACCGACATCCCGTTGCCGCCGAGCGAAAACCGGAGATCGGTCGTGAGCGTCGACTCGGCGGGGAACGCCTGCTGCGGGCTGATGGCGGCGACGCGCATCACGTCGGTCGGTTCGTAAGCGTCGTCGATGATCGTGACGACGGTGAGCGCGCCGAAGCCGGAGACGATCCCGAGCGGATGCGGATCGGCGTCGACCACGACGGCGCCGCCCGTGACCGTCGCGCGATCGGCGATCTCGCCGACGCCGGAGACGAAGACGATCTGCCCGTCGGCCGACAGCTCCGCGCGGACGCCGACCGTGTGTTGCTCCGCGACGCTCCCTTTCATCTGGAGCTCGACGACGAGCGCGTCGTGCGCCGCGTCGAGCCGCACTTGGAGCTGCGCTTCGGCGATGTCGTCGCCGATCGGGACCTTGAACTGTGCGCTGAAGCCCCCCTTGTCCATCGGTCGCGCGTCCTCGCGCGAGAGCGTGATCGGTCGCGGTGTGCCGTCGACGACGAGCGTGAGATCGACGTCGCGCTTGAAGGAGCCGTCGCGGCTCCGCACGGTGAAGCGCGCGCCGCCCTCGTGGAGATCGAACGTCGCGCCGCCCGCCTCGAGCTTCGACGGATCGACGGTGTTCTTCGTGCTGCCGCCGCCGTACGTGCCGGTTGCGTACGCGAGGCCGAACGCGACGAGCCCCGCGATGAGCCCCATCGCGGCGAGCTCGACGATCGCACGGCGCTGCATCTGCATTCAGAGGGCCATGCTACACGCACTCGCGCGCGGCCCGGTGAGCCGAGCGGCGCGCGCAGTCCGCCCGCTTCCCGCGATCGCGAGGTGGACGATCAGCGCGGGCTCGCCGCCGAGCGCGCCGATCGCCCCCTCGCCCCACTCGACGAGGACGATCGCGTCGTCGCCGCGCCGCTCGCGCAACCCGAGGCGCGCGACCTCGACGTCGAGGCCAGAAGCCGCGTCGAGCAGGCGGTAGAGATCCGCGTGCAAGACGAGCCCGCGCGGCGTCGCGTACTCGTGAACGAGCGTGAACGTCGGGCTCGTGACCGCCTCGCTCCGTGGAACGCCGAGCGCGTGCGCGATCGCGCCGGCGAGGAACGTCTTGCCCGCGCCGAGATCGCCGCCGAGGATGACGAGATCTCCCGGCACGAGCGCGCGCGCGATCGCCGCGCCGAGGCGCGTGGTGTCGCGGCGCGAGTCGAGGCGAACCGTGGCCGGCTCCATCGCGACGAACGTAGCACCGCCGATCCGCACGACGTCGGTCGTCGAGTGGAGATTTTAACCGCCAAGGCGCCAAGTCGCCAAGGCAAGGGCACGCCAACGAGAGGGGATTTGGGTCAAACCAAACTCACTTGGCGGCTTGGCGCCTTGGCGGTTGAATCTCCTCCTCAGACGACGCGCTTGAACACGACCTTCAGATCGTCGAGCGGCGTCGGCGACAGTCGGCCGAGTCGCGGGCCAAAGTTCTGCGGCGGGAGCGTCCACGTGTGGTGACGGAGGATGCGCGCGGTGAAGGCGACCATGATGATGTTCGCGAGCTTCTCGCCGGCGCATCGGTGGCTGTCCTCGGTGCCGCCGCCTTGCGCGACGTAGCCGGGCGTGTGCGGTGTCTCGCTCGGGTTTTCGCCCTTGAAGCGCTCGGGGTTGTAGCGGTCGGGGCCTGCGAACGTTCGCGGATCGCGCATCGTCGGCGCGATGAGGCCGAACGCCTTCCAGCCTCTCGGCACCGCGTACCCCTTGTGCTCGAACGGCTCGCGCACCGTTCCGAAGAACGTCAACGGCACGACGCCCGCCCATCGCCGCGACTCGAGACACGCCGCGTGCGTGTACGTGAGGCGCTTGATGATCTCCATCGTCAACGGTCCGCTCGGCGCTTCGCGCTTCACCTCGGCGCGCACCTTCTCCATCTCCGCCGGGTTCTGCGCGAGGAGCATCAGGTGGTACGAGAGCGCCGAATAGAGCGCGGAGTGCGCCGCGAAATAGAAATGCATCATCTCGATGCCGAGCTCGCGATCGCTGAGCGCGTCGCCCTTCTCGTCGCGCGCGTTCATCAGCACCGTCATCATGTCGTCCGGCCCGTCGTGCGAACGCGGCTTGCGATGCTCGGCGATCGCCGCCTCGACGTACGCGCGCATCTTGTCGCGCCCGGCGATCGCCCGGCCGAACGTCGTGAACGGCAGCTTCAGCGGGATCGCGAGCATCCCATCGACGACCGTGCCGAACTGCTTCGCCCCGACGAGGTTGTCGACGTTCGGATTGGCGCCGACGAAGAGCGTGTCGGCGATCGCGAACGCTTGCGACTCGAGCTCCGGCACCCACGCGAAATGCGCGAGCCCCTCCCAGCGCTTCTCGAAGCGCGCCATGATCTTCTCGAGCGGCGGCAAGTACCCGTCGAGCGCCTGCGGACGGAACGCCTGCAAAATGAGGCGCTTTCGCTTCTTGTGCTTCTCGTCGTGGATGAACGGGAGCGCGTCGGGATGAAGGAGCTCTTGCAGCTGCTTCGGCGACGACGCCTCGCGCGTGAAGTAGCGATCGTCGAGAAAGAGATTGAAGGCTTCGGTGCCGCCGAGGCAAACGACGCGATCGCCGAAGAGGTTCGTCTTGAAGATCGGCCCGTGCTGCTCGAAGCGCGTCTCGAGGAACTTGGCGGTGTCTTTGACGAACGAGAGCGTCTCGCCCAAGAGCGGGAGGCCGAAGCTCCCCGGCGGAAATGGCTTCGTGCTGTCGGTCGTGTCGGCGGTCGTCATGGGGCTCCGAGGATGGAGGCGCGGCGGCGCGTTGTCTACGCTCTGCGCGCGCGGTCGGATCGGAGGCGCATCTCGCGTCGCATCCGGCGCAAACGCTGGTACGTAGTGACCCCATGACGCTCCACTCGGTGCTGATCCTGCTTCATCTGCTCGGCTTCGCGACGTTCCTCGGCGGCGCGTTCGCGCAGCAGCAATTCATGAAGATGTCGACGAAGGCGGGGCTCGCCGCGGCGGTGCGCGACGAGTACGAGCGGCTGGCAGCGGCGATCGTGACGAAGGCCGAAGTGCCGGGGATGTTCGCGCAGGTCGTGACGGGCGTCGTGATGGTCCTGCAGCAGCCGGAGTATCTGAAGCAGCATTGGCTCCACGGGAAGCTCGCGGCGGTCGCGGCGCTGCTCGTCCTGTCGCACCTCGAGATGTTCAACGCGCGACGGCTCGTGAAGGCGCGCGCGGCGCGGGGCGATGCGGCGGCGGACGAGATCGCGGCGCGAAAGAAGAAGCACGCGGCGATGGGGCTCGTCGGGACGGTGCTCGTGGTGGCGCTGATCCTGTTCGTGACGGTGCTGCGGACGATGTAGCGGCGGGAAGCGAGCGCCGCGAGCGCGAGCCATCGCGTGGGGTCGCGACGAGTCGCGAGGCGTCGTCGGGTCGATCGTCGATCTGCCTCGAAATCGAGGGCTTCGCGCACGGCACGCAGAGTGCGTAGACTCTAGGATCGCCATGCGTCGTCTCTCGCTTCTCGTCCTCACGTGCGCCGTCGCTGCGTCGGGCGCCGCTGCCCTTCGCCCTGCCGAGCCGACGGCGATCGCGAACCCGCCCCCCGCGCTCCCGCCCGTCGACATCGCGATCGTCACGACGCCGCACGACGCCGACGCCCGCACCAGCGATGTCCGCATCATCTCCATCGACGCTGCGGGCGCCCGCGATCAGACGCTCGCGACGATGCCGCACGCGCCGGGTGCGGTCCTTCGCGGCGACGTGCTTCGCGGCTCGCGCGGCGCGATGGTCGTCGCGGCGGACGAAGAGAGCGCGCGCGATCGCGATTGGGGCTCGGCCTTGTGGCGCGTCGACGCGAAGGGCGCGCAATGGCTCGCGCGCGGGCTCTATCACGCGAGCCGCCCGCTCGCGTCGGTGGACGGCCAGGTGTACGTACAGCGCGGCGCCAGCGGCGCGTGGCCCACGCCGAGCGAGACGAAGCTCGGGAAGCTTCGCACCGACGCCTTGAGCATCGACGCGATCGACGCCGACACCGGCAGGGCGCGCGTCCTCCATTCGTGGTCCGGCTACACGCTCCACATCGCGGGCGAATGGCGCGGTGAGCTCGTCGTCTACCGCGTGTCGTTCGAGGGGGCGGATCTCGTCGCGATCGATCGGGTGACCGGCGCCGTTCGCGTGCTCACCGCGCTCGTCCCGTTCGCGCGCGACTTCTCGATCGACGAGGCGCGCGGCGCGCTCTGGATGTCGAACCGCGACGATCGCGATCGCAACGTTTGGATCGTCGCGCGCGTCGATCTCGCGACGGGCGCCGTCGTGCGCGTCGCGACGGAGCCGGGCGAATCGCTCGCGCCGTTCGCGCTCCCGGGCGGCGCGGTCGCCTGGACGGCGAGCGGGCGCAAAGGGCTGGTCGTCGCCGGCGCGGTCGATCCGAAGGGGAGCGCGCTGCGTCCGCTCGCGCCGCTCGGTGCAGGGTACGACGCGGTGACGAGCGCGTCGGGCGACGCGGTGTGGGCGACGATCGCGCACGTGCCTTCGGGCGGTGGGTACGATCTCGCGGCGGCCGTGCACGTCGCATCGGGGACACCGGTACGCCTGACGACGCGCGACGAGCGCGTCACCGTGCTCGGCTTCGTCGACGGCGCGAACGGAGGCGCGCGATGAAGCGCGTCGTCATCGCGTCGCTCGCCGTCGCCGTCGCATGGCTCGCGACAGCTCCGTCCGCGCGCGCGTACTGCCCGAGCTACACGCCCGCCGAGACCGCCGGCGGACAGAACTGCGGCGTCGCTCCCGCGAACGGCCACAACCCGGATCCGACGGCGTGGAAGACGATCTTCTCGACGGTGTCGCAAGGCAAAGCGTCGTGGGGAACGAACGGTCCCGACATCGGAACGATGGGCGCGGGCTGCGGCAAACCGACGGCGACGCACGACGTCCCGTCGCACTTTCCGTGTCACGTGCTCAAGGCGATCGCGATGCAAGAGAGCGGCTGGCGGCAGTTCTGCGTCCCCGACACACCGGCGCAATCCGTCGGCGCGCCCGAGCGAACGATCGTCGCGTTCGACTGCGGCTACGGCATCGGCCAAGTCACGAGCGGCATGCACGTCGGCGAGACGCCCGCGTTCGACCGCGCGCGCGTGGCGGGCGATCCCACGTACAACCTCGCGACGGGCACGCTCATCTTGCGCGAAAAGTGGGTCGCGACGAACTGCGTCGGCGACAACAACCCCGACCTCGTCGAAGACTGGTACACCGCGATCTGGGCGTACAACGGGCTCGCGTACTCGAACAACCCGAACAACCCGAACCTCGCCGCGGGGCGCGGTCCGTACAATCCGTCGAACGGCGGAGCGTATGCGTACCAAGAGCGCGTCCTCGGTTGGATGGAGCACCCGCCGGGCGCGACGTACTGGTCGTCGCTCGCGCCCGCGTATCCGAACCGCGGCGAGATCGGCCAAGCGACGAACCCGCCGGCGTTGTCCGAGCCGAGCTGCGCGGGGCCGACGAATTGTACGGCCACGCGTCCGACGCACCCGTCGACGTGCGACGTCGCGCCGGCGGACGCGGGCGCGGGCGACGCGGGGGCGACGAACGACGGCGGAGTCGGTGGCGACGGAGGCGGCGCGGGTGACTCGGGAGGCGCGCTCGCGGACGGCGGAGCGGTCACCGGCGAAGCGGGGGCTCCGCTCGCGGCGGCGTCGGTCGGCGACACCTCGGGTTGTCTATGCGCCTCGGCGCCGCGAGGCGGTGGCGGTCGAGGAGCGCACGCGCTCGGCGTCGCGGCGATCGCCCTCCTTGCGGCTCGCCGACGAAGGCGCGACGCGATCTGACGCATGCTTGGTACCGTTGCCTCCGTGAACGATCCGAAGCATCCGCTCGCCCGCCTCCGCGCTCGCCTCGGACGCGCCGCGACCGATCGCGTATGGCACACGGTCGCGCGCGCAGCGAAGTCGCTGCCGATTGCGCGCCCGGAGCGTTGGGGCGTCGAGCGGATCGAAGACGTCGCGTACACCGAGTCGGGCCTCGCGGCGCACACGCTCGACGTGTACCGACCGAAGGGCGCGACACGGCCGCTCCCGGTCGTGCTCTACGTGCACGGCGGCGGCTTTCGCATCTTGTCGAAGGACTCGCACTGGATCATGAGCCTGCCGTTCGCGCGGCGCGGCTTCGTCGTCCTGACGATCAACTACCGCCTCGCGCCGCAGCATCCGTTTCCCGCGGCGATCGAGGACGCTTGCACCGCGCTCGTCTGGGCGTCGCGCCGCGTCGCGGACTTCGGCGGCGATCCGACGCGCATCGCGGTCGCCGGCGAATCCGCGGGCGCGAACGTCGCGACGTCGCTCGCGATCGCCGCGAGCTGGGAGCGCCCCGAGCCGTACGCGCGCGCCGTTTGGAACGAAGGCGTGCGACTGCGCGCGGTGCTCCCCGCGTGCGGAATGCTGCAAGTGACCGACAGCGCGCGCCTCGCGCGGCGACGAAAGCTCCCCGGTTACATTCGCGATCGACTCCACGAGGTCGAGCATGCGTACTTGAGCACGAGCGCGCTTCGCTCGCCCGCCGAGCTCGAGCTCGCCGATCCGCTTCTGCTGCTCGAACGCATCGCTCGCGATGGCCGCGCGCCGCGTCCGCTTCCGCCGTTCTTCGCGGGCGTCGGCACCGCGGATCCGCTCCTCGACGACACCCGCCGACTGAAGGCCGCGCTCGATCGCGCCGAGGTCCCGTGCGACGTCCGCTACTACCCGCGCGAGATGCATGCGTTCCACGCGCTCGCGTGGCGTCCGAACGCGCGCGCGTACTGGCGCGACGCGCTCGACTTCGTCTCACGTCACACCGCGCCGTCATCCTGAGCGAAGCGAAGGACCCCCGCGCTCCCGCTGTGGGATGATGGGCGTCGGTCATGTCGTCCCTCGTCCTCGGCTCGATCTTCGCGCGCGACTTTCGCATCGTGCGTCCGCTCGGCGAAGGCGGGATGGGCTCGGTCTACGTCGTCGAGCAGCTGAGCACCGGCAACCTCCGCGCGCTCAAGCTGATGCACCCGCAGCTCGTCGCGGACCCGAACCATCGGCGTCGCTTCGAGCAAGAGTCGCGCGTCGGCGCGCGCATTCCGAGCGAGCACGTCGTGCAGGTCGTCGCGGCGGGTGTCGACGACGCCACCGGGACTCCGTTCATCGCGATGGAGATGCTCCACGGCGAAGACCTCGCCGCCGCGCTCCGACGCCGCGGTCCGTTCTCGGCCGCCGAGACGCGCGACATCCTCATGCAGGTGTCGCACGCGCTCGCCGCCGCGCACGCGGCCGGGGTCGTTCATCGCGATCTCAAGCCCGAGAACGTCTTTCTCGCATCGTCGCAGCGCGAAGGGGGCGCGGGCGTCGTCAAGGTCCTCGACTTCGGGATCGCGAAGGTCGTCGCCGACGCGCAGACGCACGCGACCGCCGCGATCGGAACGCCGCTCTGGATGTCGCCCGAGCAGACCTCGGCGGGCGCGCAGATCGGACCGCCCGCCGACGTGTGGCCGCTCGCGCTCATCTCGTTCACGATGCTCACCGCGCGCGTCTTCTGGATGTGCGGGAACGCGCAGAGCGCGACGACCGCGCAGCTGCTCCGCGAGATCATCATGGATCCGATCCCGCCCGCGAGCGCGCGCGCGATGCAGCTCGGCGTCGCGACGCCGCTGCCGCCGGGCTTCGACGCATGGTTCGCGCGCTGCCTCACGCGCGAGCCGCACCTGCGCTTCGCCAACGCGGGCGACGCGCGCGCGGCGTTCGCGCAGATGATGGGCGGGTACACGCCGATGACGTCGTACGCGCAGGCGCCGACCGCGTCGCAGATGTACGCGTCGCCGGGGCCGCTCCCGCAGACGATGGCGCAGCCGTACGGTGGCGCGCGCGGTCCGACGCCTCCGGGCGCGACGCCTGCCGGCTTCGGCGTCTCCGCGCCGGGGACTGCTCCCGCGCCGCCAGGAGCTGCCGCGTCGCAGGTGACGAAGAAGCCATCGTCGCTCCCGCTCGTGCTCGGCATCGGCGTCGTCGCGATCGCGCTCCTCGGGATCGGCGGCGTCGTCGTCACGAAGAAGCTCTCGTCGTCGCGCGCCGCGAAGGACTGCGACGACAGCGCCGCCAACGCGACCGCGACGAACGCCGCCGCGCTCGCCGAGTCGTGCCGGCTCGCCTGCGACGACAAGCCGGGCGTCGCGTGCGTCCTCCGCGGCGATCTCGTGCGTCGCTTCCGCATCGGCGACCAGGCGACCGAGGTCGCGCGGACGTCGTTTCAACGCGGGTGCGACGCGGGCGCGCAGAGCGGATGCCGTCGCGTCGGCAACATGATCGAGACGAAGGAGCCGAAGCGCGCGGCCGAGCTCTACGCGAGCGCGTGCAATGCGGGCGACGCCGCCGCGTGCACGGCGAGCGCGGTGATGCTCGAGCTCGGCCTCGGCGTCGATCGCGACGGAACGAAGGCCGCGTCGCTCTACGAACGAGGCTGCAAAGCGAACGACGCGCTCGGCTGCGCGTACCACGCGTTCATGCTCGAAGCAGGGCGCGGCGTGAAACGCGACGAGAAGCGCGTCGCCGATCTCCTCGCATCGACGCTCCCGGGTCTCGAGAAGGCGTGCGACAAAGGCGAGATGCGCGAGTGCGTCGCGCTCGGCTTCGCGCTCGAGACGGCCCCGCGTTCCGGCGCGCCCGGCGGCGAGGCGCGCGC
>JAYVXB010000174.1:0-7352 GCA_043785585.1 Deltaproteobacteria bacterium | reverse complement strand
CATCGTTCGTGTTGTACGAGCCCCGACGGGGCGCCATAGTCCGCAGATGCTGGACCGCCTCGACGATGCGTTTGCGGCTGGCCGCGCTGCGTGGCCGTCGGTGCCGCTCGACCCCAAGGCGTTCGCAGACCACGTCGCGTCGCACGCGACGGACGGCGCGGCGGCGCTCGAGCACGCGCCGGATCTCTACCTCGCTTGCGCGTGCGCGCTCGGCGTCCCCGAGGCGGTGCGGGCATTCGACGTGGTGTTGAAGAGCGGCGTGGCGCGCGCGATCGCGCGCATCGACCGCGACTCCGCTTTCGTCGACGACGTCACGCAGACGCTGCGCGAGAAGCTCCTCATCGGAGCCCCTCCGAAGATCGCCGAATACGGCGGGCGCGCGATGCTCCGCAACTGGCTCGCGACCGCCGCTGTGCGCACCGCGCTCAACATGAGGAGGCGCAAGGACGACGTCGCGCGCGCGACGCTCGCGTCGTCACTCGGCGAGCGCGTCATCCACGGCCCCGACATCGACTACGTGCGCGCGCGCTACCGCGACGTCTTCGAGGCGGCCCTCGCCGCGACGCTCGCCACGCTGACCGACCGCGAACGAACGCTGTTGCGGATGAACCTCGTCGAGCGCGTGACGCTCGAGCGACTCGCCGCGGTCTACGGCGCCGGTCGCTCGACGGTCGCGCGATGGATCGTCGCCGCACGCGACAAGCTCCTCACGGGGACGCGCGCGCACTTGGAGCGTCAGCTCGGGCTCTCGTCGTCGGAGTTCGAGAGCCTCGCGGCGGAGCTTCGGAGCGACGTCGACGTGAGCCTCTTCCGGATGCTGAAGGAAGAACCGAACCAACGGGACTCAGCGGGTCGGTAGCGCAAGGGAGCGGGGCGCGTCGATCGACGTGACGCCGATTCGTTGCCGCGCACGCGACGCGACGAGCGCGCGCTCGAACGAGGGCAAAGCGCGCGGCCGCGTAGCCCCGCCGAGGCGACGCGTCCCGCCGGTTCGCGCATCGCGCGTCGGTGCGCGGTTTTTCCCGCGGCGTCGGCGTCGTTCGTTCGGGCGACGCAGCCCTGGCGCGGCCGATGCAGCAGCGCTTGGTCATGAGCAAGCTTCTCTTCGCCGCCGGCCTCGTCTCCATCACCCTCGTCGCCTGCAGCACGAGCCTTCGCGCAGCGAGCGCGGGGCACGTCGGCTGCAGCGCGCAAGACATCGAGATCGGCATCACGAGCGACGTCGATGGCGCCGAGACGTGGACGGCGTGGTGCGGGGGGCAGGTCTACTACTGCGCGCGTACCCAGGCGCACGGGTCGAGCCTCGCGTTCGGTCCACCCGGCATCGGCAGCACGTACAACAGGACGGAGTCCACGTCGTGCGCGCCGGCCAGCCAGCCGGCGGTCGCGTCCGCGCCCGAGCGGACCACCGCCGAGGCCGAGCCGCCGCGCGGCGCGGCCGGGTTCTCGTTCAAGATCGATCGCGACGCGGCGGCGAAGCGCTGCACGGACGCCGGCAAGGAGTGGCACGCGATCGACGACGCGCGCGCGACGTGCAGCGGCGTCGCCGCGAGCGTCGGGTTCGAAGCGACGACGGAGCTCGCGTTCTGCGGCGGCGAGCTTTGCGGCATCACCCTCGTCGCGAAACCCGACGGCGACGCGCCCGGACAGTGGCTCTTGCAATACGGGCGCGTGCGAAAAACGCTCGAGGACAAATACGGGCAAGTGCACGCGAGCAGCGCCGGCCACGACATCGAAAGTTGCACGGGCGCGGCGCTCCGCGGGTGCCTGCTCGACGGTCGCGTGCGCCCGGAGACGGCGTGGCAGTGGTCGAGCGGCGAGGCGCTGTCGTTCGTGATGGGGCAGGGCGGTGCCGGCGTCGAATGGCGCCTCGCGTACCGCGACCGCGCGCGCGCCCGCGTGGACGGGACTGCGCTGTGATTCGCTGCGTTCGATGAGCGCGTTCGGGCGCGGCCACTACTTTGGAGTGCCCGGCGATCGCGAGCGCTTCGCGACCTGCACGGAGACCGACTGCGTCGCGTACTTGGATCGCGATCGGATCATGAAGCTCTGTGACGACGGCAACGTCCGCGAGATCTCGCGCATGCCCGCCACGTGAGGCGAGCACCGAGCCTTCGAGAAGTGCGAGCTCTCAGCGTCAGCCCGCGCGGCCGTCCGCTTGTCATCGAGAGCCGCGACCCCTAGCCTCGCGCAATGCCCCGCTGCCGATACATGATCCTCGCGTGTCTCATGCTGACCGGCGTCGCGTGCGGTAGCTCGGACGCGGGCACGCCGGCCAACGGCGGCCAGGACGGCGGCCAGGACGGCGGCGCTTTCGAAGATGGCGGCGGATCGAATCGAGATGCGGGCGGAAACGACGCGCCCGCGTCCGCCGACTCTGGGATGGACGGAGACGTCCACGATGCGTCGATGCCCGTGATTCAGCGCGGCTGCCCGGCGGGTTCCACCGGTTGCTTCACCGTCTATGCGCACACCGATCACGCGCTCTACGTCCTCAATCTCGCGACCAGCTCGCTCGAGAGCGTCGGTCCTTTCAACGCGCCTGTTCCAGACGGCGGCGTGGCGGAAGACGTGATTGCGGATCTCGCGGTGACGCCGGATGACAAGCTCTGGGTCATCTCGGCGACGCAGCTCTACAACGCAGATCCCGCGACTGGCCATGTATCCGTCGTCGGCAGTCTCGCCGCATGCGGCCAGGGAAACGTCGCGCTCACCTCGAACCTGGCCGGCAAGCTCTACCTCGGCGACAGCAAGGGGGCGATCTGCAGCCTCGACCCGGCGACCCATCCTCCGACGGTCGGGCCCATCGAGACGCTCGGCGGCGGCTACGCGCTCACGGGCGACATGGTCGTCGTGAGCGACGGAACCGCGTACGCCACCGGCTACAACTTGGCGGCGCCGGCCACGCTCACGAGCAACCTGCTCCTCACGCTCGACTTGACGAATCCGGCGGCGCCGCAGTCCGTAGGCCCGACGGGCTACCCGAAGCTCTTCGGAGTGGCGTTCGGTCTCGGCAAGATCCTCGCGTTTACGCATGATGGGTCTGGCAAGATCGCCAGCATCGATCCGGCGACGGGGATAGGCAGCCTGCTCGGGACGTTTCAGGACAGCGTGACCCAACAGCCGATCCAGTTCGGAGGGGCTGGCGTGAATCCCCGGGTGTCGAAGAGCGGGCGCTGACCGTGGTGCGTCGACTACCATCTGCAGATGGAACGCGGTGCGCCCAACTTCGACCCTGAGTCCGTGCACGATGAGGAATCGTTTCTTGCGTTCGTCAAAGCGCTCATAGACGACCGCCGCCTCGCTGACCGTCTGAACGAAGGGCCGCACGGTGCTCCGCGTGGTTGGCAGAACGATTCGATCGAAGATTTTCTAAGTCGGCCGTCGCCTGCGAGTTACGGTCCTGCGCGCGGATCAACCGCCTTCGGGTTCCTCTCCGTCCTCGGCCTGCCAGTCGATTGCGTTCGCTTGCTCCGAAGACAGGATCAGCCCGAGCCCGGCTTGCCGCGTGATCTTCGCGCCGCGCATGCCGGCGCCGGCGAAGTCGCAATCGATGATCGCGCAGCACCGCAGATCGACCTCGACGAGGCGCGCGTCGCGAAAGCAAACGCGCTCCAGCGTGTTCCCGCGCAGATCGCACCGAGAGAGATCTGCGGCGGTGAAGTCGACGTCGATGATGTCGTTCCAATTCGCCCTGGAGTCGGAGAGGTCGGTATCGCGAAACGAGGACGCGCGGATCTCCGATCGCCCGAAGTACGTGCGCGGCAGCGTGAGACCGTCGAGCGCAGCGTCGCCAAGCATCGTGCGGAAGAAGCTCACGCCGAGCACGTCATCGTCGTGCCGAGGTGTCGCGCTGGGCAGCGGCGGAAGCGGGCCGTCGTCGATGATGTTCTGCTCCTGGAGGAGACGGCAGGAATCTTCGTAGGTAGCGCGCGGCATGACTGGTCGGGGATCTTACGAGTGAACGCGCGATCTATGCCGGAATCCAACCAAGCCCGCCGCAGTAGCAAATGAGGCTCGGGATTTCCTCCGGCTCGTGTCCTTCGATCCGCACGACGCCCGTTCCGCTGCAGTGCGGACAGTCGATCGCCTGCTCTGGACGATTCGGCACGAGCGCTGCGAGCTCCGGGTAGCGCTTGCTTCCTTGAAAGAGCATCGCGTTGCGGATTCGCGGATCACGCTCCGACCGAGGTGGCTCGTCGTCGTCCCACGCAACCGAGATGATCTCGCCGTCCGGTCGAAGCGCGTACAAACCTCCCATATCGGTGACGAGCGGCAGCGCTCCTATCTTCGCCGCGATCGTTCGAATCCTTTCGGGCTCGGGCGTTTCTGGGTCTGGGGCGGTCGATACATATCGATGGAGGAGCTCTTCGATCGCTCCCGCCATCACGGGAGGTACGCGCGTGCGGTAAACACTCACGTCGCTGGTTGCGCAGATCGCGCGGCCGCGATGTCCTGCGGTCCAGCCCTGCGGATATCGGAGTTGACGAGCGTCACCAACGCCCGCGTGCGCCCGTCGGCGGTGACGAACTCGACTTCGAATGCGTCTTGCTCGTGCACATGCACGACCGTGCCGAGATCGCCGGCGCGTAGGCCGTCCTCGGCGATGTCGTGCGTGAGAACGACGCACTCGAGAAGCTCGAACGGCATCATCGATCTCCGGCGTAGAGCGTCACGCGTTTACTCCGCGCACGGTTCGATCGCCCGAAGGCGTCGCTCGTGATCGTGAACCTGTTCGCGGAGCGCGCGGTCGGATCTCGTCGCGGGTCGCAAGAGGAAGCGCTCGGTCGTCCTTCACACTGTGCTCACGCTGCGTCATCCGAATCACGTACGTGCCGCGCCCGCGGGGCCCGCGCCTCGAGATCGTCGGTGCGCGAGAGGACGCGTGAACGCACGTCTGTCGTCCACCGAGCACAGTCCGCTGGCCGAAGGGTTGCAATTGCGGACATGCATGATGCAACGAGCTGGCGCGCTCCTGGTCATCAGCGCCGTCGCATGTGCGACGAGCGGATGCACGCTCGTCGGTCTCACACTCGGCGCGACTGCGCCAGCGTATGACAAGCCGACCACCCTCGAGGCGCTCCGCGAACACCAGCGAAAGGACAACGTGGCGACGGGGCCCGAGGTGCGCGTAGCCCTTTCCGACGGCACGGACATCGACGGCGCGTACGTCGGCGAGACGCTCGGTGTTGTCGGGCTCGCGACGAACCGCGGGCTCACGACCGTAGCGGTCGGCGAGGTGAAGCGCGTCGACGAGAAGACGGGATCGCATTGGGCCCGCGGCGTCCTCATCGGAGGGGCGATCGACATCGCGCTCGTGATAGCGACGGTCGCGTTGATGTCCTCGATCGCGAATATCCACGAGGCGCCGCCGCGTTGAGGATGCCGACTGGCGCGTCATCGCCATGCAAGACCTCTCGGCTTGCGGAACCCGAGCTGCGACTCCGCCATCGCGATATCCACTTCGGGCGCTGCCGGAAAGTTCGCATTGCGGTCTTCGCCGTCGCGAATCGGCTGACGGGGCGCGAGCTTCAGCCGTTGCCGGAGCTCTTCGAGCAGGGTGTCGTCGCTCATGGTGCGGGTAGCAGGTTACGCTCTCCAACAACAACACGCTGCGCGCGAAACTGGATGATCTGCTCCAGAACCACGTCGGGCGGCGCCGAGCAGCCACCCAGTCCACGCGCCGTGGTCATCGCCGAGATTCGGCAGCATGAGGCTACCGCGGCGTCGGATAGAAGAACATCGACGCGCTGCTTCCCGTGCACCCGAAGACGGCGGCGGCTTGCGAAGGGCAGGCGTCGCCCGGCGCCTTGAGCCAGCATGAGGGCCAACCGCTGTCGCACATGACGCCGCCGTCGTAGCCCTGGGCGTATGTGGTCACGCAGACGGCGTGCTCTTGCGCGCACAAGTAGTACGCGTCGAGCTCTTTCTGGCAGCTCGCAAACGAGTCGTACGCGCCCGTGCATCCGGCCCGGCAGTCCTGCGCGGTCGTTCCGTGAGGGCAGTTGAGGTGAAAGCTACACGGGCACGCGCAGAGGCGTTCGCACGTCGCCGCGCGATCGAAGTCGGTGTCACAACGCTGGCGGAGTCGCTCGGCGGGATCCTCGACCTCGGTGCTGCCGATGTCGCAGTACCCGGCTCCCGCGGGGTCGGCGCAGCGACAGAGGTTGTCGGTCGCTTTCCCGATCGTGCAGTCGCTTGTCCGCGTGCACGGGCGCGTGCATCCGAGCGCGCCGAACGAGCTCGAGAGCGGGCGGCAGATCGTACCCGCCTCGTCGATGCACTCGGAGTCCGTCGCGCACGCGTAGAAGCAATTGTCCGCGTAGCCGCACGGCGGGTGCTTGCAGCCCGCCCATAGAAGGAGCGAGAGCGAGACGCAAATCACGGTGATGCGCCTATGCATCGCGCGAGGGTAGGCGTGGCACCTCGCGGTGGGAAGGGAGTCGGTCGGGCACCGTCTTGACGTAGGCTCGTACCGATGGAGACCAGCGCCTGGTCGATGCAGGTGGCGTCCGACGTGTTGCGAGACGGCCTGGGCGTAGAGCTCTTGGACGCGAGCCGTTCTATCCGCGCGGAGGTATTCCGATGTGATGCGGACAACACTGTCGTAGTCGTCTACTCTGGCGGAGGACGGCCACCCATGGACGTCCTCGACTGGTTCTACGCTGAGGCGATGGCCAGGTTGGGCACGTTCGAAGACGGGTCGCCGTTACCAGCGCGACGCGAATGGCGCGGCGTGTGAACGCGGCGAGGTCAGGTTCTTCATGGGCCCTCGCTACCGTGTCCACGTGTCGGGGTGCCGAGCGCTGTGCACGATTGCGAGCACGACAGTGGCACCCTCGGCGGCGTGGAAATAGATGACGAACTTGGCAAAGGGACTCGCGAGCACGCTTCGTCGAACCCTTGTTCGTTCGGGAACGGGTGCGAAGGCCTCGGGCATCTGCTCGATCAGTCGAAGAGCATTGGTGACGGCGTCGACGAAGAGAGAGCCATGACCGGGTCGCTCGCGCTCTAGGTAGAGCGCGATCGCGCGAGTCTGCTCGCGCGCGCGCTGTCGCACGCGAAGCGGGATCACTGGCGTGAGACTTCCTCACGGATCTGGGCGAGCGCGGCGTCCCAGGGCTCGTCGATGTCCTCCTTGTCGGCCAGGGCCTCGTCGATCAGGGCGAGATGCCACGGCGGGAGGTTGTCCCCCTGCTCTTCCAGCTCGCTCGCAACCTCGCGCAACGCGGCGGGAAAGGTCGCACCGCGTTCGACGCGGTCAGCGACAGCCCGAAGGACGTCGGAGAGATTCTTCGCGGCGCTCATTGGTTCTTAATAGCAGATGACCACCCGCTCGCGACCGTGCACGC
>JAYVXB010000173.1:0-7369 GCA_043785585.1 Deltaproteobacteria bacterium | reverse complement strand
TGGCGGCGCGCACCATTTCTACGACGAGGTAAGGCTCCTCACCGGCGAGATCCCGGTCGGCGCCACCGTGCGTCTCCAGCGCGACGCGCAGGACACGGCCGCGTACTACGTGATCGACCTGATGGACCTCGAAGAGGTCTCTGCGCCGCTCGCCGCGCCGCCGAACGCGCTCTCGATTGCCGACTTCGGCGCGACGCCGAACGACGCGACGGACGACGCCGCGCCCATCACCAGGACCATCGCTGCCGCAAAGATGCAGGGAAAGATCGTTTGGATACCGCCGGGGACGTTCGAGTGCGTCGCCGCGCCGCTGGTCGTTTCCGGGGTCACGATCCGTGGCGCCGGGATGTGGCACTCGACCTTGCACGGACACAACGCGCAGTTCAAAGTCTCCGGCGACGACAACCGGTTTTACGACTTCGCGATCCTGGGCGACATCGACACGCGCGACGACCAAAAGGGAGACAACGGCTTCGACGGCCCCGCCGGCACCGGGTCGCATCTCGAGAACGTATGGATCGAGCACGTGAAGTGCGGATGGTGGGTCGGCAAAGGGGCCTTCGTCGGCGTGCCTACGCGCCCGCTCACCGACGGTCTCGTCGTCCGCGGAGTGCGCATTCGCAATACGTTCGCCGACGGCATCAACCTATGCAATGGGACGAGCAACTCCGTCGTCGAGCAGTCCCACTTTCGAAATACGGGTGACGACTCGCTCGCCGCGTGGAGTCCGTCGTTCGACGGTACGCCCGACGTCGACAACGTGTTTCGTTTCAATACCGTGCAATCGCCGTGGCGCGCGACCTGCTTTGCCCTCTACGGAGGCAAAGACAACAAGATCGAAGACAACGTCTGCGCCGATACCGTCGAGTATCCGGGCGTGCTCATCGCGTCCACGGCGGGGTTTCGCACCCATCCTTTCGATGGCACGACCTCCGTGCAGCGCGACACCCTCGTTCGCGCGGGCGGCCCGATGTACGGTCAGGGCCATGGCGCTCTCAAGCTGTTTGCAGACGGCACTCCGATTGCCAACGTGCTCGTCAAAGACGTTCGCATCGCGGACTCGACGTTCGCGGGGCTCCACCTCGGAGGACCGAACCACATGAGCGGCATCGTCTTCGAGGCGATCACGGTCGAGAAGGCAGGGACGTTCGCGATTCACGTGGACTCGAACGCGCAGGGGACGGCACAGGCCAGCGGCGTCATCGTGACGGGCGCCGCGTCCGGTGGCCTGGACAACGCGGCGCCGAGCGCGTGGACCTTCGTGAAAGGCGCCGGGAACAGCGGTTGGTGAATCGGGAGACGCACAGCGTGGAGATCGAAACATGAGAGTCGATGGCAGGGGTATGGTTCTCGCTGCACTGGCACGTGCGCTCGCCGTGGTCGCGGCGTCGTTGGCGCTGATGGCGTGCTCCGGCTCGAGCGGCGAGGACGCCATCGGCGACGCCGGTTTCGAGGGCGGAGCGGACGACGGGGGCCCCACAATCGACGCCGCCGCGGACGCTGCGGTCGCAACCGATTCGGGCACCCACGCCGACGCCGACGCCGGGCCCCCCGGGCTGATCTGGCCCAATGCCCAGAGCTTCGCGAACTCCGACCCGTGGCTCGTCGACCACCACGACGAGATCACCGAGATGCATCCGAAGGCGCTCATTCTCGACTTCGCCAACGGGCGATCGACGCCCGACGTCATGGCGCGTTGGAATCTGATGTCGCAAGCGATGAGCGCGGGGAGCACCTACCACGGCTACAGCGATCCCTCGGCGAAGCCGTTCATCCTCCACGACGTTCTCAAGGTCGTCGACCTGAAGGACCACCCCGTACCGGCCAATTGGACCGCGCCAAACAGCACGAAGATGCCGCGAAAGAACGGCGGGATCGACTTCGCGCCGCTGTACGGCCAAGCCTTCGCCGATCTCTACGGGATCCCCGATCCGCAAAATCCGTCGCACAACATGACGCTCTGCGAGCTCATGAAAAAGGGCTTTGTGCACGAGCTCTTCATCGTCTTCAACAAGACGGGGAGCGACGGGAACGTCCCGGAGATCATCGAGTACAAGCAGAAATACGACGACAACGACCGGCCCCTCGCCGGCCAGTTCGACCCGTATGCGGGCAACGGCGCGTTCGATCCGCCGGATCTCCCCGAGGCGCGTGCCTGCGGTCGCTCGCTGCGCGTGGACTTCATCGAGATGACCGGGACGCTGGGCGGTTCGCTGCACGTCCTCAGTCACAACTTCGAGCACCTCGACTCGGCGCTCCCCGTCTTCAAGAAATTCTTCTTTCCGCTCTTCAATCGGGACTTCGATAGCCGATTTCATACCCCGTTTCAGGATTGGTATGGCATCTCGGTGAATGGATCGGGGGCGAACTTCCTCGTCTACAATGGGCAGAATTCGGTGACCTGGACGTGCCCTGCGGGGAGCTCGTGCGCGGGGCAGACCGGGACGATGGCTCCATTCGACGAGGGGTGCGGCAATTGCCACTACGCCCCCAACTCGCGAAACTCGTACGACATGACGAACACCGATCTCGTGCTCACGCGGTGCGAGCACTATGGGCTTCAGGACGGCCCGGGAGGCAAAGACATCCAGACTCCCTACAGCGCGGCGACCATCCAAGCCTACGCGCAAAAATATGGAGCCGACGGCAACGGCGGGGGCTGGCAGGTCTACCTCTTCCAGAGCTTCCCGGGCGTTCGTACGAAGGCGAAGACGCCGGACGGAAAGCACATCAAGAATTTCTGGCCGTATCTCTACTACTGACGACGCGTTCGCGGCGATCGAGCCGGCGAACGACGTGCTGGTTCGTCCAAACGAGGCATTGGACTAGACTCGCCTCATCCCATGAACCGCCTCGCTTTTGCGCTCACGCTCGCATCGCTCGTCGCTTCGCCGGGGTGTCGACAACCGAACGTAACAGCCACCGACGTTGCCGTCATCCCCATGGATCCTGCGCCGAGCGTCGCCGAGCCGGCCTCCGATCGGTGCCCGCCCGGCACTTCGTTCGACGCGACGACCGGGCAGTGCTGGGCCCGCGAGAGACTCCCATCTGCGCCCGTCGACCTTCCGGTTCATTGCGTCGACTACGCGTTCTTGCCGACCTACCACGCGATGGTCGTTCCGGCGCGGCCCGGGCTCGACGAAGCGATGGAGAATCGGCTCCTCGACGAAGCAGCCGGCAACGAAACGACGCTTCGCCCGTGCCCGCGACTAGGAAAAATCACGTTCTCCGTCCCTCCGGGCCTCTACCGCGTTCTCATTCGCAACGACGACGCGAAAGCCGATTCTCGCTCGTGGGGGATGACCGTGATGCCCGACGCCGCGACCTGGGAGCACGAGACGAGCTCCACTCAACACGGTCCGTATGTACCCGTGGAGCAGATCGTCCAGACGGAAACGACGCAGGGATCGTTCGCGCGTGTCGGCGGAGTCGCCCTCGCGATGGGGTCGGACGGCGCCGTCGAGCTCCGCGTCTTCGCGTTCGAAGGGAGGTGGCTCATCGACCAATTCGTGTTGGAAGATCCCGGCGCGCGAAACTTTCCGGACTCGAAGGCGCTCGCCGCGATCGACGGGCAAGGCGTGATCGTCGAGCCGGGCTACATGTTCCGCGCACGGTTCAAGCGCGAAGGTTCGCCGACCGAGGCCTTCGGCAACGTCTTCACGTTCGGCCGACGTCTCCGCGATGACGAGCGCCCGATCGCGCCGCCGCTCTCCGCACCCGGCGCCGTGGCCGACGTATGCCCCAAGGGGAGCGCGAAGCACGCCTCGCACGACTGCCTCGCGGACGAGCCGCTCGTCGACCCCAAAACCAAGCCCGTGCGCGTGACGATCGCGTGCGACGCCATCGACTGCGCGTTCTTCGCGCACCCCAATGACAAAGTCGCCTTGCCGGCCGCGGCCGCTTGGGCGAGCGAAGCGGCGAGCCGCACCGCGCGCGGGCAACCCGCGTGGTTCGGGAAACAGGGAGACACGCACTCGCTCGACGTCGCGCCCGGGCGGTACGCGACAATGTCGTCGAAGCCATATGGCGCGCAGCGAGGGGACGTCTTCGTCGAGCCCCTGGCGCCCGTCACGGTCAGCATTCGCCAGTCCATGCCGGGCACCCACTGTCCGACGCTCGCGTGGTTCCGACCTTCGAAAGGGCTCTTCTCTGCCCCCCAAGAGATCCTCGTCGGGAGGCAGAACGCGAGCGCGAAGCGCACCGAGCTCATGGCCGGCGCGAACATCGAAGTCAAAGACGGCGTCGTCGAGCTGAGACTCGGCGAGATGCAGCCGGAGACCGCGTACATCGATCAGCTCGTCGTGGAGCTCGAAGGTGCCGTGCTCATGCCCGTCGAAGGGGGCGCGAGCTCGGTCCTCGCCGAGGTCGACGGGCATGTGTTGCGGCTCGACGAGAACCGCCAAGTGCACGTCCGCTATCGGGTGCCGGCGTCGACGGGGGCGGGGCCAGTCACGCTCACGGTTTGGGCGAACGGTTACTACGAGCGTCACGACGGGAAATGAGCGACGCAGCGAACGCAGGTTGCGCCGCCACCGACCGCCGACGCCATCCAACCGATCGCGAAGCCGTCCCACACGCTCACGTACCCTTGGCGGATCGCGCCGACGGCGTCGCGTCGAATGCCGCCGCGACGAAGTCGCGAAACGCCGTCACGCGCGCGGGGACGTGAGCCGCCGACGGATACACGACGTAGAGCCCCGCCCCTTTGGCCTCGAACGTCGGCAGCACGCGGACGAGGCGGCCAGCCGCTTCGTCCTTCGCGCAGACGAGGCGCGGCATGAGCGCGACGCCGCCACCAGCGACCGCCGCGGCGCGAACGTATCCGTAGTCGTCGCCGCCCATGCGCGCGTGGACGATGACCTCGATCGTCTCCTTGTCGTCGTAGAGCCGCCACGTCTTCGCGAGGTCCTTGGCGCGGAAGACGATGCAAAGGTGATCGCCGAGATCGCGCGGCGACGAGGGCGCACCGTGCCTCTCGATGTAGCGCGGCGACGCGTAGAGCGCGTGCGCGAGCTCCCCGAGCTTCTTCGCGACGAGCGACGAATCGGCGAGCCGCGTCGCTACGCGGACGGCAACGTCGAACCCCTCGTCGACGAGGTTCACCGCGCGGTTCGTGAGGACGAGATCGATCTGCACGAGCGGATGGCGCTCGCTGAAAGCGACCGCGACGTCCGCCAGAAACGAGCCGCCAATCTCGGTGGGCGCTGTCACGCGGAGGACGCCCTTCGGTCGTCGCGTCGCCGGCTCGAGCGCGTGCGCAGCTCGTTCGAGCGCGGCCACGGCCTCGCTGACGCTCGCATGAATCGCGCGCCCCTCGCTCGTCGCGTGCACGCTCCGCGGCGTGCGATGAAGGAGGCGCGTGCCGGTGCTCGCTTCGAGCCGCGCGATCGTGCGGCTCACCGTCGAGGTGGGGACCCCGAGCTCGCGCGCGGCGACGGCGAACCCGCCGCGATCGACGACGCGCACGAACACCCGCAGATCGTTCAGGTCGAGGTCCCTCACGCGAGCGAGACTACCCACGTTCCGCGGCACGGGCGCGGCGAGAATCTCAGGGCGCTTTCACGAGCGACACGTCGAGCGTGATCGCGACGACGTCGCTGACGACCACCCCGCCCGCGTCGAGGGCCTTGTTCCATGTCATGCCGAAATCCGACCGCTTGATCTTGGTCGACGCCGTCGCGCCGATGCGGGCGTTGCCGCGCATGTCCTGCGCGGCGCGGATGTCACGGACCGACAACGTCACCTCGTGCGTCGTCCCCCGTATCGTGAGATCGCCCGTCACCTCGAGGTTGCCCTCGCCCGCGGCGCGCGCGCTCCTCGAGACGAAGGTCATCTGCGGATGGTTCTCGACGTCGAAGAAGAGCGCGCTCCGCAGGTCCGCGTCGCGCTTCGCTTCGCGGGTGGCCAGCGACGCGACGTCGATCGTCACCTCGATGCGCGTCGCCTCGGGGTGGGCCGCGTCGTAGGTGACGTCGCCGCGGAACGATTCGAAGTCTCCGCGCACGTTGGTGATCATCAAGTGGCGGACGGAGAACCCGACGGCGGAGTGCCCCGGATCGAGGGTCCATCGGGTGGCGGTCGTGGGGGTGGTGCTGGTGCTCGTACTGGCGGATGCGGTCGTGGTTGCGTTCATGCCCGGTACGATGCCGCCGTGCGTGGGCGGCGTCTCGCAGCACCGGAGAAACTCTGCGTTGCGCGAACGCAACGCGGTGAGGCAACGGTACGCGACGCCTCCTTCGACGACCGCGGCGGCGGGCAACTCCAACACCGGACGTAGGGCCGCCGCGCTCGCCGACCTCTTCGACCTCGATCTTGGTCGGCTCGCCGGACGGAAGCTCGATCTCGCCGCGTCAGCGTGACTCCGTGAGAGATTGCTAGGAATACGCGCGCGCTCGAGGCGCGTTCTCGGAGAGAGGGTTGATGAGCAAGCCACACTTCGTTCGCTTCGGATTGCTTCTTTGCATCGCAGGTTGCCACGCCGCCAACCAGCAGCAGCTCGACGCCAGCGTCGCCGTCGCTTCTTCCGCGGCGACTGCGCCGCCTTCGCCCGATGTCTCGCCGGCCGCATCGTCGTCTGCGAGCGCAGCAGCGAGCGCGGCTTCGAATGCGCCGGACGCTTCGGCGCCGGAGCATATCGCCGACCTGCCGTCGTACGACGCGATGCAAGAGCTAGGTAAGAGAGCGATTCGAAAGACCGTCACGTTCTCGGTGCGTGACTTCAAGGCGATCGACAACGTCACGGTGGGCGCGACGGTGTGCGAGCCGACGAAGTACCTCGACGTGGTGCGCCTCGAGCTCGGCCGACTGCCGCAGGGGACGGCGCGGCAGCTCACGAAGGACACGCGCTGCCGGCGGATCTACGGCAAAGTCGGCGCAGGCGGCAGAACCGGCTCGCTCTTCTTCGTCGGAGTGATCGCGTTCGTCGATTGAGGCTCGATGGCGCCGCGTCCAATCGCCATGGCCTGCCCCGCTCCTTGATGACGTCCGGCCACCGCCGTGCGAGAAGAGCACGATGTCGGGATTCGTCTTGCGCGTGCTCTGGCGTGCGATGCTCGTGGCGTCGTGCGTGGTCTTCGGCGTGGTGTGGGTGGGCTGCGGCGGTGATTCGGGCGCTGGAGTCGGCGACGACGCGGCGGCCGGCGACGATGCAGCGGACGTAGGCGCCGGCGACGGCGGTGGCGCTTCCGACGCGACGATCGACGGCAGCTCGGACGCGGTCGCGAACGAAGCGAGCTCCGACGTTTCCAATGCCGACTCGACGGTCGGCGACGCAGGCACCGACGCCACCGACGCCTCCGTCGACGCGAACGACTCGGGCGACGCAGACCTCGGCGACGCAAGCGACGCCGCCGACGCCGCCGACGCCGCC
>JAYVXB010000172.1:0-7376 GCA_043785585.1 Deltaproteobacteria bacterium | reverse complement strand
CTCGTCTCGCTCGTCGCGCACTTGCAACGTTCGGTCGACCGCATCGAAGAAGAGCGCACGCGCCTGGTCCTCGCAGCGTTCGCGATCGCGACGATCCTCGGATCGACCGACGTGCTCACGCCGATCGCGCCGTTCCGCGAGACGGCGGGCGGTCGCTTCGGATTGCTCGTCGCGACGCTCGCGATGGCGCTCGTGTCGCTGAGGTTCGCGTGGTTCGACGACGCGGCTCGCGTGCGGCGCTGCACGTACGCCGTCGCGGCCGCGGGCGTCGCGCTCCTCGTCTACGTCGCCGTGTTCGGATTCGCCGACGCGTCCGCGTCCGGCCTCATCCTCGGCACGGTCGCCGTCACGAGCGCGCTGATCGTCGTGAGCCGACGTTGGGCCGTCGACGCCGCGCAGCAGAAGGAGCGCGTGGCACGCCTCGCGTCGCTCGGGCGCTTCTCCGCGCAGATCGCGCACGACATCAAGAACCCGCTCTCGGCGCTCAAGGGGGCCGCGCAGCTCCTTCGCGATGACGTCGCCGTGCCGGGGGAGAGCGCGGCGTCCCGACCCGGACCCGAGCCCGTGGCGCTCGTCGATCTCATGCTCGAGCAGATCGATCGCATCACGCGCGTCGTCGACACGTACGGTCGACTCGCGCGGATCGAGGTCGTCCGTGCGCCGATCGACGTGAACGCGGTGGTGCGCGAGGTCGTCGCGCTGCAAGCGCTCGCGCCCGCGGAGAACGTCGTGCTCCGAACGACCCTCGCCGACGATCTTCCGACGTGCAACGCCGATCGCGACATGATCTGCTCGATCCTCGAGAACCTCGTCCGCAACGCGCTCGAGGCGTCGACATCGGGCGGATCGATCGCGGTGCGCACCGAGCGTGCGAGCGGCGACGATCCGCTCGGCGTGGTCGTCGTCGTCGAAGACGACGGCGTCGGCATGGATCCAAAGACGCGCGAGCGCGCGTTCGACGATTTCTTCACGACGAAGCCCGCGGGCAGCGGGCTCGGCCTCGCGTTCGTTCAGCGCGTCGTTCACGCGCACGGCGGCGAGGTCACGCTCACGAGCTCGGCCGGACATGGTACCGTCGTGCGCGTGCGGCTGCCGGCGTCGTGACGGCGCCGAGTCGCGTGAGCGGGGTGGGCCGTGGCAGAGACCGGTGCGAAAGAACCGACGGCGAACGTCCTGGTCGTCGACGACGACCGCGCGGTGCGTACGGTGCTCGCCGCCGTTCTTCAGCGAAGCGGGCACAACGTACGCGAAGCGTCGGACGGCGAGGAAGCGCTGGCGACCATCGCCGCAGAGCCGATCGATCTCGTCGTCACGGATCTGCGCATGCCCGTGATGGACGGAATGCACCTTCTCGCGGAGATCATCGCGCGGTGGGGCGACATCCCCGTCATCGTCTTGACCGCACACGGCACGGTTCCACTCGCGGTCGAAGCGATGAAGGCAGGCGCGTCGGATTTCTTGCTGAAGCCGTTCGATCGCGACGAGATCCGCTACGCCGTGCAGAAGGCGCTGATGGTCGGGCGCCACGCTGAAGCGCGCGACGGCGCGACGCACGACGCGGTCGCCGACGTCGCACCGGCGTCCACGGCGATGCGCGACGTGAACGACATGATCCAACGCGCCGCGCAGGCGACGGCGACCGTCCTCTTGCGCGGCGAGAGCGGCACCGGCAAAGAGCTCGCGGCGCGCGCGATCCACGAGCGCGGTCCGCGCAAGGGCGGACCGTTCATCAAGATCCACTGCGCGGCGCTCCCCGAGACGCTGCTCGAGAGCGAGCTCTTCGGCTACGAGAAGGGCGCGTTCACGGGCGCCACGTGCAGGAAACCCGGCCGCGTCGAGCTGGCGGACGGCGGGACGCTGCTCCTCGACGAGATCGGCGACATCAGCCCCGGCACGCAGGTGAAGCTCTTGCGCGTGCTCCAAGAGCGCGAGTTCGAGCGACTCGGCGGGACGCAAACGATCCGCGTCGACGTTCGCTTCCTCGCGGCGACGCATCGGGATCTCGACGCGATGGTGGCGAAGGGGGAGTTTCGCGAGGACCTTTTTTATCGGCTCAACGTGATCCCGATCGTGTTGCCGCCGCTCCGCGAACGGCGCGCCGAGATCGGCCCGCTCGTGGCCCACTTCTGCGCGACGCTCGGCCCGCCGAACGGCAAGCCGAACGTGACGATCGAGCCCGCGGGCGTCGAGCTGCTCTGCGCGCAACCCTGGCCCGGGAACGTCCGACAGCTCCTCAACTTCGTCGAGCGTCTCGTCGTCTTGTCGAGCGGCGACGTGCTCACGATCGCGGACGTGAAGCGCGAGCTGGCGCGCACGGGCGGCACGAGCGGTCCGGCGACTTCGGGAGCCGAGCTCGCGCCGCCGTCATCAGGCACGTTCGAAGAGCGACGTCGCGAGAGCGAGCGTGAGGCGCTCGTGAGCGCGCTCGCGAAGGCAGGGGGCAACCGCGCGCAAGCGGCGAGGATCCTCGGCGTGAGCCGACGGACGCTCTATTACAAGCTCGCGGATCACGGCGTCACCTGATCCGCGCGGCGCTCGAGCCGCGCTATGCTCATCGGATGAAGCGCCGGACCGCCGCGTCGATCTCGTGCGTCTTCGCGCTCGCGCTCGCGCCGTCGTGCGCGACGGCGGGCGGCGACGTGCCGACGGATGCCGACGGCGGCTCCCCCGATGCGAACGGCGACGGCTCCGGCGACGCGCACGTCGCGCTCGACGCGCCCACGCTCGCGGACACAAGTGACGGCGCGACCGACGGCGGCGCGGACGGCCCGCTCGCGTACCCGACGCGCGGCGCGTACCGCATGAAGGCGCTCCAGCCCGATTTTTGGCCGAACAAAGACGACATCAGCGGCAACAACGCCGGCGGCGTCGCGATGAACTTCGTCTGGTCGTCGTGGGAATCGACGAGGCGCGCGCCGCCGTGCGATCCGGTGCGCGATCAAGAATACGACGGTCACTGCTTCGCGATCGATGCGGCGGTCGACGCCGCGGTCGCGGACTGGACGGCGCGCGGCGTCGTCGCGACGGGCGTCGCGTACGGCGTCCCGGCGTGGGCGCGCACGACGCGTCCGTGCGTCCCGGTCGCCGCGGGCTACGAGATCTTCTGCGCGCCCGATCACGGCGCCGACTACGGCCGCTTCGTCGGCATGCTCGCGCGCCGCTACGACGGCCGCCACGGTCACGGGCGCGTCGCCGACTTCGTCATCCACAACGAGGTCAACGCGAACGACTGGTTCAACGTCGGATGCGGCGGCGGCACCGCGTGCAACACCGCGACGTGGCTCGACGTCTACGCCGAGAGCTACATCGCCGCGTACGATCGCGTCGCCGTCGAGCAGCCGACAGCGAAGGTGCTCGTGTCGCTCGATCATCACTTCGCGAGCCCCGACTTCGACACGCCGGCCGCCGCGCACCCGCTCCTCTCCGGCATGACGGTGCTCTCGGGGCTCGCGTCGCGCGTTGCGCCGCGTGCGTGGCGCGTCGCGTACCACCCGTATCCGCCCGACTTGCTGCGCCCCGAGTTCTCGCCGGACGATTGGCCGCGCGTCACGTACGGCAACCTCGGCACGCTCGCGGGGTGGCTGCGCAAGTCGTTCCCGACGGTGCCGTCGTCGTTCGAGATCCAGCTCACGGAGAGCGGCGTCAACTCGCTCGCGCCGTCGTCACCGCAAGCGCAGGCCGACGGCGTATGCCGATCGTTTCGCAACGCGCTCGGCACGCCAGGGATCGAGAGCTACGTCTACCACCGCATGGTCGACAACCCGGTCGAGACGGCGTCGGGCCTCGGCGTCGGTCTTCGCGACACGATGAGCGCGGCGAAGCCCGCGTGGGCGACGTGGGCGCTCGCGAACCGAAACGATCTCACGCCGCCGCAGCTCTCGTGCGGCTTCGAGGATCTTCCGTTCGTGCGCCTCACGCGCAGCTACTCGGCGACGCGCGGGCACTGGGCGTCGACGCGCGTCGCGCCGCCGGGCTTCACCGCCGAGTCATCGTGGAAGCTGTCACGCGATCCCGTCGCGGGCGGCGTGCTCCTCTACGAGTGCGTCGTCGGTCAGCACAACCTCATCTCGCCGGACGTCGCGTGCGAAGGGCTGCGGCCGCTCGGCCCGATCGGCTGGGCGTACACCGCGCAGCAGACAGGGACCGTCGCGCTCTACCGCTGCAGCCTCGGCGGCGGCACCGACCACTTCGTCAGCGCCGACGCGGCGTGCGAAGGACAGACCGTCGAGCAGCGGCTCGGCTTCGTCACGCCGTGACGACTGGCCCGGGCGGTTCGACGACCGCGTCCTTGGTCTCCTCCGCCGCGCGCTCCTTGCTGTGGTCCTTCGCGATGAGCACGTACACCGACGGCACGATGAAGAGCGTGAAGAGCGTGCCGATCGTCATGCCGCCGACGAGGACGATGCCGATCGAATTTCGCGCGACGGCTCCCGCGCCCGTGACGAGCGTGAGCGGGAAGTGGCCGACGACGGTCGCCACCGTCGTCATGAGGATCGGACGGAGTCGCGTCGTGGCCGCCGCGCGGACGACCTCTATCTTGCTCATCCCGAGCTCTTGCTGTTTGTTCGCGAACTCGACGATCAGGATCCCGTTCTTCGCCACGAGACCGACGAGCGTCACCAGCCCGACCTGCGAGTAGATGTTCAGCGTCGTCGTCCAACCGTCGGTCAGCTTGAAGTGCATTCCCGGCGGGCCGGAGAACTTCAAGAACGTGAAGATCATCGCGCCGAACATCGCGAGCGGGACCGAGCCCGCGAGGATGACGAACGGATCGCGGAACGAGTTGAACTGCGCCGCGAGCACGAGAAAAATCAGGAGGAGCGCGAGCCCCATCGCCGGCAAGAATTTCCCGCCCTCTTGGCGGAGCTGCCGCGATTCGCCCGTGTAGTCGACGCGGTACCCGGCGGGCAGGATCTTCGCCGCCGCGTCCTCGAGCACACGCAACCCGCCTTCGACCCCGCGCGGTGCGACGCCCGAGATCTTGATCGCGTTGAGCTGCTGGAACCGATTGAGCGTTCGCGGCTCGACGCCGTCTTGCAACGTAGCGATCGCGCTGAGCGGCATGAGCTGCCCATTCGGTCCGGTGACGTGAATGTCCTTCAGCTGATCGGACGTGAGGCGGCCCGCGCGCTCGATCTGCGGAATGACCTTGTAGCTGCGGCCGTCGATGTTGAAGCGATTGACGAAGTTGCCGCCGACCATCGACGACAGATCCGCGCCCACCTGCTGCATGCTCAGCCCCATCGACGCGACCTTGTCGCGATCGATCACGATCTCGGTCTTGGCCTGATCGATCCGCACGTCGGTGATCGGCGGGAACGCGAAGAGCCCGCTCTTCATCGCCTCGTCCGTGAGCTGCCGCGCGAAGCGGATCATCTCTTCGTGGCTCGCCGTCGACGCGATGACGAACTCGATCGGGAAGAACCCCGCGCTCGGCAGCGCCGATGGCAAGAACGCAGGCGCGCGAATGCCGGCGATGCCCGAGAGCTTCTGACTCAGCTCTTCCTGAATCGGAAAGATGCTCCGTTTGCGCTCGTCCCAAGGCTTCGCCAGCATCCCGCCGAAGCCACCGGTCGCGAACGTGATCTGAAAGCTGTGGTCGAACTCCGGCTCGCTCTGAAAGAGGCGATACACCTCGGCGGTGTACGGCGTGACCTGCTCGAGCGTCGCGTTCGCCTGGACGTCGATCGCTCCGAACACGACGCCCTGGTCTTCGTTCGGCGCGAGCTCGTTCGGCGAGAACATGTACAGCGGCACGACCAAGATGCTCAGCGTGATCCAGACGATGTAGACCGCCGGCCGCGCCCTCAGCGTCGCGCCGAGCATGCGGTCGTACGTGCGTCGGAAAAAATCGAAGCCGCGCTCGATGAGCTTCGCCAAGACGCGCTGCTCGCTGTGCGGCTTCAGCAGCTTCGACGACATCATCGGCGACAGCGTGAGGGCGACGACGCCCGAGATGAACACCGCGCCTGCGAGCGTGAACGCGAACTCGCGGAAGAGCGAGCCGGTGAGCCCGCCTTGGAAGCCGATCGGCGCGTAGACCGCGGCGAGCGTGATCGTCATCGCGATGATCGGACCGACGAGCTCGCGCGCGCCGACGAGCGACGCTTCGAGCGGCGATTTTCCGTCGCGCATGTTTCGCTCGACGTTCTCGACGACGACAATCGCATCGTCGACGACAAGCCCGACCGAGAGCACCACCGCGAGCAGCGTCAGCAGGTTCACCGTGAACCCGAAGACCTGCATCAAGAAGACGGCGCCGATGAGCGACACCGGAATCGCGACGAGCGGCACGAACACCGTGCGGAGCGATCCGAGGAACAGGAAGATCACGACGACGACGATGAGGACGGTCTCGGTCAGCGTGACGATGACTTCGTGGATCGCGTTGTCGATGTACTTGGTCGAGTCGAACGCGACGCCTGCCTCCATGCCGGTCGGGAGCTCGGTCTTGAGGAGATCGATCTCCTTGCGGACGCGCGCGATGACGTCGACCGAGTTGGCGTTGGGGAGGACCCAGACGCCCATGAACGTCGCCTTCTTCCCGGAGAGTCGGACGTCTTGCTCGTAGGTGTCGGCGCCGAGCACGACGTCGGCAATGTCTTCGAGGCGGACGAGCGCGCCGTTCTGTTGACGGATGACGAGCTTTCGAAAATCCTCGACCGACTTGAGATCCGTCGACGCCGTCAGGTTCATCTGAACGAGCGCGCCCTTCGTCTGTCCGACCGCGGAGAGGTAATTGTTCGCGCCGAGCGCCTGACGCACTTGCGCCGGGCTGACGTTGAGAGCCGCCATGCGCTCGGGCTTGAGCCACGCGCGGATCGCGAACGTGCGTCCACCGAGAATGTCGGCGCGCTGCACGCCTTCGATCGCCGAGAGGCGCGGCTGCACGACGCGGATCAAGTAGTCGGTGACCTGGTTTTCCTCGAGGATCGTCGAGCCGAAGCTCAAGTACATCGCCGCGATCTGCGCGTCGGACGGCTCGATGTTGATCGCCGGGACCTCGGCCTCCGGCGGCAAGTCGGCGCGCACTTGGTTCACGCGCGCGCTGATGTCGGAGAGAGCGTTGCCGGCGCTGAAGTTGAGCTTGAGGCGGACGTTGATCGTCGAGAGCCCCTGGATGCTCTGCGACTCGATGTAGTCGATGCCGTCGGCCGCCGCGATCGCGCGCTCGAGGGGCGTCGTGATGAAGCCGCGCACGAGATCCGCGTTCGCGCCGACATAGGCCGTGCGCACGGTCACCGTCGCGCTCTCGAGCTTCGGGTACTGGCGCACGTTGAGCGTGCGGACGGCCTGGAGGCCCGCGATGATGATGATGAGGTTGACGACGATCGCGAGGACCGGTCGACGAATGAAGACGTCGGTGAGCTTCATCG
>JAYVXB010000171.1:0-7397 GCA_043785585.1 Deltaproteobacteria bacterium | reverse complement strand
GGATCAGCGAATCTGTCCTCAGCCCCGACGGGCGCGCGGACGGACGCGAGCTCTTCGAGTGCGTCCTCGCGCAGGCGTAGCGCGTCGACGCGAAATAGGCGCCCGTGGATCTCCTCTATTTCGTCATCCTCGTCAGCGTCCTCATCTTCGTCCACGAGTCGGGGCACTTCGCGTTCGCGAAGATCTTCGGCGTGAAGGTCATCACGTTCTCGATCGGCTTCGGCCCGAAGATCGTGCGCCTTCGCGGCAAAGAGACCGAGTACTGCATCGGCATCCTGCCGTTCGGCGGCTTCGTGAAGATGCTCGAGGAGTCGAAGCGGAGCGAGCCTCTCTTGCCGGAAGAGAAGAGCCGCACCTTCGAGTCGAAGGCGCTGTGGAAACGGATCGTCATCGTCCTCGCGGGGCCGGCGATGAACGTGCTCTTCCCGCTCGTCCTCTACACGTCGGTGTTCCTCGAGGACCGCGAGTTCTTGCCGCCGATGATCGGCGTCGTCCTCCCGTCGAAGCCGGCCGACGGCAAGCTCAAGGCGGGCGACAAAGTCCTCAGCGTCGACGGCGTCGGGATCTCCAGCTTCCCCGAGCTCCAGCGGATGGCCGCGCGCAGCGCAGGCAAAGCGCTCAAGCTCGTCATCGATCGCGACGGCAAGACGCTCGACGTCGCGGTCACGCCGTTCGACGAGCCGCAAGTGCGCGAGCTCGACATCGTCGAGCACGTCGGGCAGATCGGCGTCGTCGCGAGATTCCCCGCCTCGGTCATCGGCGTACCGCGCACCGACTCACCGGCGTACCGCGCGGGACTTCGCACGTTCGATCGCATCACCGCGGTCAACGGACGCAAAGTCGATCGCTTCATCGACCTCACCTCCGTGCTCGCGTCGAACCGCGGCGAGCAGGCGGTGCTCACGTACCTGCGACCAATCGACGTGCCGCGCGCGCTGGGTGGCCTTTGCGACATCGCGGTCTTCGAGCCGGGGCTAGCGACGCTCACGCCGCTTGCGCGTCCGCTCGAGGGATCGCCGCCGCCGGACGACACCGACGGTCACGCGACGGACGTCTTCGCGCGCACCGGTCTCGAGAGCGCGGACATGTACGTCGCGTTCGTGCCCGAGGGATCGAGCGAGTGGAAGGCGGGGCTTCGCGCAGGCGATCGATTGTTCTCGCTCGACGGCCAACCGCAGCGGCTCTGGAAGGCGATGGAGGACGAGATCGTCGCGGGCGCGAGCCGCATGCACGAGCTGCGTTGGACGCGCCTCGGTGAGCCGATGGGCGGCACGTTTCAGATTCGCAAAGAGCAGTGGGTCGACGAGATCGGCCAGCGCTACGAGACGTATGTCTTTCGCACCGATCATTGGATGCCGAACGCGCCCGACGCGCACGTGCCGAACCCGAACCTCGTCACGTACGCGCTCCGTCACGGCTTCGAAGAGACGGGTCGAGTCATCCGGTTCATCAGCATCGGATTTCTTCGCATCCTTCAAGGTCGCGTCAGCCTCTCGAGCGTCAGCGGGCCGATCACGATGTACGACATCGCCGGGCAAGCGGGCGCGAAGGGGACGGTCAACTTCGTCTGGGCGATGGCGCTCGTCTCGGTGAACCTCGGGCTCATCAACTTGCTTCCGATCCCCGTGCTCGACGGCGGACATCTCTTCTTCCTGCTCATCGAGGCCGTGCGTCGGCGGCCGCTGTCGCTTCGCGTGCGCGAGGTCGCGAGCCTCATCGGGATGGGCCTCCTCGTTCTGCTCATGGTGGTCGCGTTCAAGAACGACATCGAGCGAAAGTGGTGGGACACGATCGTGGCGCAGGTTCGCGAGATCTTCGCGTGAGCGGGCCGACCGCGCGCGGCATCGCGGCCGGTGTGCTCGTCCGCGTCGAGAAGGATCGCGCGTTCGCGTCGGCGGCGCTCGAGGCCGAGCTCGCGCGCGCGGTGCAGATGACGGCGCGCGATCGGGCGCTCGCGACGGAGCTCGTCTACGGAGCGCTCCGCGTCAGGCCGTGGCTCGAAGCGGAGCTCGGCAAGCGTGCGACGAAGGGGATCACCAAGCTCGACGCGACGACGCGCGCGCACCTCTGCGTCGCGGCGTACCAGCTTTGCTTCTTGTCGCGTGTGCCGGCGTTCGCGGCGGTGAGCGAGTGCGTCGAAGCGGTGCGGCGGATGAAGGGCGAGCGCGTGGCGGCGTTCGCGAACGCTGTGCTCCGAAAGACGGCGCGCGATCTCGAGGGCGCCGCGCACGACGACGCGAAGCGCGTGGCGATGAGGCGCGAGGCGGTCACGTCATCGACGGCGACATGGCTGAAGGAAGCGCTCGTGCGCGCGCTCGGCGAGGAGGGCGCGACGGCGTTTCTCGAAGCGTCGCTCGACGTGCCGCCGGTCTGCCTGCGCGTCGAGCGAGTGGCCGAGCGCGATCAGCGGCTCGCCGAGCTTCGTGCTGCGAGCGACGCGACGTTCGAGCTCGGTCGCGTCTCCCCGCTCGCGATCCTCGCGCGCGGCGCGGGGAAGCCGCAGTCGTTGCCCGGATGGAGCGACGGCGCGTGGGCGGTGCAAGAAGAGGGATCGCAGCTCGTCGCGCTCGCGCTCGGTACGCGCGAAGGCGAGCGCGTGCTCGATGCGTGCGCGGGGCGCGGAAACAAGACAGCGATCCTCGCGCGCGCGGTCGGTGAGCGCGGCGCGGTCGACGCGGCGGACCTCCACGCGGCGAAGCTCGAGCAGCTCGCACGCGAGCTCTCGCGCGTCGGCCTTCATGCGCGCGCGACGCACGCCGTCGACTGGCGCGTCGGCGCGGGCGACGTCGCTGCCGACTACGATCGCGTCCTCGTCGATGCGCCGTGCTCCGGCACCGGAACGCTTCGCCGCCGACCCGAGCTGCAGACGCGCCGTGTCGCGGAGGATCTCGCGTCTCTCGCGTCGCTCCAGCTCGCCATCGTCTCGCGCGCAGCCGAGCGCGTTCGCCCGGGCGGCCACCTCGTCTACGCCGTGTGCAGCGTCGTGCGCGAAGAAGCCGAAGACGTCGTCACCGCGCTCCTCGCCGCGCACCCCGACCTAGCGCCTGCTCCGTTCGCAGGCGACGCGGCGCGCGCGATCGCCGGCGATGCGACGTCGCTGCGCCTCCTCCCGAGCGTGCACGGCACCGACGGCTACTTCCTCGCGAGCTTCGTCCGTCGTCCTCCGGATATTTGAACGGGATGAGCGAAAGGATCCACACTCCCAACCTTCCGATCTTCCGATCTTCCGATTCAACAAATCCCGAGTTCTTCGGCGCGCCGCGGAGCATCACTGGATTTGCAGCGCGCATCCGAGCACTTTGCCTTCCGGCGTGCGGGGAGCGGCTCCGGCGAGGAG
Organism: Deltaproteobacteria bacterium; assembly: GCA_043785585.1. Classification (GTDB taxonomy): domain Bacteria; phylum Myxococcota_A; class Polyangia; order Polyangiales; family Polyangiaceae; genus JBBQXV01. The sequence continues at coordinate 4,060 of JAYVXB010000171.1, read as the reverse complement.
ATCGTCGAGCGCGTCGGCGACGTACGGGATTGCGCGGTCGGTGAGGTGCGTGCGGTCGGAGTCGATGCCTCCGGCGTAGCGGACGGCGCCGCGCGCGTCGACGACGAGCGTGTACGTCGAGTACTCCGCGCCGACCGCGCGCGCGAACGCACCGCGCGCGTCGACGAGGATCGCGAACGGATAGCTGCGCTGCCGCGCTTCGTTCGCGTCGCGCTCCGGTGTCGCGCTCGCTTCGGAGTCGACGGCGATGAACTGCACGCCGCGCGGTGCGTAGCGCGCGTGGAGCGCGACGAGGCGTGCGTCGTGCGCGGCTTGGACGGGGCAGTGCGCCGAGAAGAACGTGAGGACCGTGAGCGGCGCGCTGGCCACGAGCGATCGAACGTCGCGCGCGCGCCCGCCGCCGTCGATGAGCGCGGCTTCGGGGACGCCCGAGGTTCGGGCCGGCGCGCCGCACGCCGCGAGCGCGAAGAGCAGCACCGACGCCGTCGTCTTCACATCCACGATCGCACCAGCGTGTACGTGAGCCCGGTGGTCGCGGGCATGTTGCGTCCGAACGACGAGATCGGAGGGTTGGCGAAGATGCTCCCCTGGATGCGCCAATGATCGTCGATCGGCCAAACGCCGGCAGCGCTGACGAGCAGCGCGCGCCGGCCGCTTCCGTTCGCGTCGGCGCCGTTGATCGTCGCGTCGCCTTCGAGCGAATACGACGCGAACGCGGCGAGAGCGGCGTCGTTCGTGAACGAGTACGCGACGCCGGCGATCGTCACGAGCTGCGTGCCGAGCGTCTCGTCGACGCCTTGCACGCTCCGCCCCGCGCGCTTCGCGACGAGGGCGGTGACGTTGACGAGCCACGCGCCGAACGTCTGCTCGAGCGCGACGCCGAAGTTGCCTTGGAACGCGCCGACGCCGGTAGAGTCGACGGCGAGCGGTCGGCGCGCGGACTCGACGGGCGTGCCGGTGGGCAGCGTCATGCCGCCGAGGAGCGCGATCCCCGGGAGCGTCCGCGAGACGCCGGCGAGAGAGAAGTCGTAGCGCGCGCTCATGTTCACGTCGCCGACACCGCCGCCGAACGCTGCGCCTTCGGTCGGCGTGCGGCGCCTCGTCTCGACGAACGGAACGAGGAGCGCCACCTGTCCCCGCTTCAAGACACGTAGCGCGGCGAAGACGTCCTGCTCGAAATCGAGCTCGCCGACACCGCGCGGCGATCCCGAGTAGTGCCCGCCGTCGTCGAACGCTCCGACTACGCTCGCGGCGCGCGACTGCACGCCGACGAGCGCGTCCTCGTGGAGCGCGAGCCGCCCTGGTGTCAGCGCACCGGTGCCCGCACAGCACGCCTGCGCGCGCGCCTCCGCCGGCCACGCGAGCGCGGCGAGGACGAACGCGAAGGCCATGCCGTCGGAGAGTCTCAATGGAAGTGGCCGGGTCGCGCCGTCCGGCTTCGTCATAGACCTCGCAACTCGGCCGGGCAAGGTCACGTCGTGCGCTATCGTGCGCATGCATGGCAAGCACGACCGGGTGGATCGCGTTCGCGCTCGTCGTGCTCGCCGCGTGCCTGCCGATCGCGCATCGCCTCGCGCGCGGCAAGCGGGCGGCGCCGGAGTCGGCGTTCATGCGGACGCACGTCGTCATCGGGCTCGCGGTCGCCGCCGTCGCGTTCATGCACACGCTCGTGTCGGTGTCGGCGCTCGGCGATGCGCGCGCGACGGGCGGAGGCATGCTCGCGCTCGCGCCTGGCGCGTTCGCATTCCTCGTCGTGCTCGCGCACATGGGCATCGGCCTTCAGCTTCGGCGGCCGAACCTCCGCGACCGCGCGCGCAAGCGTCGCACGCACGTGACCACCGCGATCCTCATCGCCGCAGCGACGACCGCGCACGTCGTCGCGCTGCTGCGCGCGGGTTGAGGGCCATGCTGCGCGATGATCTCACGCGCTTCCGCGCGCTCCTCCGCGTCGGCTTGCTCGAAGCGCTCGCGTACCGCGGCCAGATGCTCCTGTGGGTGCTCACGTCGACGATGCCGCTCATCATGCTCGCGCTCTTCGGCGCGGTCGCGAGCGAGGCGCCGCTCGGCCGATTCGCGCAGCCGCAGCTCGTCGCGTACTTTCTCGCGACGTTCATCGTGCGTCAGCTCACGAGCTCGTGGGTCGCGTGGGACATCAACATGGAGGTGCGCGACGGCACGCTCTCGACGCGCCTCCTTCGGCCCGTGCATCCGCTCCTCGGGTACGCCGCCGACAGCGTCGCCGCGATGCCGCTTCGGATCGCCGTCTCGATCCCTGTCGCCGCGATCCTCCTCTTCTCCGTCGGCGCGCGCGAGCTCTCGGCGGACCCGGCGATCTGGCTCTTGTGGTGCGTCTCGCTCCTCGGCTCGTGGCTCATCTCGCTCTCGGTCAGCTGCGCGATCGGCGCGCTCGCGTTCACCATGGAGTCGAGCCTCAAGGTGATGGACCTGTGGCTCGCTGCGTTCCTCGTCTTCAGCGGGTACCTCGTGCCGATCGAGCTCTTCCCCGCGCGCCTGCGTGCCGTCCTCGATTTCCTCCCGTTCCGTTACCAGATCGGTCTCCCCGTCGAGCTCATGACCGGCGCGCACTCCCGCGCGGACGCGCTCGCGCTCGTCGGACGGCAGTGGGTCTTCGTCGTGCTCGCCGCGATCGTCATGCTCACGACGTGGCGTCGCGGCGTCGCGCGCTTCTCGGCGTACGGAGGCTGACGTGACGAGGTACGCGCGCCTCCTCTTGGTGCAGCTCCGCGCCTCGCTCCTCTTGGCGACGCAGTACCGCGCCGACTTCTTGATCGACGGCGCGATCGAGATCGTCTGGACGTCGACGGCGATCGCTCCGCTCCTCGTCGCGTTCCAGGGCCGCGCGACGATCGCCGGATGGAGCTTCGGCGAGGCGCTCGTGGTGCTCGGCTTCTTCACGCTGCTCCAAGCCGCGCTCGAAGGCGCGATCAACCCGAGCCTCGTCGCCGTCGTGCAGCACATCCGAAAAGGGACGCTCGACTTCGTCCTCCTCAAACCCGCCGACGCGCAGTTCCTCGTGTCGACCGCGCGCTTCTACCCATGGCGCTCGGTCAACGTCGTCACCGCGCTCGTCATCTTCGTCGTCGCGTTCCGCGCGATCGGCCGCACGCCCGCGTTCGCCGATTGCGCGATCGCGTTCGCCTTCTTCGCGGCGTCGGTCACGGTCCTCTACTCGCTGTGGCTGCTCGTCGTGTGCACCGCGTTCTACGCAGTGAAGATCGACAACGCGAGCGATCTCTTCAACGCGATCTTCGACGCCGCGCGCTGGCCGTCGTCGGTGTTCCGCGGCTTCGTGCGCTTCGTCATCACGTTCGTCGTCCCGCTCGCGCTCATGACGACGGTGCCCGCGCGCGCGCTCCTCGGGATCATCGACGTCGAGACGATCGTCGGCGCGATCGCCGGGACGATCGGCATCGCGGTGTTCGCGCGCTTCGTGTGGACACGCGCGCTCGCGGGATACACGTCTGCGAGCAGCTAGATCGCCCTGCGGCTTCGGCGGCGACGTCGCAACGCGAGTCCTCCGATCGCCACGAGCGCCAACGCGCTCCCTCCGCTCGGCTTCCGCTTCGCGAGATCGCAGCTGCATCCTGCCGAGTCGCTGCCGCTCGCTGCGCTCGCGTTCGGATCGCCCGCGTCGATCGCGCTCGCCTCCGGAGCGATCGCGTCTGCCTCTGCATCGTGCGCCGGCGCGGCGGCATCCGCGGCGTCGACCCCGGCGTCGCTGATCGGTCCATTCGCGAACGCGACGAGCTGCGCCTTCGTCCCGACGAAGCGATCGAGATCGACCTGCGGGGTGATCCCCGGGACGGTCCCTGTGAAGCTGTACTGCCAGAACACCGTCGACGTCCACGGCAGCGGCACCGACGCGCACGTGCTGAGCGTCGCGATGTAGAGCGGGTACTGCGCGAGGCGCACGTCGGTGAACGCGGCATCGGCGAACCACGACGGGTAGCTGTAGATGATCGGCTTTCGTCCCGTCGCTTGCTCGACGGTGGTGAGCCAATCGAACGCGCGCTTGATCATCGTCGCGGTCGCGACCCAA
>JAYVXB010000170.1:0-21851 GCA_043785585.1 Deltaproteobacteria bacterium | reverse complement strand
CAGATCGCGATGCAATTGGCGCGTGATGGGCCCGGGCGCGCCCGCGGCGATCGTCCGTCCGTCGACCGCGACGACGGGGAGGACCTCGCGGATGCTCGATGTGATGAAGACCTCGTCGGCGGCGAAGAGATCGTCCGGCACGAGCGGCACGAGCGAGATCGCGATGCCTCGCGCGCGCGCGGCTTCGAGGACGTAGGCGCGCGTGACTCCGGCGAGGATCCCGGCGCTCTCGGGCGGCGTCGACAGCGCGCCGCCTTTGACGAGCATGACGTTCGACGTCGCGCCTTCGACGACGTTGCCGTGGAGATCGACGATGAGCGCTTCGGCCGCGCCGCGCGCCTTCGCCTCGCGGACCGCGAGGATCGCAGCGAGGTAGCTCGTCACCTTCGCGCCCACCGCGCTCGTTCCGTCGATGGCACGCGTCGTCGCCACGAGCGCAGCGCCGACACCGCGCGCGTACGCGTCGCGAATCGGCGGCGCGACCGGCGCGACCACGAGCACACGAAGCGGCGCGCCCGCGAGATCCGGATCGAGCCCCATCGGTCCCGCGCCGCGCGTGAGCATCAGTCGCGCGTAGACGTCGCTCGACGGATCCGGCGCGCGCGCGGCTTCGAGCGCCTGCGCGATCTCCGATGCGAGCGCACGCTCGTCGATCGGAACGGGGATGTGCATGAGCGCCGCGGAGCGACGAAGTCGCGCGAGGTGCTCGCTCAGTCCGAAGGGTACGCCGCGGTACGTCCGGAACACCTCGAAGACGGCGTCGCCGTAGAGAAAGCCGCGGTCGAAGACGCTGACGGTCGCGCGCTCGGGCGTGACGATGACTCCGTCGATCATGACGATCGTTCCGGCGAGCGCGTTCACGCGAGTGCCTCGGCCTGCTCGTTCGCGGCCGCGATCGCGATTTCGAGACGAGCCCGCGCATCGTCGTCCGTCGGCTCGATCGGCGCGCCGAGCGTCACCGTCACGCGGGTGAACGGCCACGCCAGCACGAACCTGTCCCACGCGCGCTTCAAGACGAGCGCGCTCGGTGCCGCGCTGCCCATAGGCACGAGGAGCGCGCCGGTCGCGCGCGCCGCCACGACCGCGCCCTCTTTCGCGACACCGTACGGGCCGCGCGGTCCGTCGACTGCGAACGCCGCGTCTAACCCCTCGCGCTTCATCGCGCGCACCAGCGCCGCGAGGCCGCGCACGCCACCGCGCGAGCTCGATCCGCGGACGACATCGAGCCCTTGCATCGCGAGGGCGCGCGCCTGCATCGCGCCGTCACGTGAGAGGCTGACGAGCACGACCGTCGCGCGCCGTCGCCTCCACGCGAGGAGAGGCCACTGCGTGCCATGAAAGAACGACAGCACCCACGGTCGGGCCGCGTGCTCGGCGAGCGCCGGATGCACGACGACGCGAACGCGCAACGTCGCGAGCCACGCGCGGGCCACGAGCCCGAGCAGAACGCCCGCGATCGCGAATCGAGCGAACCGAGAGCGCGCGGCCCAGGCCACGGGTCAGCTCTTCAGCTCCGTCAGCTTGGTCTTCGCCTTCGTGAGCGTCGGCTCGTTCTCGATGGCGCGCTCGAACATCTGCACGGCCTTCACCTTGTCTCCCTGCTTCGCGCTGATCTCGCCGAGGTAGTAGAAGACCTCGCCCTTCGAGATCCCGAGCGCGGGATCGAGCCGCTGCAGCAGGAGCGCGCGGAACGTCTTCTGCGCGCGCTCGAGATCGTTGTTCTCGAACGCGAGCACGCCGAGATCGCGGAGCACCGACACGCTGCCAGGATCGATCTTGAACGCCATGTCGAACTGCGCGAGCGCGACGTCCTTGTCGCCGAGCTGCGCGAGCGCGCGGCCGAGGCGGTGATGGTAGAGCGCCAGCTCCTTCGTGCGCTTGCTGCCGAACGACGCGATGACCTTCTCGAGGACGCTCGCCGCGTCGCGTCCGCGCTCGGAGCTGTTGTACGCGTCGCAGAGGACGAGCAAGAGCTCGCGATCGTGCGGCACGAGCGCCGCGGCGCGTTCGAGGATCGGAATCGCGTCGAGTGCGTTTTTGCGCTCGAGGAGATGAATCTCAGCCGCGCGGCGGAGGAGCTTCACCTGCTGGCCGATCGGCCCCGGCGGTGTGGTGCTCGTGCCCGGAGGCGGCAAGCTCGTTCCCGGAGGTGGCGCTGCGGGCGGCTTTGCATCGGGGTTCGCCGCCGCGATGAGATCCGCGTCGCCGACGAGGAGGTCGGAGAGCTCCTGCCACTTCTTCTCGCGTTCGTAGAGCGACTTCAGCTGCTCGCGAACGTCCGCGTTCCCGGGCTCGAACGCGAGCGCCCGCTTGAGCGCCGACTCGACACCCGCGGCATCTTCGAGGTGACCTCGCGCCGCCGCGAGGCGCAGCGCGTACGGGACACCGCTCGCATCCGTCGCGAGCCCGACGAGCTGCTCGAGCGCCGTCGCCGCGCGATCCCACGCCGCGCGCTTCTCCGACATCCGCGCGATGGCTTCGAGCGCACCGCGATGCGTCGCCTCGCGCTCGAGAACACGCTCGTAGCACTCTTGCGCAGCCGCGGAGTCGTTGAGCCGCCCCTCGTACATCTCGCCGAGTCGCACGAGGAGCGTGAGCTCCGTCGTCACGTCGCCACGCTCGCGAGCCGCATCGAGCTGCGACCGAAGAAGCTCGGCCAGCTCGGCATCTTTGCCGGTCTCTTCGAAGAGCTCGGACAGGGCGACGACGGCTACACCGTTCGTCGGATCCTCGTCGAGCACGCTTCGCAGCGTGTCGATCGCGTCGTCCGGCGCTTTGAACTTCGACGACTGGAGCTTCGCGAGCTCGATGCGCAGCGCGGATCTTTCGCTCGCCGTCGTCGCGACGTCGATCAGCCGCGTGAGCAGCTTGCCGAGGTCGCGGTCGAGGCCCGCGGTGCCGTAGAGCGTACGGAGGTTCGACGCCGCTTGCGCGTCGGACGGCTCGCTCTCGAGGATTTCTTCGTAGAGCGAGATCGCTCGCGTGGTGTCGCTGAGGCGCTCGGTCACTACCTTCGCGGCCCGATGCTTCAGCTCGATGGCCGCGCCACCATCGGCGACGAGCTCGGCGCGTTTGAGCAAGAGCCCCGCGACCTCTGCATGATCGCCCGCCACCTCGCGAAGTCGCGTGAGCTCTTCGAGCGCCCACTGATCCGCCTCTTGTTCTGCGAGCAGATCGCGCAGCGTCGCTTCGGCGAGCGCGGCGTCCCCCACCGTGGTCTCGGCGAGCGTCTTCGCCTCGCGCAGGATCTCGCGCTTGGACTCGACGTCGCTTTCGAGCTTCGCTCGCGCCCGCAACGTCGCGACGAGGTCGCGCTCGCGACCCGGCGCGCGACGCAGATCTTCCAGCGCCCGCAGGATGTCGAGGTTCTCGGCGTCGAGCTCGAGCGCTTTCGCGAACGCCTCTTCGGCGCTCCGTGAATCGGCGAGCTTGTCGCGTCGCCAACCCGCGAGACGCACCCAAAGCTCGGCGAGCGTCCCGCGCGGAGTGTCCTCCGCATGCCGTTCGAGCGCCTGCGCGAGCGCGTCGCCTGCCTCGCGCCAGCCGTTCGTCGTCGGCGCGAGCCGCTCGAGCTCCGCGAGCGCATCCTCGTCGTCGGGATCGTCCGCAACCGCCGCCTCGACGACGCGCTGAGCGCGTGCGCCGTCGCGCACTTGCTCTTCGAGGACGCGCGCGAGCTCGAGTCGAGCCCGCGTCTTCTCGCGCCCATCTTGGGCACGCCCGACGCGCCGCTCGAAGAGCTTCGCGAGATCCTCGCTGCGCCCCAGCGCGCGGTAGACGAACTCGAGCGCCTCGAACGCGTCGTCGAACAGCCCGTCTTCGCCGAGGAGCCCCTCGATCGCCTCACGACTCGCCGCGTGATCCGGCACGCGCTCGAGCGCGAGACGCAGCGTCGCGAGCCCGCGCGCCTTCTCGCCGAAGTCCTTGATCTGAAGGCTCGCGAGGCGATGATAGAGCTCTGCTTGTGCGGTCCCCTCCGCCTCGATCGCGATGCGGCGCTCGAGCACGTCCGCAAGCGCACGCGTATCGCCGAGCCGTCCGAACAGCCGATCGAGCGCCCCGAGAACGAGGATGTTGTCGCCCGAGCGCTCGCCTGCGGCGACGTAGGCTTTCGCCGCGCGCGCGTCGTCACTCAGGCGCTCCTCGGCGATCTTGCCGAGGCGCACGTAGAGATCCGTGGTGATCGTGGCGTCGAAGATCGCCGCGGCACGGTCGCCGAGCGCGTCGACGTAGCGTTGCCACCCGTCGTTGCCGAGCTGCCCCGCGAGACGTTCGATCTCGGCGTGGAGCGTGGCATCGCTTGGCTCCTCGGCAAGCGCGCGCAAGAGCGCGGCCTCCGCGCGTTTCGCATCTCCGAGGTGCGACTCCGCGACGCCCGCGATCGCCCGCAGCGTCTTCGCACGATCCGTCGGTTCGGTCTGCGCTCGCAAGCGCATCTCGAGCACCTCGGCGAGATCCGCGTGACGTCCCGCCGCGCGGAGCACCGGCTCGAGCGCGTCGGCCGCGTCGTTGCGCAGCTCGTCGCGAGCCTCGCCGATGCTCCGAATCGCCTTCGCCGCCTCGTCGTCGAACGCCGCGTCGAGCACCTCGCGGTACGCCTCGAGAGCCTGCGGAGGATCGTCGAGCTCGGTGGCGAGCAACGCACCGACGCGCTTCTTCAGTGTACGCTTCGCTTCGACGTCCGTCGACGCCGACGCCTGCAGGCGAAGGTTGTCGAGGAGCTCCGGCCACATCTTCTCGGCGGCGTAGAGCGCGTCGAGGCGGCGCATGACGTCGCCGTCACCCGCCTTCACGCCGAGCGCCTCGGTGAGCGCCTGAATCGCCTCGCGACGATCGTCGAGCCCCGTCTCGTACCGATTCGCGGCGTCGACGAGCAGCGTGAACTTCAGCCCTTCGTCGTCCTCGCCGCACAGCTCGACGCGACGGCGATAGAGATCGACGAGGCGCGCCGCGTCGTTCTTCGTCTCGTAGAGCGCGATGAGGTTGTCGAGCGTGAACGTGCTCTGCGACTCGAGCTCGAGCGCGCGCTCGTACGCGTCGATCGCCCCCGGCAAGTCGTCGAGCATGTCGCGACGCGCTTCGCCGATGCGACGCCACGTGCTGGCGCGCGTCTCGTCGTCCGCGACGAGCTCGGCCTTCTTCGCGAGGACTCGGACGAGCGACGGCCAGTCCGACAGCAGCGTCGCGAGCGAGTCCATCTCGTCGAGCGGCGCGAGATCCGTCTCGTCGAGCTTGAAGAGGCGATCGTACGCCTCGAGCGAACGTCGCGGATCGTCGCGCTTCTGATCGTGCAAACGCGCGAGCGCGCCGAGCAGCTCGCGCTGCGCGAGCCCCTCGGTCTTCTCGATCGCGCTCTCGTAGGCCGCCGCGAGATCGTCCCAGCGCTTCGTCGCCGCGCCGAGCCGCTCGAGCTCCTCGCGCGTGCCGCCGTCCTCGGGATCGAGCACGAACGCGTCGCGCGTCGCATCGAACGCCTTCGCGAGATCGCGACCGCGCTCTTCCCAGAGACGCGCCGTCTCGCGCAGGATGCTGACTTTTTCGCCGGCGTCCGTTGCCAGCACGAGCCGCTCGGCGTTCACCTCGACGAGGTTTCGCCAATCGTCGGCGCGCTCGTAGATCGGTCGCAAGAGCTCGACGACGCGTGCCTTGTGCTCCGGCGAATGAAGCAGCGCTTCGAGCGCCGCGACGGCATCGGCTCCAGCGCCGGCCTTCCCCGCGGGTGCGCCTGCGACCAGCTCGACGACCGTCTGGTACTCGTCGATCGCGCCCGCGGTGTCCGAGAGCTTGCCGCCGAGGAGACGCCCGAGGTCCATGCGGAAACGCGCTTCGTCTTCCGGAAGCGCCGACTGCTCGGCACGCCGCCGCGTCATGTCCGCGAGCTCGCGCCATCGCTCCGTTCGCGCGTAGAGACGCGACAGCGCCTCGAGCGCGTGGAGATCCTGCTCCTCGATGTCGAGCGCCGCGCGGTACGTGTCGATCGCCGCGCCGTCGTCGTGGAGCTCTGCCTCCTCGAGGAGCGCGATCGTGTGGAGCGTCGTCAAGCGCTCTTGCGGATCGTTTCGGAAGTCGAGCGCCTCGCGGTAGAGCGTGACGCGATCCTTCGGGCGGTTGGCCTCTCGCAAGAGGCGATCGATCGCTTCGAACGATCCATGGTTCGCGTCCGCCTCCGGATCGAACGCGTACGCCCGCCGATAGAACACGAGCGCGCGCTCCGCGTTGTGTTGCGCCTCGAAGAGCTCGCCGGTGCGATCGGAGAGCTTCGCGGTCGCGGGCTCGTCGGACTGCACCTTCTCGAGCTCGCTCGCGTAGATCTCCGCGAGTCGCCCCTCGGCGTTCGCGACGCGCGCGAGCCTCTCGAGCTCCGACCATGTCGACTCGTCGGTCACGTCCTCCGCGAGCAGCTTCGCGGTCGTCTCGAGGGCCTGCTTGTAGTTCTCTTCCTGCTCCTCGTAGAGCTTTGCGAGCCGACGCAGCAGCTGACGCCGATCGTCGGGGTCCTCGCTCGCCGCGAGGCGCGCTTCGAGCGTCACCATGACGCGGCGCCAATCGAGCCTCGTCAGGTAGACCACTTCGAGCATCTCCGCCGCGCGTGCGGCGTGCGCGCGCTCCTGCATCAACGCCTCGAGCGATGCGACCGTGGCCGCGTGCTGCGCGTCGATCGCGAGCGCGCTCGCATACTCGTCGAACGCGCGATCCATCTCGCGGAGGCGCGTCTCGAGAACCGAGCCGAGCAAATGATGGAGCTGCGCTTTTCGCTCGAGCGCGACGCCGGCGAGCGCGATCTGCCGCTCGTAGAGCGCGACGAGATCGTCCCAGCGCTCGGTCGCCGCGTAGAGACGCTCGAGCGCGGCGAGCGCTTCGGCGTCCATCGAGACCTCTAGGATCTGCTCGTAGACGGCGGTCGCCGCACGCGGATCGCCGAGCGTCTCGTCGCACAGACGCGCCTCTTTGAAGAGGAGCGCTTTGCGCTCGGCGTCGCTCTCCGCGCTTTCGGCGCGGCGCTTGAGGATGTCGAGGAGCGCGGGGGCGTCCTTCGTCTCTTCGTAGAGCGACTCGAGCGCGACGAGCGACTTGCGATCGTCCGAGCGAAGATCGAGGGCTTTGACGTAGTACGTGCGCGCGAGCTGCGCGTCGTCCAGACGCGTGCGCGCGAGCTCGGCGATGCGACGGGTCACCTCGAGCTGCAGATCTCCGTCGAGGATTTCCGGTACGACCGCAGAGAGAAGCTCGACGAGCACGGGGAAGCGACCCGTCGACGCCGCCAAGCGCTCGACTCGCTCGAGCCACGTCGGCAGCTCGGGCTCGGCGACCGACTCACGCAAGCCGCGCGCGGCGTACTCGAACGCACGCGCCGGATCCGCGAGCGGCCCTTCGGCGACGCTCGCAGCCTGCACGTAGATCGCGAGCTTGCTCTCCGTCGAGTCGGCGTACTCCGCCTCGATGTCGAGGACGCGGAGGAGCTTGAGCTGCTCTCCGTCGGTCTCGTAGAGCGGACGCAGGATGCCCGCGGCCTCGCGGCGCGCGCCTTCGTTCTCGAGGAGCGCTTCGAGCGCAGCGCGGCCCTGCGCGTGGGACGGATCGATGGTGAGCGCTTGGCGATACGCCTCGATCGCCGCCGTCACGTCGGCCAGCTTGGACTCGCGCACGGAGCCGAGGCGAGCGAGCAACGCGAGGCGATCGGCTGGCGTCTCCGCGAGCGCGAGATCGGCCTCGAGCGTCTCCGCGAAATCTTGCCAGCGGTCAGCGACTTCGTAGAGCGTCGCGAGCGCCGCGAAGGACGATCGCTCCGCGCCGAAGTCGTCGACGATGGCGCGGTACGCGAGGATCGCCTCGGTGACGTCGGTGAGCTTCTCGGCGAGCGTGACCGCAGCGCGCGTCATCAGCGTCTTGCGCGCCTCGCGATCGCTTGCCTGTCGCTCGCGGGTCCGGAGCACCTCGACGAGCGCGCGCCAGTCTGAAGTCCGTTCGTAGAGCCGATCGAGCGCAACGAGCGCGCGATCGTCGGCCGGGTCCTCGTCGAGGCGCGCACGCCACGCTTCGATCGCGCCCTTCGGATCGTCCAGCACGGTCTCGGCGAGCTCGCCGAGGCGACCCCACAGCTCGCGACGCGCTTCGGCGTTGTCCTCGAGCTTCACCTCGACGCGAAGGATGCGCGCGAGCTCCGCGCTCTTCCCGGCCGCGGCGTAGATTCGCTCGAGCGAGCGGCTCGCGGGGAGCGCGATCGCCGCGTCGTCCGACGCGATGTCGAGCACCTGCGTGTAGACGGTCTCCGCGCGCGCAGAGTCGTGGAGCAAGTCCTCGTAGATCTTCGCCACGTCGGTGAGGATCTCCGCGCGCGGCAGCGGCGACGTCGCCACTGCTGCAGCCTTGGAGAGCACCTCGGCGGCGCGTTCGTGTGCGTTCAAGCGACGAGCGATCTCCAGCATGCGTGTGCGCGCACGGACGTCCTCGGGATCGAGCGGGACGAGGCGCGCGTAGGCCTCGAACGCGCCGGCATCGTCGCGCAGGCGCTCATCACGAAGCTCGGCGACGCGACGCAACAAATCACGGCGGTCGTTACTCGAACCATCCACCTCGAGACGCACCTCGAGCACCCGCACGAGCTCCGAGATCTCGTCGCGCTCGGAGTACACGCCTTCGAGGACGACCGCCGCGCGCGCGCGCAGCTCGGGGGCCTCGAGGATTTTTTCGACGAGCTGGCGCGCGTCGTTGTTCGCCGGTGTGTCGCGGAGCACCTCTTCGAGGTGACCGAGCGCCGACGTCGGATCCGACAGGCGCGTGAAGAAGAGCGTGCCGAGACGCAGCTTGATGGTGAGCGCCTCGTCGCCGCTCGCCGTCGCGAGTCGCCGCTGCAAGAGCTTGGCGAGGCTGTCCCACTTCTCTTCGCCGGCGTAGAGCGAGTCGAGCGAACGCCCGGCCTGCTCGTGCATCGGATCGATCTCGAGGATGCGTTCGTAGTAGCGGATCGCCTTCGGGCGATCGCTCGTGATCTCTTCGGCGACGAGCGCCACCTCGGCGAGCAGCTCGGCGCGGCGCGCCGGCTCGGGCGTCGCCGTGACCGCGCGCTCGTACATGTTCTCGAGCTCGTGCCATTGCTCGCGCGTCGTGAGGATCTGCTTGAGCCGATGGAACGCGCGCTCGTTGCTCGGATCGCGGGCGAGGATCCGCTCGAGATACGGCCGCGCATTGTCGACCTCCCCGAGCTTTTCCTCGTAGAGCGTCGCCGCGCGTTCGGCCAGATCGATCTCCACCTTTTCCGGCAGCGACGTGTCGCCCGTCGGCGGGAGGGCGGCCACGATCGCGTCGACGAAACGCTGCGCGCGCTGCGTCTTGCTCGACAACACCGCGAGGCGATCCCACACCTCGAGCTCCGTCGGAAACGCGTCGGCCGCGCGCGCGAGCACGTCGAACGCCGCGCCCGGATTCTTCAGCTTCTGCTCGTGCACGTCGGCGAGGCGATGCATGAGCGCGAGGCGATCGGCGTGAGACGCCGCCGCGGCGATCATCACTTCGAGCACTTCGGCCTGACGCTCGGCGTTCCCGAGCTCGGCGTAGCTCGTCTCGAGGATGACGGCGGCGCGCGCACGCGTCTCGCCCACCTTGAGGAGATCCTCGATGACCTCGAGCGCGGTCGGATCGTGAGGCACGAGCTCCATCGCGCGCTTTGCCGCGGCGAGCGCGTCGTTCGCGCGGTTGAGCGGGCCCATGTACAGACGCGCGAGCTCGACCTCGCGAGCTGCGCGATCGGCGCCCTCGCGTTGATCGCGATCGCGCTCGAGGATCTCGACCGCGCCCGGCGCATCGCCGGACGCCTTGAGCAGACGCGCGAGCGCGCGAAGAGCCGCGCCGTGCTGCGGAACGATCTCGAGCATGCGCCGGTAAATCGCGATCGCTTTGTCGGGCTCGCTGAACGCCTCTTCTTCCAGCACCGCCCACTCGCCGAGCAGATCGAGCTTCGCCGCCGTGTTCGCGCGACCGACGCGCACGTCGAAGAGCCAGCGCAAATCGTCGCGACGATCCGCCGCGCGCAAGATGCGATCGAGCGTCTCGACCGCGACCTCGTCCGACTCGTCTTCTTCGACGAGCGCGCGGTACGTCGCGACCGACTCGTCGACCCGCCCGAGCTGCGTCGCGTAGATCTCCGCGAGCTTCGCCTTGAGGAGACGCTTCTCCTCCTTCTTCACCTTCTTCGCTTTTTGGCGCGCAGCGAGGACGTCGACGAGCTCCGACCACTTGCCACCGGCACGCGCCGCGCTCTCGATCGCCTCGAGCGCCCCTTCGCGATCCGGCTCGAGCTCGTACGCACGCCGCGCGTAGGCGAACGCCGCCGCACGATCTTGGAGCTGGTGCCCCGTCACTTGGACCAGCTTGGCGAGGAGATCGAGCTTCTCGTCGGTCTCGTCGGCGTGGCCGAGGAGCACTTCGTAGAGCGCCGGGAGTCTTCCCCACTTCTCGTCACGCTCGTAGATCGGCACGAGCGCCACCGCGGCGCGCTTGTTGTCGTGCTGCGCGCCGAGCACGCGCTCGTACGCACGGAACGCGCGATCCGGCGCGTTGAGCTTCCCCTCGTAGATCTCCGCCGCGCGGAACGACAAATCGATCTTCTGCGTCGCATCGGTCGCCTTGTCCGCGGCGCCCGAGACCACCTCGACGAGCCCTTCCCAGTCGTTCGTCTGCGCGTAGAGCTCGGTCAGCCCGTCGAAGTCCCCGATCGCGAGATGCGAATCACGAAGCACGCGGAGCGCCTTCGCGTGCCCCGGTTGGATCGTGAGCACGCGACGCCACGCCTTCATCGCGCCGGCGTGATCGTGCAGGCGGTCCGCGTACACGGCGCCGAGCTTCTGCAAGACCGCGAGCCTCGTCGCATCGTCGCCCGCGCTCTCCACGCGGCGCTCGAGCACCTCGGCCACCGTCGCAAAATCCTTGTCGCGCTCGGCCTGCTTCTCGAGCGCATCGAGCGGCGCGGCCGCCGCCGGATCTTCGTCGAGGATTCGTTTGTAGAGACGCGTCGCATCCGGCCCCTTGTCGAGACGCTCGGCGGCGATCTTCGCCATTTCCGTCCACAGCTCGCGCCGTGCCGGCCCAGCGTCCATGCCCGCCGCTTCCTGCTCGAACAGATCGTAGAGCGGCTTGTACGCACGTCGCTTCGCGTAGAGCTCCTTCAGCTTCTCGATCGCTTCGCGGTCGTCCGGTGACGCCTGATGGAGCTTTTCGAACGCCTCGACGGCGTTCTGCACGTTCGAGAATTGATCGAGCCACCGTCGCGCGATCGCGCGATGGAGCTCGGCCTTCACACCCGCGTTCTTCTCGATCTCCGCGAGGCGCGCCTGCACCGTGAGGAGATCGCGCCAGCGCTGCAACGCTTCGTACACGCGCGCGAGCTCGCGGAGCGCATCGGAATCGTCCGGATCGAGCGAAGAGATCTGCGCGAGCACCGTCACGAGCGCGGAGTCACTCTTCAAGTGATCGCGATAGACCGCCGCGATGTCGCGAAGGATCGGAAGGCGCGCGGCGGCGTCGTCGGCCGCGATCTTCTCGAGCTCGGCGCGGAGGAGATCCGCGAGCGCGTTGTAGTTGCCCGTTTGCCGGTAGAGGCGCTTCAGCGCGTCGCGCGCGTCTTTGTTCGCGGCGTCTTGCCGCAAGATGGCGCGCCACTGATCGATGGCCTTCTGCGCGTTCGTCCCCTCTTCGGCGAGCTTGGCGATCTCCACGGCGAGCTGCGCGCGGTCCGGTCCATCGGTCATCGCGCGCTGTGCGTCCGCGAGAATCGACGCGAGGCGCGCCTGCTCCCCCTTCGCCGCGCACCACTCGCGGAAGAAGTTGAGCATGCCCGGATGCGCCGGCTCGCTCTTGCGGAGTCGCTCGAAGTACGGCTCGGCGGCCTCCGGCTTGCCGCGCATCTTCCAGCTCACCATCGCGATCTGCAGGACGATGCCGACCTCTTGCCCCGCGCGCGCACCGCTGCGCAGCTGCTCTTCGTAGAGCGCGACGAGGTGATCCCACATCTCGCGCTCGCTGAAGAACTCGACGAGACGCGACGTGGCCTCTTGATGGCCCGGAGACAGATCGATCACCCGCTCGTACGCCGCGAGCGCGCGCTCCGGAGAATTGAGCTTCTTCACGAGCACCCGCGCGAGGCGCACGAACCCCGCGATCTTCTCTTCCTTCGCCGTCGCCTCGGTCGCGAACCGCTCGAGCAGCGTCACGAGCTCTTCCCAGCGATGCTCCTCGCGGTACACGAGCTCGAGCATCAGCGACGCGCGTCGATTCTTCGGATCGATCTCGAGCGCCTCGCGCAGCGGATCGACGATCTTCGTGGTGAGCGCTTCGAGCTTCTTTTTCCCGTCCTTGTCCTTCGACGCCGCCAGCGACGGCCGCCCGTACCGGTACGCCACTTCGGCCGCGCTCACGAGGAGCGAGCTCTTGAACGACGGCTCGCCTGTCTCCTTCGCCTCGGCGACGTAGCGTTTGACGAGCTCGACCCACTTGCCGCGCTTGCCCTCGCTCCGCTCGATCGCTTCTTCGGCCACTTGATCGCCGGGCTTCAGCTCGAGCAGCTCCATGTACGCCAGGACCGCGCGCTCGTCGTCGAGCAGCTCTTCGTCCAAGAGCTTGGCGAGCGTCGTCTGCAGCTCGATCTTCTTTTCGGTGTCCTTCGACGCCGCGACCTCGACCTCGAGCATCGACGCGACGGCGTCGTACTCGCGTCGCATCTCGTGCGCGCGACGCGCCGCCTCGAGGAGCTTCGAGAGCTCGTCGGCGCTCATGTCGAGGTCGGCCGCGGCGACATCGCCCTTCAGCTGTTCCCACGCCTTTTCATTCTCGGGATCGTCTTGCAAAAGACCGAGGGCGCTGCGGATCGTCTTCGCACTCATCCGTCACCTTGAGGACTGCAGTTCGACTGAGTAGGGCAGCTGAGACATTCCGCGAAAGCTCGGCGGCTTCATCTCCGCGAAAAAACGGAGAGAAATCGAGCTCGCGGGAATCGCCATGCTAGGAGGCGCGCGCGGCGATATCAAGCACGGGGAGCGCTCAATTTCGGCAGGCATTTCGACGAGCTGAGCGGCCTCGTATCGGCGTAAAGTGCTCGCTACGGCATGGCGGAATCGCGTGATGATTCTGCGCGGCAACGCGCAGGCAGAAAATCGCTCGGGCTGTCGCTCCACAACATCTACGAGACGCTCGCGATCTCGGTGCCCACCGTCGCAGACGCGGCGCGCGGGCTCGTCACGAAGAACAAGAGCGACGCGCGGCTCGCCGGCTGGGCGAAGAACATCGTTCACAATGCGCGCCTCGGGATCGAGGTCGTCGGTCGTACGAACATGACGCTCGTGCCCGAGGGGCTCGGCGGATCTTTCCTCGTCATGTCGAACCACCAGTCGCTCTACGACGTCCCCATCCTTTTCTACGTGCTCGGCGCGAACCTCCGGATGATCACCAAGAAGGAGCTCTTCAGCGTTCCGATCTTCGGCAAGGCGCTCGGCCTCGGCGGGTTCATCTCGATCGATCGGAGCAACCGCAACGCCGCGCTCGAGAGCCTCGCGATCGCGAAGAAGATGCTCGAGGACGGCACGCACGTGTGGATCGCGCCGGAGGGGACGCGCAGCCGAAGCGGCGAGCTCCTCCCGTTCAAGAAAGGCGGCTTCGTTCTCGCGCTCGAGGCCAGCCTTCCGGTGCTCCCCGTGACGCTCCGCGGGACGCGCGACGTGCTCGTCGCGGACGGCGTGCGCTCGTCGCCGGGCGCGCACGTCCTCGTGACGATTCACAAACCAATCGATCCGAGGCCGTACGCGGCCGAGGGGAAGAGCGGACGCGATCGCCTGATGAACGACGTCCGCGTCGTGCTCGAGAGCGCGCTTTGAGCACGGACGGCGAAGGCCCCGTGGATCACGAAGCACGCGCTCCCGAAGCTCGCACCGGGCTCGCGATCCTCGTCAACGCGAACGCGAAGCGAGGCGGGCGGCGCATCGCCGTGCAGATCTCGCGCGCGCTCAACGGCGCGAGCGTCCGCCTCACGAAGAAGACGTCGGAGGTCGCGAGCTGGTTGCGCGTGCTGAAAGATCCGCGCTGCGTTCTCGCTGCCGGCGGCGACGGCACGGCGATCGCGCTCGTCAATGCCGCGATCGAGGTCTGGCCCGGCGACGCGAAGCTCCCGAAGCTCGGCATCCTTCCGCTTGGAACGGGCAACGGCTGGGCGCGCGCGCTCGGCGCACCGAAGCTCGATCGCTGCCTCCGCATTTTGCGCGACGCGCGCGATCCGCTCCCGACGCGACGCTTCGGCATGTTCGAAGTCGAAGGCTCGCTCGCGCACTTCGCGGGGTGCGGGTACGACGCGATGATCCTCGAGGATTACAAACAGCAGCTCGCGCAATCGAAAGGCCCCGCGACCGTCTTCTCGAAGAGCGTCTACGGATACCTGACGGCGACGCTCCTCCGAACGACGCCGAAGATCATCGTCCACGGGCTCCCCAACGTGATCGTCGAGAACCTCGGCGACACGGCATACACGCTGACCGCCGACGGCAAGGTTCTCGAGATGCGCGGCGTCGGACGCGGCGCGGTCCTCTACGACGGCCCCGCGGGGTGCGCGTCGGTCGGCACCGCGCCGCAGTTCGGCTACGGCTTCACGGCGTTTCCCTTCGCCGAGCGCATGCCCGGTCACATGAACGTTCGCATCTACGATCACGGCCCGCTCAAAGCCGTTTCGAACATCCCGAAGCTGTGGAAGGGCGCGCACCCGATGCACGGGATGCACGATTGGTTCGTCACCGCAGCGCGGATGACGTTCTCACGCGAGGTACCGTTGCAGGTCGGCGGCGACGCGCTCGGGATGAGGCGAACGGTGGAGTATCGAATGGCGCCGCGGCCAGTCGACATGCTCGACTGGCGACGGCTGCTCTGACGTAGGCGTCTCTACGACGCGATCGAATCAGAACGTGCCCGTGAACACCGGCACGATGAACGTCGGCGTCGTCGGCGCGGGGACCGATGCAGTCTTGACGAAGACGTCCTTCGCGCCTTGCGCGGGGCCGGCCTTCGAGACGTCGCCTTCGACGGCCGAGGTCTTGTTGTTGTACATCATCGCGCCGCCGTAGATGACCGCGACGACGCCGGAGAAGATGAGCGCGCCGCCCACGAAGAGCATATTCGTGTTGCGATCGCTGGTCGTGCCGTCCGCGGGGAACGTCGAGCTCGGCTTCGCGCCGGCGATCATGACGACGACACCGGCGACGACCAGGACACCGCCGCCGATCGTGACATAGAGGCCGGCCGTTTCTTTGGCCGGGTTACCGGGCGTCACGTCGAGGACGACGTTGCCGCGCGACGAGTCGAGGCGGAAGGGCTTCGACGCGACGGCGCGTTCGCTCGTCACCTGGTACTCGTCGCCGACGGGCGCGCGCTGATCGCAGGGAGAGGTGCAGACCGTCTCCCACGCTCCGCTCGACCCCGAGCGCTTCTGCAGCGTGACGGGTGTCGGCGAGTTGATGTGCACCATCACGGTTCCGTCGGTGCTGGCGGCGGCGGGTGCAGGCGCGGACGTCGTGGACGGCGCAGAAGTCGTCGCTGGCGCAGCGGGCGGCGGGGGCGCCGGCGCGGCGGACGAAGGGGGTGGCGAATCGGGCGGAGTGGGCGCCTGCGCGAACGCGGGAGACGTCGCGAGCGTCAGCTGCGCGCTGACCAGGATCGCGAGGGCAGCGGAGAAAGCGGGGGTAGCGGTGAACCGGCTCGTGCGCATGGATCGACTCCTTCGTTCGGCGCGGAGCATGGTCAAAGAGCGGGCCGTAGGGAAGAGGAATCTGCACGAAACCGCGAAGGGGTGACGCGCGTAGGATCGAGGAATGCTTCGGCCCCGCCTCTCGAGCTGCGCCTTCGCCCTCGGCGTGCTCACCGCGTTCGCCGTCTCCGGATGCGGCGCGGCCGTCGGCGTCGCGACCCCTCCCGCGCAAGGCGCGACGCCCCGCGCGATGCTGGAGGGCGCGCCGCGCGAGCCGCTCGTGTGGGCCGACTTCACGCCCGAAACCTTCGAGCGCGCGAAGAAAGAGCGCCGCTTCATCGTCCTCGATGGCGCCGCCGAGTGGTGCCACTGGTGCCACGTGATGGAGGCGACGACGTACCACGACCCGACGGTCGCGCAGCTTCTCCGCGAGCGCTTCATCGCGGTCAAGGTCGACGTCGACGCGCGCCCGGACATCGAAGAGCGCTACGGCGACTACGGCTGGCCCGCGACCGTCATCTTCTCGCCGGACGCCGAGGAGCTCGGCAAGTACAAGGGGTACATCGAGCCGGAGAGGTTCGCGGAAATCCTGCGCGACGTCATCGCAAACGGCGCCGCGCGCGCCACCCGGAGCGCGCCAGGTGCGAAGACCGAGGCGCGGCCGCCGCTCTCCGAAGAGCACCTCGCGTGGATCGCGCGGATGACCGAGCTCGAGCTCGACGAGCTCTACGACGCGGAGCAGGGCGGCTGGGGCAAATGGCAGAAGGCGCCGCTCATGTGGAACAACGCGTGGACGCTCGCTCGCGCGAAAGCGGGCGACACCGAGTCGCGCACACGCGCGCTCTTCACGCTCGCGCAACAACGCGCGCTCATCGATCCGGTCTGGGGAGGCATCTACCAGTACTCGGCCGCGAGCGACTGGAAGCACGCGCATTTCGAGAAGCTGATGACGTGGCAAGCGGGCGCGATCGACAACTACGCGAGCGCGTTCGTGCTGACCAAGGATGCCGCGATGCTCGGCAGCGCGCGCGCGGTTCAACGCTACGTCGCCGCGTTCATGACGAGCAGCGAAGGCGGGTTTTACACGACGCAGGACGCCGACGTGAACGCGCACGAGCCGGGAAAGACGTTCGTCGACGGCCATGTGTACTATGCAAAGAACGACGCGGAGCGGCGCGCGCTCGGCTTCCCGCGCATCGACACGCACGAATACGCGCGCGAGAACGGACTGATGATCGCGGCGTACGCGACGCTGTTCGAGGCGACCCACGACGCTTCGGTGCTCGCGGCGGCCAAGCGCGCGGCGCTTCGGATCCTGACGACGCACGCCATCGCGACCGGCGGGGGCGGCGTCACGCACGACATCGCGACGTCGACGACGAAGGATGCGTACCTCGCGGACAACGCCGCGATGGCGTGGGGCCTCGTGCGCCTGCACGAGGTGACGCACGAGCGCGAATGGCTCGACGGCGCGACGCGAATCGCCGAGTACACGAAGAAGGAGCTCGGCGACGCGGGTGGCGGATTCTTCGCGGCGACGAAAGATCCGAACGCGGTCGGCATCTTCGCCGTGCGTCGCAAGCCGTTCGAGGAGAACGTTCTCGCGATCCGCACCTTCGCACGCATCGCGCGCGCCTCTGGTGCCGACGCAGAGAGCGCATGGCGCCCCGTCATCGCCGCCGCGCTCCGCACGGTCGCGACCCCCGAGATGATCAAGTCGCGCGGACGAATGCTCGGCGACTTCTTGCTCGCGCTCGAAGAGACGCGCGGCCTTCGCTGACTCACGCGTTCGCGCGGTACTCCATCTGCGCGGCGATCTTCGTCGCGACGTCGTCGCCGTGGATGCGGCGGACGACGTAGAGGCCGAGATCGATGGCGCTCGTGACGCCGCCCGCGGTGACGAGCTGGCCTTCATCGACGCCGCGCTCGTGCACGGCGACGGCTCCGTAGTCGGCGAGGCGATCCATCGCGCTCGCGTGCGTCGTCGCGCGTTTGCCGTCGAGGCGACCGGCGGCCGCGGCGAGGAACGCGCCCGTGCAGACCGATGCGAGCAGCCGGTTCTTTTTGAACGAAGCGAGCCAGGTACCGACCGCCCTGTCTTGCTCGAGCGCGCGCGTCCCGTGGCCGCCCGGCAAGAGCAGGACGTCGAAGTCGTCGAGCGACGGACGCACGCGATCGACCGTCATCGTCGCACCGTCCGCCGTCCACACGCGCGCCGTCGACGCGCCGATGATCTCGCACGTCGACGTCGGGTCGAACCCCATCGTCCGAACGCGCGAAATCGGATCGTACATCCCGACGAGATCGAGCAGCGTCATCCCCTCGAACGCGACGAACCCGAAGCGCGTCCCCGTCACGACGTCCGGCGCGCGCTCGATCGCGTCGACCTCGTACGCCTCGCGAATCGCGTCGCGTGCGATCGCTCCGTGCACGTGCGGCATCGGCCCGCGCGGCGTGGCAGCGACCTCGATGCGCGCATCGACACGACGCGGATCGACTTGCAAGACCTCGAGCTCCGCCGCGAGTGGGAAATAGAGCCGTGCGCTGTCCTCGACGTCGTCGCGGTACGAGCAGTGCACGAACCCTTCGGCACCGACGACCACGTCGCGCTCTCCGCGATTGACCACGTGATAGAGCCACCGCATCCGTCACCTCTACTTCGTTCGCGACCGTCCGTACTTGGTCTTCGAAGGTCCGCTCGGATTCACCGGCACGATCGGCTCCGGCGCGAAATCCTTCGCCTCGACCTCCGGCGCTTTCTCGTTTCCGGGCGGCGGTGTCCACGCGGGCGCACCCGCCGCGTCCGCGCAGCAACGGAACGAGACGAAGTAGTACCAAAACTCCGGCTCGTGGCTGACCGTCATCGGCCGGCACTGACTCCGCACGTGCCCCCACGCGCCGCCCTTCAGCGCCGCGAACTTCGACTTGTGCTCCGGCGGTCTGTCGTTCGTCACCCACTCGTCCATGTTGCCTGGCTGATCGTAGACACCGAAGCCGCTCTTGCACGTCTCGATCGATCCGCTCGGCACGCTCTGATCGAGCCGCGCGAGCTCGGGCTGCGCGACCGCGGCATCCTTCGAATAGAAATCGAAGTTCCCCTTCCCTTTGCGCGGGTCGATGAAGAAATTGTCCATGTTGCACGCGTCGTGATCGCGCACCCACCCGTACGGGAACGGCGTGTGGTCCGGCCCTTCGCACGCCGCCGTCCACTCGCTCGACCAACACAGGCGCTTGCCCTTCGACTTGCACGTCGCTTGCGCTTGAAACCAGGTGAGCATCCAGACCGGGTGCGCGCCCTTTTGGTTCGGGTACTCGTAGCGATCGATGCAGTACTGGCGATGCTCTTCCTTCGTCTTGCACTTCGTCTCGGGTTTGTACCGATGGCAGATGACGAGGTGGTTCGGCTCTTCGTGCTCGACGTCGAGGCACTCGCGCTCGACGTCGGGGCAGAACATCGTGTCGACGTAGGCCATGTCGGCGGGGCACGGGCCGGAGGCGGCTTCGGGAGATGCGTCGAGGGTCGGGGTCGCGGTCGAGGTCGCGGTCGGGGTCGCGGTCGAGGTCGACGCATCGGGCGACGTCTCCGTCGACGTCCGGTTGCACGCCGCCACGACGAGCGTGAGCGCGAAGACAGTCGAGGCGAGGCGGCGCATGGGGGCGGTATTAGAACAAACGCCCGACGAGCACGGTCACAATCCATTTCGTGCTCGCGGCCGTGAGCCCCTGACCGACCCCGCCGTGCAAAATCCAGTGCGGCCACGCGATCACGTCGAGCGTCTCGAATACGTAGTGCCGCTGCCCCGCGATCCCCCGCATGTCCGTCACCGGGCCGAGCTGCGCATAGTACTCGAGGCTCGGCGACACGACGCCCGCGAGCGCGTAGCGCGTCGACACCGCGGGCTGAAGCTCGGGGACGCCCGGGCGCTCCGCGCCGAACGGGATCGCGATCATCGGATTGAAATCGATGTCGAGCGCGCCGTGCGTCCACTCGACCACGGGGCGCACTTCCATCCCCCACCGGTTCGCGTCGAAGCGCCGCGGCATGTACCCGCCTTCCGCGTTGATCGCGAGATGCCACCCGTCCGCGCCATCGACCCCCGGCGTGAGCAGGTACATCGCGCGTAGCTTCGCGCCGCCCCAATCGACCGTCCCGTCCGGCCGAAACGCGTGCTGCAAGTGCGCCGCGATCTCGAAGCCGCGCGCGACGCCGTACGACGGCTCGATGAGCTGAAAGAGGACCCCCTTCGTCGACGCCTCGCCCTCCGGCGTCACGCGCGCCCCCGCGGCGCCGTAGTTCGAATGAAGCTCCGCGCCGAACGTCCCCTGCCGCGTCACGCGCGCGTGGAAGACTTGGATCTCGAAGAGGTCCTCGGCCCGCGCATCGCGAGCGATCGCCGACGCGAAGAGCAGCACGCTCGCGAAGCGAATGAGGCGCAAGCGTTCTAGGCCGTCGCGGACGCCTGCTTTTTCGCGCTCGCCTTCTTCGCATAGAGCTCGTCCAAGGTCTTCCCGTGGACCTTCATCACCTCGCGCCGCTTCAGCTTCAAGCTCGGCGTGAGCATGTTGTTCGTCGTCGTGAAGTCGTCCGCGATCAGCGCGAAGTCCGCGACCGACTCGAAGCCCTTGAACGCCTTCGAGTTCGACTCGATCTCTTTCTTCATCTGCGCGCGCACCGCGTCGTTCTGGAGGAGCGCGTCGCTGCTCCCCGAGACGCCGTTCTTCGTCGCCCACTCCTTCACCACGTCGATGTTCGCGACGACGAGCGCCACGTTGAACGGCCGGTTGTCGCCGTAGACCATGACGTTCAAGACGAAGGGCGACAGCTTGATCGCCTCTTCGAGCGGCGTCGGCACGACGTACTTCCCGTTCTCGAGCTTGTACTGCTCCTTGATGCGACCCGTGATGTAGAGATACCCGTGCGGATCGAGCGTCCCCATGTCGCCGGTCCTGAAGCCGCCGTCCTTGGTGAACACCGCGGCGTTCTCTTCGTCGCGGCGGTGGTAGCCCTTCATCACGTTGTGACCGTAGATGACGATCTCGCCTTCGACGCGCGCCGGCTTTCCGTTCTCAGGCGCCTTCTTCTCGCCGCTGAGCGGCTCGATCTCGATCCGCACGCCGGGGATCGCGCGACCGACCGATCCGATGCGGCGCTCGCCCGGGCAGTTCGCGGTCGCGATCGGCGACGTCTCGGTGAGGCCGTAGCCTTCGTAGACGACGATGCCGAGCGAATCGATGAACTCGGCGACCTCGCGCGAAATCGCCGCGCCGCCGCTGAACGCATACTTGAGCCGCCCGCCGAAGCGCGCGCGCACCTTCGAGAAGACGAGCTTGTCCGTGAGCTGCAAGATCGCGAGCTCGGCGACCTCGAGCCGCTTCCCCTCGCGCTCCTTCGCCGTGTACTTGAGCGCGAGCTTCACCATCTCTTGGATCGGCTTCGGCTTCGAGGCGATCGTCTTCTGAACGCCCGCGTAGATCTTGTTGAAGATGCGCGGCACCGAGAAAAGAAGCGTCGGCTTCACCTCGGCGAGGTTCTCGATGATCTTCTCGACGCTCTCGGCGATCCCCATGCTGCCGCCCATCGAGAAGATCGCGTGGAGCTCGCACGTCTGCCCGAACGAGTGCGCCCACGGCAAGAACGACAGCGAGCGGTCCGCCTGCTCGATCGGAAACACCTCGTGCACCGCGCTCACGTTCGACGCGAGGTTCGCGTGCGTGAGGATGACGCCCTTGGGGTTGCCGGTCGTGCCGCTCGTGTAGATGAGGCCGGCGGTGTCTTCTTTCTTCGGCTTGATCGCGGGCGACGTCTTTCCGCTCTTGCAGAGGGCGTCGTAGGTCGTGACGCGCTCGTCGCCGCCGTTCGTTCGCGAGGTAACGGGCGTGCCGGCGAGCGAGACGATCGACTTCAGCGACTTGATCGAATCGAGGAACGGCGCGCACTTCTCGACGATCCCGTCGGTCGCGCAGATGAGCACCTTCGCGTCGCAGTCCTTCGCGATGAACTCCCACTCCTTCGGGTTCTGCGCTTCGTACATCGGCACGTACGACGCCCCGAGGCCGTAGACCGCGTATGCGGCGACCGCCCACTCGACGCGGTTGTTCGCGATGATCGCCACGACGTCGCCTTTGCCGACGCCGA
>JAYVXB010000169.1:0-21887 GCA_043785585.1 Deltaproteobacteria bacterium | reverse complement strand
GGTTCTCGAGCAAGCCGCTGCGGTACATCGGGACGATCGGGATCCTGTGCGCCATCGCCGGCTTCGGTACCGGCATCTGGACGATCGTTCGCAAAGTCGTCTGGGACTACGGCCTCATGGGATGGCCGTCGCTCTTTGCAGCCGTGGTGATCCTGTCGGGAATGCAGCTCATCGCGCTGAGCGTGATCGGCGAGTACATCGCGCGGATTTACGTACAGGCGCAGGCGCGGCCGCTCTACAACATCGCCGAGCGACTCAACTTCGAAGACGAAGAAGACGCAGTGACGCACGAGCATCACCAAGCCGGCGACGAGCTCTTTCGTACGTCGCTTCGTCCCGACGAAACGCAGGACGCGAAAGAGGAAGAGGCCGCGTCGTGAGCGCGCGCGTCCTCGTCGTCGGGTGCGGCTTTCCGCAGCTGTCGCTCATTCGTCGCGCGCGTGCTCTCGGCATCGACGTGCTCGGCGCCGACATGAACCCGCTGGCGGTCGGTGTCGCGCATTGCAACGAGTTCGAGAAGGTGTCGACGAACGACGCCGACGCGGTGTCGCGGCTCGTCGCGCGCTCGGGCGTTCGCGCGATCACGTCGACCGGGAGCGAGATCTCGGTGAAGACCGTCGCGGCGGTCGCGGCGCGCGCGGGGCTCCCGTTCTATGCGGATCCGCAGACCATCCGGCGTTGCCAAGAGAAGGACGCGATGCGCGCCGCGTACGAAGCGGGCGGGGTGAGCGTTCCGCCGTTCGCGTCGTGCGCGACGCTCTACGAAGCGCGGACCTTCGCGGCGAAGCACGCCTACCCGCTCGTCGTGAAGCCGGCGCACGGTTGGGGACAGCGCGGCGTCGCGCGCGTCGACGGCGACGACGAGCTCGCGCGGGCGTTCGAAGAGGCAGCGGCGCTCTCGGGACGCGTGATGATCGAAGCGTGGCTCGAAGGGCGCGAGCTGTCGGTCAACGGCTGGATCGAAGGCGAGCGGCTCGTCAGCTACTGCGTGACGGAGCGGATCACGGTGCCGGGCAAGCGTCCGCTCGGCGTGATGATCGCGGAGCTCTATCCGTCGGGTCTCTCGGCCGACGACGAAGCGCGCGTCGTCGAAGAAGCGCGACGCGGCGCGTCCGCGCTCGGGCATCGACGCGGACCATGTTATTCGCAGGTCGCGCTCGGACCTCGCGGCGCGTTTCTCTTCGAGACGGCGGCGCGTCTCGGCGGCGGATTCGACGCGGACGTCACGCGCCTAGCGAGCGGTGTCGATCTCTACACGCGCGTCCTCGGCGTCGCGCTCGGCGACGCGGAGATGGAGCGCGCAGGCGCAGACGGTCCGACGCACGGCGCCTCGATCGCGAAGTTTCTCGTTGCACGACCCGGCATCGTGAAGAGTGTCACCGGCCTCGAAGCCGCGCGCGCGCTGCCTGGCATCACCGACGCGCAGCTCTTCGTTCCTGTCGGCGGCCGCGTTCATCCGCTCACCGACAGCGCGAAACGCGCCGCGTACGTGCTCGCGCACGGCGACACGCGCGACGAAGCGATCGCGCGCGCCGACGCCGCGCTCGCCACGATCCGCATCGACACCGACGGCGACGACGATCGCGCCGCGCATCCCGGAGCACCCGCATGAGCAGTCCCTCGACCGGCGCGACCTCGATTTGGCAGCTCTTCAAAGAGCGACGCACGCGCGATGCGCTCTACCACGCGGCGGATTACTGGGACGCGCGCGCGTCGGCGCGGACCGGCATGGCACGCTCGATGTGGCCGTCGAACGTCTTCAACGAGCTGTGGGACGAGCGCCAGCGCGAGCTCCTTCGTCGCACGTTGGGATCGCTCCGCGGCCGTCGCGTCGTCGACGTCGGCTGCGGCACGGGGCGCATGACGCGTTTTTTCGCGTCCGAAGGCGCGATCGAATCGGTCGGGATCGATTTTTCTGCGGCGACCGTCGAAGCCGCACGAGAAGAGACCGCTGCGACCGCGAACGGGACCGCGCGATCGATCTCGTTCGTTCAAGGCGACGTCGTCGCGGGGCTCGATCACATCGGCGTCGAGCGCTTCGACGACGCGATCGTCCTCGGCTGCTTCTCCGTCGCCTGCCGCGATCTGCCGTCGCTCGAGCGCGCCGCGGTCAACGTCGCGCGCCTCGTGAAGCGCGGCGGTCGCGTCGTCATCCTCGAGCCGATTCATCGCTCGCCGCTCCTTCGTCGCGTCCTCGATCTCGGGCTCGAAGACTGGATCGGCGTCGCCAACCGCGCGGGCCTCGAGCTCCTCGGCGGCGATCGCATGGGCTTCGTACCCGTGCGCCTCTTCTTCTCGGTGCGCGATCTCCCGCGGCCGATCGTCGGCGGCGTCTTCCGCGCCGGCGAGACGCTCCTCGACAAGTTTCCCTATCTCGCGCCCCTCTCCGACTACAAGCTCCTCTCGTTTCGCCGCTCGTGAACCGGCCGTCACGGGCTGCGCTCGCGAGCATCGCGAAGGGGATCGCGGCCGTGGCGATCCTCGCGGTGGTGCTCTACAAAGTGCCGCTGCACGAGCTCGGGGTGCGTCTTTCGCACCTCGCACCTCGCGACGTCGCGCTCCTCGTGGTGATCACGATCGCGCAGGTCGCGATCGGCGTCGTGCGTTGGTGGCGACTGCTCGCGCGCCTCGGCGAGCGCACGTCGTTCGTCGCGCTCTTCGGCGACGTGCTGGTAGGGCTCGCGTACAACATCTTCCTCCCGACGACGGTCGGCGGCGACGTCGTCCGCGCCTGGCGTGCGTCGCGTCGCGTGACGGAGTCGCACCGCGCGTGGTCGACGTCGATCTTCGAGCGGATCGCGGGGCTTCTTGCGATGGCCGCGACGGGCGCGCTCGCGGCGCTCTTCGCCGTCGGAACGGTCGTCGCCGTACCGGCCGCGATTCGCTGGCTCGCGCTCGGCGTGGCCGTCACGCTCCTCGGGATCTTCTTCGCCGCGTCGGCGCCGTTTCGCCT
Organism: Deltaproteobacteria bacterium; assembly: GCA_043785585.1. Lineage (GTDB taxonomy): Bacteria > Myxococcota_A > Polyangia > Polyangiales > Polyangiaceae > JBBQXV01. The sequence continues at coordinate 18,934 of JAYVXB010000169.1, read as the reverse complement.
GCTCGTGCGTCTGCTCGAGCGCCGTCTGCCCGCAGCCGCGACACGCGATCTGCGCGGCATCGTCGACGATCTCGCCGGCCCGCTCGCGCGCACGGGTCCGCGCGTCGAGGCGCTGGCGTGGTCGCTCGTGTACCAGGCGCTCGGGATCGCGTTCGTCGTCGTCGGCGCGCGCGCGCTCGGTGCGCCGGGGCACGAAGCAGCGATTGTCGTCGGTGTGCCGCTCGTGCATGTCTTGTCGATGATTCCGGTGACGCTCGGCGGGCACGGTCTGCGCGAAGGCTTGTTCGTCGGGATCCTCGGGCAGCTCGGCGTAGAGTCCGATGTCGCGCTCGGTCTCGCCGCGCAGTGGCTCGCGTCGAGCGTGCTCTTCGCGATCGCGGGAGCTCTCGTGAACCTCCTCCGACCGACCTCGACCTCGACCTCGGCCTCGACCTCGACCTCGACCTCGTCCCGCCCCTCGTGACCCTCGCCGAGCTCGCCCTCCTCTTCGTCGCCGCCGCGCTCGCCGGCGTCCTCAACTCCGTGGCGGGCGGCGGCAGCTTCATCTCCTTCCCCGCTCTCCTCTTCACCGGCATCGCGCCGGTCGTCGCCAACGCCACCAACTCGGTCGCGCTCTGGCCCGCGGGCATCGCGAGCGCGTTCGCGTACCGCAAAGACATGAAGCAACCGCGCGCGCAGCTCCTCGCGCTCGGCGCCGCGAGCCTCGCCGGTGGAATCGTCGGCGCGGTCCTCCTCCTTCGCACGCGCGAGTCGACGTTCGTCGCACTGCTACCCTTTCTCCTCCTCGTCGCGAGCGTCGTCTTCACGTTCGGCGGCGTGCTCACCGCGCGACTCCGCGGACGCGGCGCGAGCGGCACACGCGGCGCGCTCGCGGGCGCGGCGATCCTCCAGCTCGTCATCGCGATTTACGGCGGCTACTTCGGCGGCGGGATGGGCATCATGATGCTCGCGACGTTGTCGATCATGGGCATGACCGACATCCACGCGATGAACGGCTTGAAGACGCTCCTCGGCACGCTCATCAACGGCGTCGCGGTCGTCGCGTTCGTCGTCGCGGGCGCCGTCGCGTGGACGCCGGGCTCGGTCATGATCGTCGGCGGAACGATCGGCGGCTTTGCCGGCGCGTCGATCGCGCGACGCATCGCACCGAAATGGGTGAAGCGTTTCGTCCTCGTTGTCGCTTGGGGAATGACCGCGTACTTCTTCGCGAAAGCGTACCTCTACAGCGTGTGATCGAGAGGACCGCCAAGGCGCAAAGACGCCAGGACGGGTTTGGACAAAAACGCTTGGCGCCTTGGCGCCTTGGCGCCTTGGCGGTCCGCTCCCGCCTTCCTTTCGACTGTAAGGTCCAGCGTGGCCGCCGCGTTCTAGAGGGCGGAGGCTCACGATGCGATTCCGTCTTCTCGTTGCGACCGTGCCGTTTCTTCCGTTGCTGCTTGGTGCATGTGCGTCGGCGCCGTCGCCGCACGCGCCCGCGAATCAGGATCACGCAGGGCCGACGGGCGGCGCGGGCTACGCCGCGAAGGGCATCGATTCGACGTCGACGGCCTCGGCCGATCCTGCGTCGGAAGCGACGCCGACGTACGTGTCGCCGATGCCCGCGCCGACGACGACGCCTCCGAGCGGTGCGGTGGCGCACTCGACTCCGCCCCCCGCGCCTCCGCCTCCAGGGCTCCCTCCGACGACGGGCGATCGCAGCGGCGCGGGTCCCGGTGTCGCGACAGCGCCGATCATGCCGCCGCAGCCGAGCGGGATCAAAGCGGGCGAGTGGGACGACAACGCGAACTACCGCGAGTTCCAAGCGTGGCTCCGCACCGAAGAGGGGCAAGCGTTTCATCGCGTCGACGTCCGTGATCGCCGCTTCGTCGTCGTGCGCGACGCGCAAGGCCGCGCGGTGCCGCGCTGCCGCGTGACGATCGCCGACTCCGCGCAGCACCAGACGTCGCTCACGACGACCGCGTCGGGTCGCGCCGTCCTCTTCCCGCACGCCGAAGGCCTCGCCGGCAAAGATCTGTTCGCGACCGCGAGCTGCGAGGGCGCGACCGCGACGGCGAAGTTCTCTCTCGGCGAGCCCGACGGCATCGTCGATCTCAAGCTCACGACGACGCGCACGCTCCCCGCCGTTCGCACGATCGACGTCGCGTTCATTCTCGACACGACTGGATCGATGGCCGAAGAAATCGCGTCGGTGAAGTCGACGATCCAAAAGGTCACGACGTCGCTCGGCAAGGCCAACGTGAAGGTCCGCATCGGCCTCGTCGCGTTCAAGGATCGCGGCGACGAGTACGTCACCAAAGTCTTCCCGATGACGACCGACTTCGATGCGTTCCAGCGCGAGGTCGCGGGCGTTCGCGCAGGCGGCGGCGGCGACACGCCCGAGTCGGTCAACGAAGGGATCCACGTCGCGCTCACCAAGCTCGACTGGCAAAAAGACTCGATCGGACGCTACGCATTCCTCGTCGGCGACGCGCCGCCGCACCTCGATTACCCGCAAGACTTCGACTACGCGGCCGACATGAAGGACGCCGCGCACCGTGGCATTCAGATCTTCACGATCGCCGCGTCGGGCATGGATGATCTCGGGCAGGTTGTCTTCCGTCAGGTCGCGCAATACACGAACGCGACGAACATGTTCGTTCTGCGCGGCGGCGCCGGTCCGCAGTCGACCGGCGCGGGCGATCCGAAGTCGAGCTGCGGCGGAACGCAGACGGCGTTCGCGAGCGGTCAGCTGGACGGGCTCATCCTCGGGAAGATAAGCCAGGAGCTGAAGGCGCTCGATCGCGATCCGATGCGCATCGCCGGCCTCGGTCGCGACGAGAACGCGAAGCCTTGCAACGAGCGCCTCATCGCCCGCGACTGACGACGACGTCGGGCACTTCTCGTCGATGCGGTTGGCCTAAAGCGGGCAATCGGCGGACGTCTACGCACGACTATCGTACGACCCGGGCCGCGATTGCCTCCCCAATCGCGATCGACGCGGTGGCCGCCGGCGATGGCGCGTTCAGTACGTGCACTTGGTTCTCTGCCTCGACGACGTGAAAGTCGTCGACCAGCGCGCCGCTCGGCAAGAGCGCCTGCGCGCGAACGCCCGCTCCCGCGGGGCGAAGATCGTCCACACCGAGCTCCGGCACGAGCGCGCGCAGCGCTTCGACGAACGCGCGCTTGTTCCACGAGCGCCACACCTCGCCGACGCCGGTGCGCCAGTACTTGCTGGCCATCTTCCAGAAGCCGCCGAACGTCGCGGTGCTCCACGCATCGCGCATCGAGAAGCTCGTCCGCGTGTAGCCCTCGCGTCGAAGCGCCAGCACCGCGTTCGGTCCGGCCTCGACGCCGCCGCCGATCATGCGCGTGAAGTGGACGCCGAGGAACGGGAACGCCGGGTTCGGTACGGGGTAGATGAGATCCTTCACGAGGCTCGTACGCGCCTCGACGAGCTCGTAGTACTCGCCGCGGAACGGGACGATCTGCACGCCCGGATCGACGCCGCACATGCGCGCGATGCGATCGCTCTGCAGCCCCGCGCAGTTGACGAGCGTGGTGCATTTGACGACGCCGCGCGACGTCTCGAGGACGATGTCGCCGTCGCTCTTCGTGACGCCGTCGAGCCGCGCTCCGGTGCGCACCTCTCCGCCGCGCTCGGCGATGACGCTCGCGTACGCGCGTGCGACGGCGCCGTAGTCGACGATGCCGGTCTCGGGCACATGGATCGCGTCGATGCCGGCGGCGTTCGGCTCGTGCTCGCGGATCTCTTCGGCGCGCAGGCGTCGCATTCCGCCGAGGCCGTTGGCGCGCCCGCGCTTCTCGAGCTCGTCGAGCTGCGGAACTTGATCCGTGTGCGTCGCGACGACGATCTTTCCGCAGCGCTCGAACGCGACGCCGCGCTCTTCGCAGAAGCGCTCGAGCAGCATGCGACCGCGCGTGCAATTGGTCGCCTTGAGCGATCCCGGTTTGTAATAGAGGCCGGAGTGGATGACGCCGCTGTTGTGACCGGTCTGGTGCGCGGCGACCGTGTCTTCCTTTTCGATCACGACCACCCGCCCCGGCCTCCGCGCGAGGAGCGCCATCGCGCTAGCGAGGCCGACGATCCCGCCGCCGATCACGGCGACGTCGAAGCTGTCCGAAGCAGGCATCGGCGTGCACTCTAGCCCGCAAACTTCGTGCATGTGCGTGGATGTGCCGCGATTTCCGCCGCGTTCGACGTTTCGCTGGACCGGCCGTTGCACTGACGACGAGCCATGAGCGTCTCCCGACCGTCGCGATCGCTCAGGGCTCGGATCTGCAACGCTTCTCGGTTCGTCATGGTGGATCGCTCGCGCACCGGCGACCGATCCATCCCCGGCACATCGTCTCTCGAAAGGTGAGCGTCATGACCACCGCACTCGCACTGCACCCCGGCTCCATTTCTCTCGCACCGCCTGCGCTGCCCGCGCGCGCCTCGGTTGCGCCGCGCGCCTCGGTGACGCCGCGCGCCTCGTCGTACGAGCCGACGTACGTCTTCGGCGACTCGACGCCTTTCCCGCACGACACGAACGTCATCGACACCATTCGCCAGCTCGTCCACTGCGGCGTCACGCTGATGAAGGCGCACGCGTCCGGGCTCGAAGCGCTCGAGCGCGTACGCATCGCGGACCGAAGCAAGGTCGAAGGTCGCATGCGCCTCGTCGCGCTGAGCGAAGCGGTGCGGCAAGCGCTCGCGACGGAAGCGATCGCGGCACGGGGAAAGGCCGACAAGACGGCCGCGCGCATCCTCGCGCTGACGCGCACCGCGATCGAAGGCGACGGCACCGCGCTCGAGAGCGAAGTGAACGCGGAGACGCGGCGCGCGAAGGACTTGCTCGAGGTCGCGCGGAGCGAAGCGGTCGGCGCGGTCGGACGCTTCACGGCGAAGCACGATCTCCCCGGGACGCGCGTCGACTTGCGCCTCGTCGCGCAGAGCGACACGTACGAGGTCGAAGCGATCGTGACGACGCCGTTCGGTATGACGGCGACGTTCAAGTGCGACGTGCCCGCGACGCACCCGTGGCGCGAGCTGCGTCGCGTTCGCGATCTCTCGTCGGGGACGACCATCGCGCTGCCGCGCGAGTCGGGTGTGTTTCGCAAGCGGCTCGAGGTCAAGAAGGCGAAGCTCGATTCGCTCGTCGTGCTCGGCGCCTCCGTCGAGTCGGACCGCGGCGTGCTCCTGCTCGGCAAAGACGAGTCGGGGCTCACGCACGAGATCGAGATCGACGGAGCGCGCGGCGCGACGCGTGTGCGCGCGCGGGAGGCGGGCGAGGGCGCGCTCGATCGCGAGCCGTACGAGCTGTCGTCGGACGACACGGCGCGCGTGCTTCGGCTGTTCCGTGCGGTCATCGCGTCGACGCGCGACCTCGCGTTGCGGCGCGGCGAGATGAGCGACGCAACGCTCGACGGCAAGGCGCTTCGAACGATCGAACCCGCGGCGATCGCGCAGAAGATGGTCGGTGCGATCTCGCCGCTCGCACGCGAGATCGCGCGGCGCTCGGGTGCGGAGGGCGAGCTCGTGCTCCGCAAGAACGTGGGCGCGGGTCGCCGCGACGAGGTCTACGTCACCGCAGCCGAGCTCCTCGAGCCGATTCGCACGTTGCCGCCGCAGCTCCGCACGGTCTTCTCGGCGCTCGTCCTCGACGACCACCCGCGCAGCCCGCGCGCACCCGCGCCATCGATGGCCTCGTACGAAGAGCTGCACGACGCGGACGTCGTCGAAGAAGAGGTCGACAAGAACGCGACGACGCTCACGATGGTGTGAGGCGGCACTGACGAAACGATTCAGCGAATTCCGTCGAGCTCTTCTTTGTAGTCGCGGTTCATCAGCATGTGCAGCGCCTTCATCAGCGGGCGGCCGCGGTGGAGCACGTGAAAGACCTGGTCCGTGATCGGCATGTCGACGCCGCGCTTCTTCGCGAGCGCGTACGCGGCGGCGCACGTCGAGTAGCCCTCCGCGACCGAGCGATGGCTCTTCACGTACTCCGCGGGATCGGCCCCCTTCGCGACGGCCGCACCGAGCGTTCGGTTTCGCGACAGATCGCCCGTGCACGTGAGGACGAGATCGCCGACGCCCGACATTCCGAGAAACGTGAGCGGGTTCGCGCCGAGCGCCACGCCGAGGCGCGTGATCTCGGCCAGACCGCGCGTGATGATCGCGGCGCGTCCGTTCGCGCCGAGGCCGAGCCCGTCGCCGGCGCCCGCCGCGATCGCGATGACGTTCTTGATCGCACCGCCGACCTGCACGCCGATCGGATCGTCGCTGGTGTAGACGCGGAAGAGGGGCGCGTGAAGCGCGGGCTGGACCGCGCGCGCCGCCGTCATCCCGACCGATGCGACGACGACGTCGGTGGGCAACCCGTTCGCGACCTCGCGCGCGAAGCTCGGGCCGGAGAGGAACGCGAGGCGATCGGTGCCGACGGACGGCATCGTCTCGGTGAGCACCGTCGACAAGAGCTCGAGCGACGACTCTTCGATCCCCTTGGACGCGACGACGACGTTCGCGCTCGTCGCGAGGTGCGGCGTCACCATCGCCGAGATCGAACGAAGGTGCTGCGACGGCGGCGCGAGGATGACGATATCGGCGCCCGATATGACCGCGCCCATGTTGGACGACGCACGGAGCGAATCGGGGAGCTTCGCGTCCGGAAGGAAGAGCGTGTTCTCGTGGCGCTCGTTGATCGAGCGGACGACTTCGTCTTCGAATGCCCAGAGCTTCACGTCGTGCTTGAGGCGCGCCGCGTGGCTCGCGAGCGCCGTGCCCCATGCCCCGCCGCCGACCACCGCCGTCATGATTGCCATGCGCGCCAAGGTAGCGCCGAGTCAGGCGCGCCGCTTCTTCTTCTCGGGTGGCTTCGTCAGCGCTTCCAGGGCGTTCGCGAGATCGTCCTCGTCGTCCGGGTTCGCTGCGGCTTCGAGCGCGACGCGAAGCTGCGGCGATGCGCTGGCCTCCGCGGCGACGCGTAGCCGCGCGCGACCGTCGTCGTCGAGCGCTTTGCCGAGCGCGACCGCCGCGCCCGCGCGTGTCTCCGCATCGACCGACGGATCCTCGACGACGCGCCACAGCGAATCGTGCGACAGCACCGCCTTGCGGTAGCTCCCTTCGACGCCCACGGCGAGCGCGCGCAGCTCGCGCAACCAATCGCCGACGCCGTCGCGATCGGCGCGCGGGCGCGGCACCTGCTCCGCCGTCTCGCGCGTCTTGTCGCGCACGAGGTGCTCGTCGATCGCCGCGCGCATCCGCTCGACCATCGCGCGGTGATCGGCGCGCGTCGACGTTTGGAAGGAGCGACGCTGCCCGCGCAGCGCGAGCGAACGCTTCCCTTTCTTCATGACCACGCGCAGCTGCCCGAACTCCGGCACGACGCGCTCGATTTCTTTGTACGGAACGAAACGCGTCCGCCCGAGCCAGCTCGAGTGCACGCCGTCCGCGCCGACGGACACGCGCGTCGCGACGGTGCTCAGGATGCTCCAGACGATGAAGAAGAGCGGCGGGTAGCTGAAGAGGAAGAACTGCTTCAGCTCGTCTTGCGCCGACGTCTGGTTCGGGAAGAACGACAGCAGGAAGACGAGCAGAACGAGACCGACGAAGAAACCGCCGCCGGCGAGGAGCGTGTTGCGCGCGCCCGCGACGGGCGACGCCGCGAAGAACGGCGCGACCCGCTGCGCGACGTCGAGTCCGAGCGCTTGGAGGAGCGCTTGACCGTCCGCGGCGTCGTGGACGCGGATCGCCATGCGCAGGCCGTGCGTCGCGTCGTAGAGCTTCACGAGCGGACCGCCGCTCGATTGCGGCTCGACGAAGCCGTACGCGATGACGGCGCGATCGAGCGCGCGCTCGCCGTCGATCGTCACGCCCGTCGCATCGCACGCGACGATCACTCCGGCGCTACGCGGCGCACGTCCTGCGCGGGCACCTGCGGCAAAGAAGAGAGAGCCAACCGCGCCGCCGACGATCGCCGTGAGGCTCGCGAGCGCAGCGGTCACCGAGGCGCCCGACGTCGGCGTCGCGAGCGACAAGTAGAGCGGCAGCCCGAGCGACAGGATCCCGAGGAACAAAACGCCGAACGCGCTGCGGAATGCCCACGGCGAGTGACGCAGCACGATCGCTTCGTGCGACTCCCAACGTTCCATGCGCTCACGTGAGCGTAGCACTCGGATGCCATCGTCGCGCTTGCTGCTACCCTCACCGCGCCATGAGCGACGAGCAATCCTTCGCAGCGTTTCGCCAGGTGCCGCGCACCGGCGTCATCTTCGTCACGACCGAAGCGCAGAAGCGCGGCTTCTCGATGACGGCGCCCGACTGGTGCAACCTCGGGCAGGGGCAGCCGGAGACGGGCGATCTCCCGGGCGCGCCGCCGCGCGTGCATCACATCGAGGTCGGCGTCGACGATCAAGACTACGCGCCGGTCGCAGGGCTGTGGGAGCTGCGCGAAGCGATCGCGTCGCTCTACAACTCGCTCTACCGCAAAGGCATGCGCTCGCAGTACTCCGCGGAGAACGTCTGCGTCTCCGGCGGAGGACGCGCGGCCCTCACGCGCGCCGCGGCGAGCCTCGGCCACGTGAACCTCGGGCACTTCCTGCCGGACTACACCGCGTACGAAGAGCTGCTCGACATCTTCAAGGCGTTCACCTCGATCCCGATCTTGCTCGAAGGCGATCGCGGGTACTCGTTCACCCCCGAAGACTTTCGTCGCGAGGTGCTCGGTCGCGGGTTGTCGGCGGTGCTCATGTCGAACCCGTGCAACCCGACGGGGCGGCTGGTCGACGGCGAAGACATGTCGAAGTGGGTCGGCATCGCGCGCGAGCTCGACTGCGCACTCCTCATCGACGAGTTCTATTCGCACTACATCTACCGCGCGCGGCCGGGCGCGCTTCCGGTCGCCAGCGCTGCGCGCTTCGTCGAGGACGTCGACCGCGATCCGGTTCTGCTCTTCGACGGTTTCACGAAGAACTGGCGCTACCCGGGTTGGCGCGTGACGTGGGCGATCGGACCGAAGAGCGTCGTCGAGACGCTCGCGAGCGCCGGATCGTTCCTCGACGGCGGCGGGTCGAAGCCGCTGCAGCGCGCCGCGGTGCCGCTCTTGAACGAGGACCACGTCGTGAAAGAGACGATGGCGATCCAGACGGCGTTCCGCGCGAAGCGCGATCGCATGCTGTCGCAGCTCGAGCGCCTCGGCGTACGCGTCGATCGCGCGCCCGAGGGGACGTTCTACGTTTGGGGAAACGTCGGCGGGCTGCCGGCTCCGCTGAACGACGGGATGGGGTTCTTCCGCGCCGCGCTCGAGAAGAAGGTCATCGTCGTGCCGGGCGAGTTCTTCGACGTGAACCCGGGAAAGCGTCGCCACGGGCGCGCGTCGCGGTTCAAGGACTACGTGCGCTTTTCGTTCGGCCCGTCGATGGCGACGCTCGACACGGCGATTCAGCGGATCGACGCGCTCGTGGCCGAAGTCGGCGACGCGCCGGCGGCACAACTCTGAAATTTCCGACGCCTCTTGGACGAATTGACCAATGAGGTGATGATCGCGGCGCAAATGACGGCGCAGGTCCAGCTGAGCGAGGCCGATGGGGGTGCCTTTGTTCAGGCAACGGCCGAGCTCCGTCCGTTGGTCCGCGCCATCGTGGCCGCCATGTTGAACGAATCCCGAGAGCACGCCGACGTCGAAGACTGCACGCACGAAGTGCTTCGTCGCGCGCTCGAAGGGCGCGCGCGGCTCCGCGACGGCGAGCCGCTCCGGCCCTGGGTCACGGGCATCGCACGGCACGTCGCGCTCGATGCGCTTCGCGCCCGAAGACGACAGCGCCAACGGATGGTGCACGAAAGCGCGGACGACGAGGACGGCGAGCGCGACCGCGCGATCGAGCGCGTGGCCGACACAGGCGCGACGCCGTTCGATCTCGTCGCGAAGGCCGAGCAGGACCGTGCGCTGATGCGCGCGCTCGACACGTTGCCCGATGGGCAGCGTCGCGCGCTCTCCATGTTTCATCTCGAGGGTCTCGGTTATCAGGAAATCGCGGTGCGCCTCGAGGTGCCGCTCGGTACGGTCGCGACGTGGGTGACACGCGCGCGCAAAGCGGTGACGACGGCGATGCAGCAGGAAGGTAGGAGCGAATGAACCAGGTGCTCCCGGACGATCTGGTGTGGGAAGTCGAGGCAGATGCCGCGCACCTCAGCGAGCTCGCGCTGACGGCGATCGCCGACGGCGAAGAAGCGATCCTCCCGGCGAGCGCGATGGCGCACGTCGAGACGTGCGAAGCGTGCGGGCGCAAGCTCGGTGAGGCCGCGATGCTGTCGAGCGTGATCGGCGCGGCGTTGCGGGGTGCGCCGTCCCCCATGACCGCGACCGCGACCGCGACCGCGACCGCGACCGCGACCGCGACCGCGACCGCGACCGCGACCGCGACCAAGACGCGCGACTCGGGCCGCCCGCGCGCGCGCTTGCCGCTCGGTGCGATCTCCGCCGGCCTCGCCCTCGCGATCTTCGGCGCCATCCCGATGCTCCTCGATTTCCCCTCGTTCGTCGCCGACGCGCGACTCTTCGCGCTCCGCGGCCTTCCCGTCGTCCTCCGCAGCGGCGTCAGCGTCGCGCGGTCGGGCGGCTTCGATCGCACCGCCTCGACGCTCACGATCGCCTCGGCGTTCGTCCTCGTCATCGCATCGTTCTTCCTCTTGCGCCGCTCGCTGCCGAGTCGCGCCAGCCGCACCGCCACCGAAGGAGTCTCGTGATGAATCGCCGCGTACCGTCGCTCGTGCTGTTGCTCGTCGGGCTCCTGCTCGTCCTCCTCGTTTCGCCGCTCGCGTACGCGCGGGTGCGGCACGAAGGGCAGTGGCCGGCGCAAGAGAAGCCGGTGTCGCTCAAGCTCGTGCGCACGCCGCGCGCCGAGGCCGTGCGCCAGCTCGCGAAGGCCGCCGGTTGGAGCGTCATCGTTCACGCGCCGCCCGGCGATCCGGTCGACGTGGACGTGACCGACGTCGCGCCGTCGAAGATCCTCGACATGCTCCTCTCGGATCGCAACTACGTGGCGGAGCGCGACGGTTCGATCATGTCGATCATGCTCGACGATGCGTCCGCGCCCGCGACGCCCATCTCGTCCGCGACGACGACCGCCGCGCTCGCTCCGCCGACGCCGCCGTCCGCACCTCCCGCGCCGCCCGTGCCGCCGACGCCGCCCGCCGACACCGTCGATCCGAGCGCGCAGGTCGCCGCATCGGGAGGGGTGCCCAGCGCCGCGCAGTCGGCGCCAACCGCGCGCGTCGCGCCCGCGAATCGCGGCAAGGATCGCAACCTCACCGGCGAGAACCTCCGCATCGGCAAGGACGAGGTCGTGCAGGACGTCGTCGTCTTCGGCGGCAACGTCGACGTGTACGGCACCGTCACCGGCGACATCTCGGTCACGGGCGGCAACCTCCGCGTGCACGAGACCGGCTGGATCATCGGCGACGCCGCGGTCATCGGCGGCAACTTCACGATCGACGGCGCGTCCGAGATCGACGGCGACGTCAGCGTCATCGGCGGGAACTTGAAGAGGAGCGATGGCTGCAAGATCGGCGGCGACGTCGAGACGCGCGGCAGCGAAGGTCAGGGCGGCGCGGGTGGCGCGGGCGGCGCCGGCGGTCGCGGTGGGGGCCACGGCTCGCCCGGGATCCGTTTGAACGGCGTCCTCGGCGGGATCGGCGGCGCGATCACCCGCGGCGCGATGCTCTTCGTGTTCGGCGCGGTGCTGCTCGCGCTCGCGGCCAAGAAGATGGAGACGTTGCGCGTCGAGGTCGCATCGCGACCGATGCGTTCGTTCGCGATGGGCGTCGTCGGCATCTTCGGCGCCATCGTCCTGTTCATCGCGTTCTGCGTGACGATCATCGGCATTCCGATCGCGCTGATCGGTCTCTTCCTCGGTGTCATCGGCGGCTACGCCGGCGTGTGCGCGGTGCTCACGGTCGTCGGTCAGGCGCTCCTCAAGCACAAAACCGAGAGCCCGTACGTACACCTGGCCGTCGGTTGCGCGCTCTTCATGATCGTCGGCGCGATTCCGTTCGTCGGCACGCTCGTCACGATTGCCATCGCGCTCGTCGGCATCGGCGTGCTCGTCGCCACGCGCGCCGCGGGTCTCGTGCCGAAGAAGAACGGCGCGCCGAATTCGGGGCCCTACCGCACGGCCGAGGCGTGAGCTAAACGCGCACGACGTTCGCGTCGAGCGGCGACGCGAGCGCCGTCGCCATCCTGCGGCGCGCGACGTCGAACGCGCGCGCGCCTTGCGCCAGACGAAACGGACCGACGCGCGGGAGGTCGTCGATGACGACGCTGGTCATCGCATCGCGCGACGGAATGTCCATCGACGGGCTGCCACGCCGACGCCACGGCGAACGCGACGCGAGGTGATGAAAGAGCACGCGCCCGCCCGTCGGCATCCCCGCGAGCCCCGCGCGATCCGAGACGCCGCCGTCGATGAAGGGTCGCCCGGCGATCCAGACCGGGTGGAACATGAACGGCACGGCGCACGATGCGTGGAGCGCGGGGGCGAGCGCGCCGCTCGCGAGAGGAAGCACGCGGCGCGCGAGGACGTCGTACACGCTGACGGCGGCGGGGACGCGGCAGGCGTCGAACGTCCGCGCCGGCAAGAGCGCGTCGAGGCGTGCGCGGAAGAGCTTGCCGCGCAAGAGGCCCGGGCCGACGCGCGGATCCCAGAAGTCCGCGCGCTGTAGAGCGAGCAGGACGCGCGCGATCTCCGGCGCGTCGACGCCCGCGGCCCACGTGCCCGCGACGAGCGCGCCCGCGCTCGCGCCGCTCACGCGCGACGGCAAGAGTCCGGCGTCTTCGAGCACCGTGAGCACGCCGCAGTGCGCGAAGAATCCGAAGAAGCCCGCCGACATCGTGAGCGAGAAGGGGGCCTCCCGAAGCCACTCGCGAAGGGTCTTGCGAGAATTGCCGTCGAGCGTCACGCCCGCGTCATACACGATCGAGTTGACGAGCGCCCCCGTTGCCCCGCACCGTTGGCATCGTGGGGAGTCCGCGCTCATGACGTTCGGCGTCGAAGGCTGGGTCACGGCGCTCGCCGTTCACGTCTTCGCGGTGCTCCCCGGAGCCGCGAGCACGCCCGCGTCGAACGACGAATTCTGCGACGCATCGCCGTCGAAGGTCGACGGCATCCTCGAGGCGCAGGCGACGTCGATCGCACTCGACTACCGCCTGCGCCCCGCGACGCCCGACTTGGGCTTCTACGCCGCGAGCACCGCGTGCCTCTCGCGATGCCGAAAGACGCGCCCCGAGATCGCCGGGTGCCTGACGAACCTCAATCGCTTCCTCGACGGCAACTGCCAAACCACGGACCGCGACCGCGTCCTCGGCACCGACCTCTCCGATCGCGACTACATCGCCGCGGCGAAGAAGGTCTTCGGCGGCGAGATGATGTCCGTGCCGCAAGAGATCCTCGATGCGGCGACGAAGTACCTCGGCCTCGGGGACTTCTCGCGCGCGATGGATCGGCTCGGCTACAAACACATTTCGTACGGATCGTCGCTCCTCGATGGCAGGTTCGCGATCTTGATCGAAGGTGCACGCTTCGACCGCGTCGTGCAGTTCGCGACGAACGCCGGGATCCTGACCCCCAACGTCGACTTCATCGCGCTGCAAAAACGAAGCGAGAACGGCACGCCGCTCGCGCGCCCGCGCGCATGGTTCAACGGGTACAACTACGCGCAGAACGTGCTGCACCAGAAATCGCCGCTGAGCACGCGCTGCCTCAGCTGCCACGCGAACGGATGGCGGCAGATCCACACGGCGTACCTCGCGAAGCCGACGAGCACCGCCGACGCGAGCTACGAGTACATTCGAAAGCGCATCGACGAGACGGGGCCGTCCGATTTCGCGTTCTTCGATCCGAAGAGCAACGGACCGCCCCTCGGCGCGATCGATCCGCCGGGACGGCTCGACGCGATCTCGAAGGGCTGCGCGTGCGGGCTCCCGCCGGAGCGACAGCGCGCGATCGCCGAAGCGATGAGCTGCGCGAAGTGCCACGACGGTAAGAGGCTCGGCATCCTCAACGCGACGACGAGCTACTACTGGTCCTTGAAGCACAAGGTCGCGACGCTCTCGGTGCGCCCCGCGATGGCCATGCCGCCGTCGTCGGCGATGCTGCACATGGATCGCTCGATCATGGTGACGTGCCTGCGGCAGGAGTACACGGGGCAGCTGAAGAGTTGGCTGACGGCGACGCGGTGCGTGGCGCCGGCCGTCGCGTCGCGGTGATGCTCTCGCACCACCGAGGCCTCCCCCTTGACGCTTCCACATCGCGTGTTTAATCGGTTTTCAGAACCAAGCGGCGCTCCCAAGATCACTTCCGGAGCGCCGCCCAACAACAAGGACAAGGAGGTTTGCCATGATGACATGGGATGCCGTCTCGGCCCTGGACCGCGTTCTCGACGACGTGATGGGCTCTTCGCTCGGAGCGGTGACGAACCCGCGTGGGTTCGATCCAGAGATCGACGTGCGCACGAACGACGACGCCGTGCTCGTGGTGTGCGACGTTCCCGGCGTGCGGCGCGAGGATCTCGAAATCACGCTCGAGGACCACACCCTCACCATCCAAGGCACACGACGTTTCGAGGCCAAGGAGAAGGAGCAAGTGATCATCGGGCGCCGGTACGGCGCGTTCCGCCGATCCTTCACGCTCCCCGACAGTCTCGACACCGGCAAGCTCGCCGCGGACTTGGCGGACGGCGTACTGACGATCGCGATCCCGCGGCATCCGAAGGCGAAGCCGTTCAAGATTCGCATCGGCGGAGGGCAGGACAAGAAGCAACTCGCCGACGGAGGCGCTGGGCAATGAGCCGAGACAGCGAGTCGCCTCGGCGCGACAGCCGCGCGATCGCGGTCGACTGCTTGCGTCGCCGCTCGCTTCACAAGACGTGGTGGGGCTCTGCACGCATCGCCATCGACAGACAGGCACGCGCCCACGCTTCGCACACCCACGGACCGCCTGACATTTCGCGCGTCCAACCCCGATCCTTCGCGAAGCCGTGAGCACACGGGGCGGCGTCTCGAAAACGCCGCCCCTTTTTTTTATGTCGCGCGTTGCGGCGCGCTCGTGGGTTCGCGGAACACGCGCGAGGGATCAGGAGAGCTTGCTTCGTTGCCGTTGCATGGCCCGCTCCATGGCCGCGATCGCCTCGAGCGCTTCCGGCGAGGGCTCGCGTGGCGGCGCCAGCGTCGGCGTCATCGTCATCTCGTCGAGTCGAAACAGCGCGGTGTGCTTTCGGACGTAAGCGACCACCAGTGCGTCCACATCCTCCTCGGTCGCGACCGCGTTGTATTCGTCGGTGAGCGCGTCCCAGAAGCGTTCCGGCAGCAGCAGCGCGGCGAGAAGATCTTCGCGTTCTTCGGCATCGCGCGGTGGAGCTCCTCCTGGGAAGACGGAGAGCGCACGGCTCACGACCTCCGCGCTTCGCACCGCGCCGATCTCGCGCAACGCTGCGACGGTTTCGGGCGCCCAGTTTCCATCGTGCCTCTCGAGCCAGGTGTCCATCCCGGACATGCAGAGCTCCGTCTCGAAAGCGGTGATGAGACGAACCTGCCGGATGCCGTCGGGGAGCTTGTCGACTTTCGGGCGCGCGCCGCGCCCGGCAATGTCCACAGCTCCACCAGAGGAATCGCTAGCCCTGCGAACGTCTTGGGCACGCGATCGTAGCTGCGGCTCGACGGCGAGATGATGCGGGCCGCGTCGGTCATGGCGAGAGTATGGCCCACCGGCGCGACGAAGTGCAGAGGGCAGGGCAACGTGGGGATGGCGAAGCTGTGCGCTAGCGACTGAGCGCGCTCCCTATGGCGCGGCCTGCGCTAGCCTTCTCGCGTGCGCGCCGGCATATTCATGAAGCTCGCTGCGATCCTCGGCGCGGCGTGCACTCCTGCGACGGAGCCGACTGCCGCGCGCGCCAACGACGTGGCCGGTGCAGCCGCGCCGTTCGAGGCGGGCGTGTACACGCATGACGGCGCGCCGCCGGAGCGGATCTCGGTAACCACGGACGCGGGAGCGTACACCGAGCAAGCCGCTCGTCCCTACGTGGTGGACTTCGTTTCCACCTCGCGAGGCGGGCCGCCACCGAAGCCACTCCAGGCACCCACGTCCCTGGTGCGAACTCCACCGAGCGCCGATGTTCAGCTCGGACTCGGAGCGCGCGGCGACCTCGACCCCTCCACAAGGTCCCGAGTCGCGAGCGCCGTGGACGCGCTCAGGGTGCGCGTGAGGGCCTGCATCCAATCCGCCGTGGAGGCGAAGCGATCATCGGTGAGCGGGTGGCTTACCGTTCAGGTCCGCGCGCCAGGAGAGCGAGCCGCAGCGATCGTGAGCGTGGGGCCAGAGTTCGATGCAGCGGCGAATGCGTGCATCGAACGATGCGTGAAGGATGCGATGGGCGGCGACGAGAAACCGGCGTCGCTGTCGTTTCAAATCGGCGTCGTGGCCGCATGGCCGTTGTAGAGAGCGGACGGACTCGGCGCGTTCGCACGTTCGAAGGAGCCGGGCGGACTCGAAGCTACGCGCGAAGCGAGGCTAGCACTCACGCGTTCGGCTCCCGCAGCGTCCGGCGAGCGAGCTGCTCACGCATCTGAGGCAACCGCTTCTCTCGGAACGACGTCGGCAGGCGATCGTCGTCGAGAATCGATGCAGACGGATCCGCGTCGGATGAGCGAACGAGCTTCTTCGCGTGACGGTCGCGAGTAGCGAAGCGGAACACGCGCTCGTTCAACTTCAGCACCGTGCGAACAGGATCCTCCGCATCGATCCGCCCATCGAGGATCGCGCACGAACTCGGCGGCAAAGAGTATCGACGCTCGAAGCTGCTTCCGGCCCTGCTCCGTGTCGTATTGCGCGGGAAGCCCCACGACATTGTGGACGCGACTCTCCATGCACAACACCGGGTGCATGACGAAGAAGCTCACGCCGGTCGACGCCTTCGCGTCGTCGAGGATCTCGACTGGAACCGCGGTGTCGTGGACTTCGGCGGCATCGAGACCAAACGGCGCCGAGACGACATCGAGCGTCCGCGTGACGCCGCCCGCATCGACGAAGACGACGGTGCCGCTGTTCGGCGTCGCGTCGTCGAACGTCGCGATGCGTGCCTCGCCACCGAGACGCTCGGCACAAATCCGGACGGCGCGCTGGTCGCCGCAGAAGTCGATGCCCTTCCTCGTGAACGGCGACTCGCGAGCGAGCTCCGACACTCTACGCTCGTAGTACGACGCCCAGAAGTTCACTGCTTGCCCACCGACGAGGACGAGATCGCGTGCGAGGTCTGCGACCTTCGCGAGAATCGGGCGAACGTCGACGTACGAAAGCTCGGTCACTCGAGCGGCTTGGACCCGCGGAGGCTCACGCGGACGTTAGGGAAGGCGAAGTGCGCGTTCTCGCGCCGCAGCTCCTCGCGGCTCTTCTCTCCCAACGCGAGCGCACGCGCGTCCTCCTCACGAGACTCCTGCTTCTCGCGGGCGCGTTGCTGTGGGTCGAGACGCTTGGGCTCCTTCGCCATGAACGACAAAATACGGCCGTAACACGGTCCGCGCAACGCCGAGGAAGGTCGAGAGCGTGACCTTCGGCACTTCGCCACGCATTGCCGCGCCGGCGGCACGACGGGCATGGCTGGAAGCCCTTCGACGACGACGTGGCGGCGGACGCGAACACCGAGCTGACGAGGAGGGCGGTCCACGTGCGCACCATCGTCGCCTGGATTCCAACAAGCCTCGCGCCGCGTGCCTCGCGAAGCCCCTCGACGCGAGCGCGGTGCGCCCGAGGCGACGCGCCGCGATCCCGCGCACCGCGCCAACATCCCAGTATTTCTGTCCGACATCCGAGCTGCATTTCAGAGGCACTCTTCACGTTCGCTTCGCGCCTCGGCCACCCGCCCCGATCGCATCCCACAGCTGCCGGACGCGCTCCGCGAGAGTGCATCCAGAATGCATCCGAAGTGCCTCCGTAGCGCAGCTCCTCAGCATCAGGAACACGAGTCCCCTCCGTAGGTGAAGGAGCCGCAACGAGACGCCCGCCGGAATCCTCCGGAGGTCGCCGCCAGCGGGCCGCGCGCATCGCCCGACGGGGCGCGCGAGCACGAGTCGGGAGAAAGGAATGTCTACACCATCATGAGTACCCACAAGAAGCCGACCAAGCTTCGCGTGGCCCGTCGAACGCAGTCGCGCAGATCGATGCTCTCTCCGAGAGCCTCGGCTAGGCGCCGGCGGTCGCGAATGCGCAGGCTCATCTCCTGCGCGCTCGCGGTACCGCGGTTCCGGTCGAAGTCATCGAGCTCTTGGCGAACCTCGCCGAGCAGAACGGTGGCGCCATCGCCGGGCTCGCGTTCGATGCCGCAGCCGCTCGCGGCGCTCTCTCGCGTGCCAAGCACGCGCGTGACGTCGCGAAGGCTGCTCGTCGTCTCTCGCGTCGCGCGGTTTCGGATGCACTCCGAAATCTCGAGATCGTGGGCAACGACGCGATGGCCATCGCATTGGCGCTGGATCGCATCGCGCGCAACCCTCGACGCAAGAGCTTCGTCGGGGCGAACGATCAGATTCGCAGCCTGATGCGATTGCCGGGGCGCACGCGCAAGGTCGCGCCGAAGGGCAAGCTCGCGGGCACCACGATCACGACTCCGTCGAACGGCGTCGCGATCGTGAACGCGCCGGGCACGCCGTCCGTCGCGAACCCGAGCTGACCATCGGCAGCATCCGCGCTCCGCGAAAAAGCAGGGCGTACCCACGCGATCGGCCGAAGACGAGACGCGAGGGACAACGAGGCCTCGGATGCACGACGACAGTCGTCGCGCTTCCGGGGCCGAGGTGTTTTTGTGTTATTCTCTTCAACAAGATGAAGAAACGCTCCGGCAATACGGCCACGTTCTCGATCTCCGTCGATCTCGAGACCCAGCGCATCCTCAAGAAGGAGGCCGCACGTTCGT
>JAYVXB010000168.1:0-7418 GCA_043785585.1 Deltaproteobacteria bacterium | reverse complement strand
TCGACCCGGTGATGACCTCGACGCTGCCCGACGAGCGGAGCAGCGGGGGGACCGGCGGGAGATCGGAGTTGCGCACGGCCGGGGACAATTGCCCGTCTGCGGGCGAGCAGGCAAGCGTCACGTGCACAGAGCGCAGGACGACGCCCGGTCTCGCGTCCGGACGGGCGTGAACGCGTTGCCCCGCGATCTGGGGACGGAATGCAACGGAAAAGAGTGACAATCGCTGGAACGGTCCGTGGACCTCGCGGATCGCTTCCATCCCCGCGAAATCACGTGAGCTGGTCCACGCCGAGATTTCCCGTGATCGGTAGGTTGTGCGGGGTTGTGCTCTTCGCGAAGGCACGTGCTAGCATCGCGGTTGTGCAGGTTGTGCTCCGCAAAAT
Source organism: Deltaproteobacteria bacterium (assembly GCA_043785585.1). Classification (GTDB taxonomy): domain Bacteria; phylum Myxococcota_A; class Polyangia; order Polyangiales; family Polyangiaceae; genus JBBQXV01. Next base: position 7,035 of record JAYVXB010000168.1, on the reverse strand, counting down.
AGGCCGAGGATCCCGCGCAGTGATCGGCCGGCTGGTTCGTGCACCGCGGAAAGGCTCGGTCGTCGTGATCGAGTTTTCGGACGGCATGCACGAGTACGTCACCACGCCGGTGAAACGAGTGCTCCGCATCGCCGGTCGCGAGGTCTTCTACATCGAGACGATCAACAGCCGCTACCGCCTCGAAGTGCGTGGTCGCGAGAACGCCGTCGCCGAAGGCACGGGCTGAACGGTCACGGGGGAGCGCCTCTCCCGTCCGACACCCCGCCAGCGGGAAACGGCGATCGCGGTTGACGGGCGCGCGTGCGTAGGGCTAGTTCCCGCGCATGGGAAAGTTCGATCGTCGAGCCTCGCAGAAGATGAAGCGCCGCAAGGCGCAGGTGAAGAAGAAGGCGCGCGCCGCGAAGCTGCGGACCGTGAAGAAGCCGGCGACGACCGCCGCGAAGAAGACGCCGAAGAAGAAGGCCGCACCGGCCTCGGAGTAACGGCGTAGCGCGGTCTCGACGCGCGCGTGTCGTGTCGCGATCGAATCAGTCCTGCGGATCCCCGTCGGCGTCGTTGCCGCCGATGCGAATCGTCGGGAACACTTTGCGCTTTGCAGGTGCGCCCGACGGTGCGGCCGCTCCGGCTCCATCGGGCGCGAGCATGCCGACGTCGCCGATCAGGCCTGGGTCGCCGTCCATGCGCACCTCGCCGACGAGCTTCCACTCGCCGTTCACGTCCTTCCACTTCTGCTTGATCGTCGTGACGCGCAGCTCTTGCTCGTCGTTGCGGTACCACGCGACCTTCACGTTCACGTCGGCTTCGGTCTCGGACGTCAGGCGCGTGCCGGCCATTTCGGTGTCGGCGATCCGAATCTTGCCGCCCCACATCTTGTGACGTCGCGCCCACTCCTCGCGCTCCTTCACGGCGACCCTCTCGACGGCCATCTCCATGCGCCCGAAGCGCGTGTTGACGTTCATCTCTTGCGACGCCTCTTGCAGCTTGGCGGTGGCGCTCGGTACGGCGCCGCACGCGACGAGGAAGAGGGCGAGCCCGGCAGTCGATAGGACGGTACGCATCGCGGCGAAGGTACGGCGTGCGCGGGCGGGTGGACCAGTTTCCGGCAAACGCGGCGTGCGGATGCCGGCTCTCGCGGTGATCATCGCGGCGCGGGTCGCGCGGACGGTGCGGCGCTCGGAGACGTCGCGGCCGACGACGCGCCTGCCGGCGTCGCGTTCTTGTCGACGAGAAACGATTTCGTCCACGGTCCGCGCTGCGGCGCGCTTCCCGCTTGAAGGCGCGCGCGCCAGCCGATGTCGCTCAGCCGCAGCGCGGCGGGTTGGACGAGCTCGTAGTGTGGGATCGACGCGCCGACGGCGAGCACGAGGCGCCGCGTGCGCGGCTCGGCGACCACGATGAAGATCTCGTCGACGTAGCCCGTCGCCTCTTCGAGAACACGCGCCGGCCCGAGATCGGCGTGCACGTCGGCGACGACAGGGGTGTCGGCGCTGCCGGTCAGCGCGATCCGCGACTCGAGATCGACCATGCGCGCGGGGAACGACGCGAGCGCCGCGGCCTCTTGGGGCGCGAGCGGCTCGTCGTTCGCCTGCCTCAGCGCGATGCCGAGCGCGATCGTGAGAAGGTCGTCGACCTCCTTCAGCATCGCGCGCGCCGGCGAGTCGGATGCGAGCGCATCCATCGCCGTGAGACCACGCAACGCCTGCCGCACGGTGCCCACGAGCGTCGCGATCGCCTCCGGATGCGGCTCGACGAACGCAGGCGTCGACGCGCTCGCGGTGCGCGGAGGATCCGCAGTCCCGCTCGCCGCGAGCGGCAGGCGCGTGAACGTGATCGCGTCGTGTCGAACGAACGTCCACGCGCTCAGCGCCGTCTCCATCTTGCGCTGACGCCACGCCTGCGCGAAAGCTCCCGGCTGACCCGCATCCGCGGCCGACGGCGCGACGTACGTTGCGATCGCATCGAGCGACGACGTGTAGAGCGAGCCGTGTCGCGCCAGCGTGTCGTCCGTCGCGCGTTGGCGCACGAGGCGTTCCAGCGCGGCGTCGTAGCCGTCGTAGCCGTCGTCGCCGGCGTCGTGCAACGCCGCGCGCGCCTCGGCCGCGCCGAGCCACGACGCGACGTCGAGCGCGCTCGGCAACGCGCGCACCGCGTCGCGTGACGTCGGCGGCGGATGCTCGGTCGGCGTCATCGCGCCGATCGCCGGGAAAACGAGCGCCTGCATCACTTCGCCATCGGGCGCCGTACGCGCTCCGAACACGCGGAGGCTCGGCGCCATCCGCGCCGCCCCGCCCGCTCCCGCGCGACCCGCCCCCGCGTCGCGCGCGGCCATCCGCACGCCGCCGGGGCCGTCGAAGAGTCGCGTGACGTGCTCGCGCGTTGCCGCGTGCCGCAGCTTGTCGACCTGCACGACGTTCGCGATGAAGCGCGCGTCCTTCATGTCGATGCCGGCCGAAGCCGCCGAGCGTGCGAGATCGAACGGCGTCACGTCGTCGGCCGGACCCGCGATGAATCGGCCGAGTCGTTCGACCAGCTCCCAAGCTTTCGCAGCGTCGGCGTCGACCGCGCGATCGAGGAGCCGACTGATCATCAGCGCTGCGCGAGCGTGCGTCCGCGCGAGCGTCACGCTGACCCGTCCCGCGGAGCCGTCTTCGCCACGTCCTGCGAGCATGAACGGCGCATGCGCGAGCCACGCATTCGCGCGAAACCACACGCCGCGCGCCTCGTCCTTTTCGGCGATCCCGCGCAGCGCCATCGCCGAATAGTCGACCGTCACGCCGAGAAGCGGACTCTCGCCCGGTCCCGCGTGCGACAGGACGCGCTCCTTCTCTTTCGCGACGACGTCGGCGATGTCCGGCGCAGGCACGTACTCCTTGTGCGCGAGCGCCGCGGCGACGGCGATGACTCCACGCGCGACCGTGTACGCCGGCGCGAGATCCGCGCGAGCGTCGCGCGACTCGGCGAGGAGACGTGTGTCGAGGCGCTTGATGACGACGTCGAGCGCCGGGAGGATGACGCTCGATTCGACCTCCGCGAGCGCGCGTTCGATGGCGAGGTGCGACAGAAAGAAGAGCGCGTCGAGCGTGACGACGAACGGAATCTTTTCGTCGCGGAGCTTCGCGTACAGAGCCCCGACGCGCGCGTTCGTTCCGCTCGCGACGACACCGAAGCCGCCCTTCTTCACGAGATCGCGCAGAGCGAGGGGCGCGGCGTTCCAGCGGGTCTCGGCGCCTCCCACGCGCACGATCTGAGCGTCGGTCAGCGGCACGTCCGGCGCGCGCGCTGCTCCGCCGACCGGCGCTTCGACCGGCTCCCAGTACGTCCATTCGGGGAGCTTCGGCGGCGGCGCGGCGGCGTCGGCCGGTGGCAGCGGGCGCGTCTGGAGCACGGGTCGTGCGATGGGTGGCGGTGTGTCGCGACCGCAAGCGGCGAGCCACCCTGCCAGCACGGCGGGCGCAAGTCCGAGCGAAACGAGCGAAGGGACGAGCTGCCGGAAGCGGGTCACAGTGGACGCCAACGCTAGCTCGGCCCCACCATGCTCCGCCAGCAAAGTGCGCCCCTCTCCCCAGAAGCCCGCCAACCCTCGCTCTCGCCGACCGGCTCCGGTTCGCAACCTCCCGCGGGTGCCGCCGGGTGCGATGGTGCGCACGTTTCTTCTCGCGATGCTCGCGATCGTCGCGTGCGGGTGGGCGATCGCGCGCTACGTGACGCATCCGCGCGCGCCGATGATGGTTCTACCGGCGCCGCCGCCGTCGGCATCGTCGTCGGACGACGTCCACGAGCTTCCGGTCCCCGACCTCGTGCCGACCGACTAGGCGCGTGGTAGCTAGGGCGGCGCCATGAGCATCGACGACACGCTCGTCATCCACGAGATCTACGCGAGCATCCAAGGCGAATCGACGTTCGCCGGACGAGCGTGCACCTTCGTGCGGACGACGGGCTGCAACCTTCGCTGCGTCTGGTGCGACACGCCGCAAGCGTTCTACGGAGGCACGCGCATGAGCCGCGCGGACGTCCTCGCGCGCGCGCTCGCGACAGGCACGCAGCTCGTCGAGCTCACCGGCGGCGAGCCGCTCCTGCAGCCGGGCGTGCTCCCGCTCATGCGCGAGCTGTGCGACGCGGGGCGTACCGTGCTCATCGAGACGAGCGGCGAGGCCGACGTATCGGGTGTCGATCCACGCGTCCACAAGATCATGGATCTGAAAGCGCCCGGCTCCGGCGAGTCCGCGCGAAATCGCTATTCGAACCTCGAGCACATCACGTCGCGCGACGAGCTCAAGTTCGTGCTCGCGGATCGTGCGGATTACGAGTGGATGCGCGACGTCGTTCGCGCGCGCGAGCTCGCGACCCTGACGCCGAACTTGCTCGCGAGCACCGTCTTCGGGAAGCTCGCGGTGCGCGATCTCGTCGCGTGGGTGCTCGACGACGCGCTGCCGGTGCGCGTCCAGCTGCAGATGCACAAGTACGTTTGGCCGCCGGACGCTACGGGTGTGTGATGCGCGGACGTTCGCACCGCGAAGACGCGCGAGGTCGTCAGGTCGGACGATCGCCGCCCGTCGAGACCGCCATGGAAGTCGATTGTCTCCTCGCGCGCCGGCTCGAGCTCGCCGAAGCGCATCACGTGAGCTCTCACGCCGACGCGGTCGCCGCGATGCGACCCGACGACGGCGCGGGGGCAAGGTCGGTCGCCGGCGGTGTCGCGGTTTTTTCCGGACCTGGGTCACCGTTCGGAAAGGCGCTCGCCGTCGGGCTCGGCGTCGCGGTCACCGACGGCGACATGGACGAGATCGAGCGCTTCCTCGGAATGGGCGGCAACGCGGTGGAGATCGAGCTCGCGCCGTTCGCCGACGCGTCGTTGTCCGAACGTCTGGCGCAGCGGCGCTACCGCGTCGTCGAGTACAACCAAGTGCTCGTGCGATCGCTCGCCGCGCTCGAGGCAGACTCGTCGCACGTCGTCGTTCGTGACATTCGCGAAGACGAAGCAGAGCTCTGGGCACGCACTGTGAATCGTGGTTTCTCGAACGCCGATGCCGTATCGGACGATGCGCTCGCGATGGCATTGCCCTCGACGCGCGCGAAGTCCGTGCGCTGCCTTCTCGCGCTCATCGAAGGCGAGGTCGCCGGCGCGTGCGGCATGGGAATGCACGACGGTGTCGCCAGCCTCTTCGGCAGCAGTGTGCTCGTCGCGCACCGAAGGCGTGGGGCGCAGGCCGCGATGATTCGCGCGCGCCTCGCGATCGCAGAGGCGCACGGCTGCGATCTCGCGACGGCATGCACGCTCCCCGGCACCGGATCGCAGAGAAACTTCGAGCGCGCCGGTTTCCGTGTCGCGTACCCGAAGCTGCTCATGAGGCGCACGTAGCGGTGCGCCGCGCTCAGTTGCAGCCGGCGTCGCTCCCAAAGCCGTCGCACGTCGCGACCGTGCGACCCGCGCACGTCCACGCTACGCACGTCTGGCCGTTCGGGCACTCGGCGTTCGTTCGACACGACTGCCACCCGCGCCCGCCGCACGCGCCGCCGTTGCACCGGGTCTCGAGCCCATAAGCGCGGACGCTCGTCAGGCAACACGACTCGCTCGGTCCGCAGTTCGCGGTCTCGTCGCACTCCGCGATGATGCCGCCGTTGCAAGTCGGGTTGGTCGAAGAGGTGCACGAGCTCATCGCCATCTCTTCGCAGCACACTCTGGTTGCGACGGGGCACTTCATCGAGCCGCACGCGACGTTCGCGGGATCCGACGGCGGTACGAGCGGGCCCGCTTCGATCGCGTCGGCGCCTGCGTCCGAAGCGTCGGCCACGCCGTCGCGCGTCACGACGTCCGCGGTCGCGTCGGGCGTGACGGCCGCGTCGTGCGTCGACATCGCGTCGCCGCCGGCATCGGCATCGCCACCGGTCGACGCGTCCGCGAGCTGGTAGTCGGACGAGAGTCCTGCGACGAGACCGCAACCCGCAGCACCGAACGCGGCGAGGGCGATCGTGATCGCGAAGGCGCGCGCGTTCACCATGCTCCCTCCACGCCGACAGCGACTCCTGTCGCGCCGATCATCGGACGGACTCGCGCGCGCCCCGCGGTAAGTGGCGGTGTCGCCGCCGGACGCGACAGCAGCAGCCAAAGTCCCGCGCCGAGTGCCGCGACGCCCGCGCCGAAAGCGATCGTCGAGACCGTGGCCGACGTGTGCGCGTCGTCGAGCGCCGCAACGCCGGCTTCGTCGCACGCCGTGCCGACGCAATGCTCGCGTCCGGTCGCCTTCCTGTCGAGCGTCCGGACTCCGAAGTACGTCCCGAGGCCGAGGCCGATCACGCCGAGCCCCACGACGACGATTCCCGCGGTGCGAGCGCCGTCCGCAGGCGCGTCGTGCGCGGCGCCGGGCGTCGGCGACGCCATCACCGTCGCGCTCGCGTTGTCGAGGAGAGGCACCTTCACCGTCTGCGACGCCGGACCCGGCGGAACGCTCACCTGGGTCGAGAACGGCGTCTTGCCCGGCGCCGAGACGCGGAGCAAGTGGTCGCCCGGATCGAGGAAGAGCATCGCCGTCGCGCGCGCGAGAGGCCGAGGCTCGCCGTCCACGGCCACGCTGAGCCCATCGACGTCGAGCGGAAGCTCGAGCTGCACGCGCGAGAGCTTCTTCGCGAGCTCGGAGGCGCGATCGAGCGCGAACTTCTCGCGATCGGGGCGCGACTGAAGCGCCGCCCACGCCGCCGCGGCGTTGTACTCGCCCCACGCCGTCGCGCTCTTCCCGAGCGTCTCGTGGCAGTACGCCATGTTGAGCAGCGTCCCGAGCGTCGGGTCGAGGCGCTGGCTCTCTTCGAACGCGAGGCATGCCTCGGCGATCTTCTTTGCCTCGAACAGCTGCTCGGCTTCGTGAAACCGTCGGTATGCGTTCGCGATGCGCGTCTCGTTCTCGTCGGCGCGCGCCGCTCGATCGGCGAGCGCGATGGCGATCACGCACGCGAGCGCGTGCATCATGCGAGCGGCGCGACCAGCGAACGCCATCAGTCGCGCGAGCGCAGGATCGCGGGGCGTCCCGCCGATGGCAGTGG
>JAYVXB010000167.1:0-7431 GCA_043785585.1 Deltaproteobacteria bacterium | reverse complement strand
CCGCTGATCGCGCTTCATTACCAGCTGTCCCACGCGCGACACGACGGCGAGCTCGAGGCGATCGTCCTCGCGGACACCTCAGGCGTCGTGGTGGCCGGCGCCGGCGCTTGGGCGGTGTGCGAAGAGCTCGCGGCGTACGCGCCGCTGATGGTGCAAGGCGTCGTGTGGAACGAGCCGGGCGTCGGCGCGAGCGCGCGGATGGCGGCGCTCTCGACCGAGGTCGACGTTGTGCCGATGGATGTCGACGGCGTCGAGGTCTACCTCTGCGCGCGGGGCGGCGGCGTACGCGGCGCGTCGATGGCGCGCGCGGCGAAGGGCGTCTCGCGCATTCTCAAAGCGGCCTGATTTCGTGGGGATCGTTTGACCCGATCGCCCCGCGGGGGTACGTCGAAAGGGCACCGATGAGCGACCACGATCCGCCGTCCGACTCGAAGCGCAGGCGCCTCGAAGGGGTGATCCCCGAGCTCATCAAGCGCGCGGTCGAGCTCGGCGTCGAAAAGGCGACCGAGGCGCCCGACAACTTCAAAGACTTCGTCGGCGGCATGAAGGTGCCGAAGGAGATCGCCGGACTTCTGCTCACGCAGATGGACGAGACGAAGAACGGGCTCTTTCGCGTGGTCGCGAAGGAGATCCGCGATTTTCTCGAGCACACGAACATGGCGGGCGAGATGCAGAAGATGCTCACGACCGTGCAGTTCGAGATCAGCACCACGATCCGCTTCAAGCCCAACGACGAAGCGAAGCGCGACGGCGCGGCCGGCGACGGCGACGCAAGCGCGGCGGGCAGCGACGAAAACGGCGAGAAAAAGCTCGCCGAGCCCCACAAGCTCTCGAAGCCCGAAGTGACGACCGAAGTGAAGATGACGCGCGAGCCGCGGTCTCGCACCGTCGCCGAACGCCGCCGAAACCGCGACTGAGTCGTCGTCAACGCCGCGTCAGGCTGGCCTTTTTGCGTCAATTGACGTACGTAAGGCGCCGATGTCCAAGCCCCTCAAGGTCGCCGGCGAAGTCGATAGCTTCTGCACCAAATGCAAGATGGTGCTCAATCACCGCATCGTCTCGATGAAGCTCGGAAAGGCGCATCAGGTCATGTGCCTGACCTGCGACGGCGCGCATCTCTACCGGGCCGCGGCTCCGGGCGCGAAGCCGATCGCAGGCGCAAAGGCCGTCCGCACGCCTCGCATGACGACCGCGACGCGCGCGGAGCAAGCGCGCCTCGGCCGCGAGCAGTCGTGGGAGAAGGCGATCGCGGGCCGCGCGATGGGCGATTTCAAGGCGTACAGCATCGCCGGCACGTTCGAAGAGGGCGACCTCGTGCGCCACAAGAAGTTCGGCGACGGCGTCATCACCCGCGTCCTCGATGCGCACAAGGTCGAGGTCCTCTTCAAGGACGACACGCGCACGTTGGCGCACGGAACGCCAAACTAGCGCGCGGCGTTTTACTTCACCGTAGGGCCGGGACGTGCCATATCCGGGCGGGGCGGTGAGATGCGCGAGACGTTGAAACGGCGAACGTTGGGCGGGTTGCTCCTGTGCGCAGGTGCGACGTGTCTCGGCGGAGAGCGCGCGGGGAGCGCGACGCCGGCGGCGCCTGCATCGTCGGCGCTTGCGTCCGCTTCGCCCGCGCCGTCCGCGGGAGCGCTTCCGCCCGCACCGACGCCGCTCGATCTCGCCGCGCGCGCGCCCGCGACCGAGGCTCGGGTCGCACCGGCGAAAGACGGGCACATCGGCGCGTGGCTCCTTCTCGGTCCGCTCAAGTCGCCGTCGTACGGGATCGATCAGAAACCGAAAGGGACGCAGTCGCTCGTCGCGCCTCCGCCCGGCACCGACGAAGCGACGCTGAAGCCGCGCCTCGGCGATGCATGGGGCGCGAGCGCCGCGCTCAACCGAAACGCGCCGCCGGAGTGGGCGATCGTCGCGACGAACGAAGGGGCGATCGACGTCGCCGCCGCGGTGAAGGACAAAGAGAACGATCTCGTCGCGTACGCCGCGGGGACGCTGCACCTCGAGCAGGCGGGCCGTTATCTGTTTCTCTTTGGCGCCGACGACGGGCTCCGCGTGATGGTCGACGGCAAATGGGTCTTCACGCGCGACGAGTTCCGGCCCGCGCGCGAAGACGACGACATGGTCCTGCTCGATCTCTCCGCGGGCGATCACACGATTGTCCTCAAGCTCCACCAGCGCGAGGCGGCGTGGTCGTTTCGCGCGCGCGTGCTCGATGCGAAGACGCTGTCGGCGCCCGTCGGCTCGTACCTCGCGCTCCCTGGAACCACGGCCGACGACGCGCGCGATCTCGCGGCGAAGATGTCGAGTATCGCGCTCGATCGCGGAATGCGCGCGGACGGCTACCGTCCCGCGTTGACCGTGCGCTACCCCGAAGGGGCGCCGCGCGGCGTTCCGTTGAAGGTCCGCGCCAAGCTCGTTCGCGCCGAGAAGACCGGCGAGAAATCGACGCCGTTCGCGCCGTCGAGCGACGCGCCGTTCTTCGACGTCGACGCCGGCGAAGTTCCACTCGATGCGTCCGGCGCGGGCGAGCTCGTCGTGAATCTCCCGACGATCGTCGGCGCGGACCTCGCGAAGATCGAAGATCAGGATTGGCTCTTCGACGTGGGCGTCGGCACGCGCAGCGTTCGTCCAGGATTTCATCCGAGGCGTTCCGTCCGCGACGCGGTCGCCCACGCCGATCGCGTCCTCGCGGCGCTCGATCGCTCCGCGTCGTGGCTCGTCCCCGCTTCCGTCGATAGCGTCGAGCACGCGCGCGCACGCCTCGCGAAGCTCATCCAACGCGGCGACACGGACACCGAATCGCTCGACGCCGACGCGCGCGAGCTCGACTCGCTCGTCGCATCGCTCGAGCAGAAGAAAGATCCGTACGCCGGGCGAACCGGCGCGACGAGGCGCGCGTACCGCTCCCCCGCCGACGGCGAGCTCTCCGAGTTCGGCTTCTACGCGCCAACGAACCCGGAGCCGGACAAGGATTCTAATCGTGGGGCCCCCCCCACGAAATACCCGCTCATCGTCGCGCTCCACGGAATGAACGGCCGCGCGATGGCGATGATGCGCTGGCTCTTCGGCTACGACGATCCCGGTCACGATCAAGACTGGGAAGAGCGTCACATGCCGCAGCAGCTCCCGCGGTTGAACGCGTACGTCGTCGCGCCCGACGCGCACGGAAACGCGATGTACCGCACGCTCGGCGAAGAAGACGTCATGCGCGTCGTCGACTGGGCGATCGCCAACTTTCCGATCGATCGCCAGCGCGTGACGATCACCGGCCCGTCGATGGGCGGCATCGGCACCGCCGCGATCGCGCTCCATCACCCGAGTCGCTTCGCCGCCGCCGAGCCTCTGTGCGGCTACCACAGCTATTTCATTCGTCGCGACTACGGCGGACGTCCCGTGCGTCCGTGGGAGCGCCTCATCGCCGAAGAGCGATCGAACACGTCGTGGGCGTTCAACGGGATGCGCATTCCGCTCTTCATCGTCCACGGGAAAAAGGATCTCCCCGAGGCGAACAGCGGCGTCCTCATCGATCGGTACAAGAACCTCGGCTATCCGCTGAAGCACGATCACCCCGACCTCGGGCACAACGTCTGGTCCGAGACGTACCAAGGGATGAAGGGCGCGGGATGGCTCCTCTGGCACAAGCGGAACGAGCACCCGAAGAGCGTTCGGTTTCGCACCGTGCGTCTTCGCTTCAACGAGAGCGCGTGGGTGCACGTCGAGGAGCTCGCGACGACGGATGCGTGGGGCGAGGTCGACGCGCGGGTGCGTGGGCGCGATGCGATCGAGGTGTCGACGAAGGGCGTGGGCGTGCTGCGTTTGGATCGCGACGCGGAGCTGCTCGACGCAGGCCCGGTCACGGTGACGATCGACGGCGCGGCGATCACCGTTCCTGCGGCCGACGCGATCGTCCTTCGTCGTGAAGGCGCGGCGTGGAAGCTCGGCGCGCCGCCCCACACGGGCGCGTTCAAGCACGCGAACCTCACCGGGCCGATTCGCGACGCATTCCACGAGCCGCTGCTCTTCGTCTACGGCGCGAGCGATCCGGCGCAGACGCGCGCGAACGAAGAGGTGGCGCGCGCGTGGGCGGCGATTCGTTGGGGCGTGCACGTGAAATATCCGATCATGAGCGACGTCGAGTTCTACGCGCGCGGCGAGAAGGTCGCGAACGATCGCGCGCTCTTCTTGGTCGGCAACGCGGCGTCGAACCGTGTCGTGCGCGAGCTCGAGCCGGAGTTGCCGATCAAGATCGACGGAACCAGCGTCGTCGTCGGTGCGCAGAAGATCACCGGCAACCAGCTCGGCGCCGCGTTCATTCGTCCGAACCCGAAGCGGCCGGACCGCTACGTCGTGGTCGTCGAAGGCGTGGACGCGCTCGGCACGTGGCGGTCGCTATCGCTGCCGGAGCTCTTGCCGGACTTCGTCGTCTACGACGAGCAAGTCGCGCCGGCACGCGGACAGCAGCTCTTGAGCGCGGGGATCGCGCGGGCGGCGGGGCTCTTCACGAACGAGTGGGCGCTTCCGGCCGACACGGCGGATCCATCCGCGTCGGCGCAGCGTCAGGGCGCGAAGAACGCGAACGACGCGACTTCGTATCTTCCGTAGCGCGCGCCTCGCGCCGGAGGCAGAGCGGTCGCCCCCTGCGCGATCCCCCGCCGGCCCTACTGCCCCCCCGCATCGCTCGCCGACGGCGGCGGGCATGCCGTGAGCGACTTGATCCACTGGTCTATGACCATCACGCCTTGATCGTCGACGATGTGCGTCGCGATTGGCGGCATTCGCTTCGCATCCAGCGCGTGCGGACGGAGCGACACGAGCGACTTCGACGGATCGCCCGGCGTCACGATGTGCACGCCGGCGATCCCGAAGTCGCCGTTGTCGGGCGCGACGTTGCACGCCTTCGCGTCGCCGAATGCCGTCCCGAAGCGAAGGTCCATCGGTCCGCCGCCGTTGCCGTTCGGGCGATGGCAGATGGCGCAGTTCGCTTGCAAGTACGACTTCGCGCGCGCCTCGAGCGGGCCGGCGTTCGTGGGCGTCGGGTACGCGACGATCTGCGCGACCGGCCCCGGCAGCGGCGCGGTGAACATGCCGATGTGATCGAGCGTCTTCAACTGATTCGAAACGCGGTTCGTGCCCGGGTAGATCTCGTCGCCGTTGAGTTGCCCGAGCTCCATGCCGAGCGTTCGCTGCGCGGCGCCGGAGTGGCACTCGAAACAATCCGAGCGCGACGGGAAGTACCAGGTCTGCATGCCGACGGGCTTCGACTTGCTCGACGGGAGAAGCGTCGCGTCGGTCTCCGCGTCGTTCCATTCGTACGTGTAGCCAGCCCATCCACCGTCGTCGTGGCGAACGAGCAAACGGGTCTCGGTGCGCTTGCCGCCGACGGTGAACGTCTTGATGAGGACGCTGCCGATCGGCAAGTCGAGGTGGCCGTCGGTGCCGATCGCGATCTTCTTGCCGTCGGGGATCGCCAGCCACCGATCTTTCTTCGCGCCGTCGCTCCAGAGCGGGCTGTTTACCGTGTACGGGATCGCTCCCGCGACCACGTTCTTCGCGTTCATCGGATCGACGCAGCCCGTCTTGGAGAGAAGATCGGGGAACGTCGCGCCCGTCCCGCCGTCGAGCGCCGCCGCTGTGAGCTTGTAGATCTTGCCGGACAAATCGAGCGCGTAGACCTCGCCCGCGTCGTCCTCCGCGATCTGGACCCAGTTGCCGGTCGGGCCCTGCGAGTTGAGCTGCACGCTCTTCCACGTATTGGTCATCACGTCGTACTGAAGCGCCCACAGCTCGCCGGACACTTCGTCGGCGAAGATGTAGCTCCCGATCATCTGAGGAGCGGCGCTCCCTCGATAGACGACGCCCCCGATCACGGCCTTGCTCGCGCCGCCGGTATGGCCGTACTCGAACACGGGCGCGACGAACCCCGCGCGCGCGTTCGGGCAGCGTGCCATGTCGTTCGATGCGTAGTCGTGCGTCCCTTCGAGGCACGACCAGCCGAAGTTGGCGCCGGGCGCGGACACGCGATCGATTTCTTCCCAGAGGTTCTGCCCCACGTCTCCGATCCAGAGATCGCCCGCGACGCGATCGAAGCTGAATCGGAACGGATTGCGAAGGCCGAACGCGTACGTCGAGTCCTGGCCGCCGCCGTTCTTGAACGGGTTCCCGTTCGGCACGACATACGTCTTTCCGCCGGGCGGCGCGGTGTCGACGTCGATGCGGTGGATCTTGCCGAAGTAACCGCTCGTGTTCTGCCCGTTCACGAACGTGTCGCCGCCGCCACCACCGTCGCCGAACCCGAAGTAGAGGAAGCCGTCGGGGCCGAACGCGATCGAGCCGCCCTTGTGGTTGCTCGCGGTCGTCTGGTTGAAACTGACGATCTCGGTGTAGTTGCGGAACGTCGCGCCGTTGTCGGCGCTGTCCATGCGCGCGATGACCGAGCGCATCTGCGAGCCCGCGACGTTCGCGTCGGTCGGTGTGTACGAGAAGAAAAGGCGACCGTTCTGCGCGAACTTGGGGTGGAACGCGAAGCCGAGGAGGCCGCCCTCGCCGTTGACGTTCGCAGCGGTCGGGACCGTGAGGACCGTCGTCACCGTCTGCGGGGTCGCGACGGCGAAGCTGACGATCTGCCCGTCGCGCTGAGCGACGAACCAGCGCGAGGGATCGCCCGGAATCTGGCGCATCATCATCGGCGTCGACAGCGCGGCGTTCGCGAACACGCGCGGCCACGTCACCGCGACGCGGCTCGGCGGGGGCGCCGGCGCGATGCACGTCGGGTTGGAGGGAGGCGTGTCGATGCCGAAGTCGGACGGTATCGGCGCCGTGTCGCCAGCGCCGTCTTGCGTCGTCGCGTCGCCTGCGCCTCCGCCTCCGTCGTCACCGGGGGTCGCGGGCGAGCTGTCGTCGCCGCCGCACGCGCCCGCGGTCACTGCGAGCCCGCCGAGAATCAGGAACAGCGTGACCAGAGGAAAGTGCGATCGCATCGGCCCATTGTAGCCCGATCGCCACGCAGTGGACGGTCAGCGCGGCCGTCCCTGCGCGATCCAACTCTCGACGAGCTGCAAGTCCTCCGGCGAAAGCGACGGCAACCCCAGCGGCATCCCGCGCATCGTCGCGTCGTTCTCCCCGCGCTCCTCCCCGCGTCGCGCGAGCAGCGCGCGCACCAAGCGCGACGCCCCTCCCTCCATCGCGGCGAAGATGCTGCGTCGCTGCCCATCGTCGTCCAGAGCGCCCGACGCGATCCCCTCGTACTCCGCGACGTTGAGCCCGCGCCCCTTGAATCCAAACCCGCCCGTGTTCCCCGGACCGCCATCGCCGACCGCGTACTCCGGCTCGCCGTGGCAGTGCCAACACGTGTTGCGAAACACCTTGGTGCTGACTTCGTCCCACGTCACTTTGCGCGCCAAGACCGGGAGCCGCGGCACCGTCGCG
>JAYVXB010000166.1:0-7435 GCA_043785585.1 Deltaproteobacteria bacterium | reverse complement strand
TATATTGCGGCTCAACGACGAGTCTCGTATCGGCGGGCTGGGCAACGTAGCTCGCCCCCTGCGCACGGAAGCCACTGGTCTTTAGAAATTTGCCGACTTCTTGCTTAATGGAAGCCCGCAGCAGTTTAGGGATATTCGTCAGCATGGCGGTCATTTCCAGTTGGTCGGTACCCGACTTATGTCTACTGAATACCCCTTGGCGCTCTTGAGGTAAAAGTCTTTCAGACGCTGGAGCACCTTGTAGGGCGAACCGCCTACCTTCGTCTCAATGCCGCCGAGGACTCGGCCCGCTTCCCTCACTTCGATATCGATGAAACGCTTGCCGAATGGTGTCCAGTAGTAGACTTCCTTCTCCACTTCCCGTCCAGCCTGCCGGAGCAAACCGGCCAAGTAGTCGCGGTAGGCATTCCCGTTTGCGCGATTCGCTGTGACACGTGGGATCGTTACGACGACGGATTCAGCGGTGGTCGCAGTCGTGGAAAGGGCGCCCATTCCACCTACGACCGTCAACATTCCAAAGACGTTCGCGGGGTGGCATGACGTGTCTGACGGCGCGTGTATTCCCATCCCGACGACGACGCCGACCGCGGCGGAGATCATCCGCGTATACATCGCGTATCGGGCCTTGAATGTAGGGTCCTCCCCGTTCGGATCGACGTGGTTGACTGGGTCGTTGTAGGCGTACTTGTAGAGGTCGCTATCGCCCCCGCCGAACCCCAGCGGATCCTTGTCCGTCCATCTTCCGACCTCGGGGTCGTAGTCTCGTGCGCCGAAGCGAACGAGCTTCGTGTCCCGATCGTGAATGCCGCCGGCGAACCCGAACGGGATCGGCGTGAACCCCGGCTCGAGAACGCTGTCCGCCTGGATGTTGCCCCACGCGTCGTAGTCGATTCGCTCCGCGATGGCGCCGGACGCTGCGTTCACTACGAGCCGCGGACTCCCCACCAAGTCGCTCAAGATTCGATAGCTCACGCCACTCGAGACCGAGTATGCGTAGTCCGGCACATTGTCCCGCGTTCCGTAGATGAAGACGCGCGCGACGCTTCCGCTTCCATCCGTCTCGGCGATTGGCCAAAGCGCGCGTTGGTAAACGAGTCCCTGCACCAACGTGCCATTCACATATTTGCCAATGCGCCTGCTCTCCGCATCGATGGCGTATGCGATCTGCGTGCCGTCCGGCATCGCGACGCCACGCAGGTTGCCAACGACGTCGTAGTTGTACGTGGTGATCGATCCACCATTCGTCTTCGTCGCGAGAGCGCCGCCCGGTGTGTACGCGTACTGATTGGTGGTGCCGTCGAGTCGTTGAAACCATTCCAACCGGTCCTGCGCGTCGTATTGCGCGACGGTTGTCCCATCGCGCTGCGTACGATTGCCGTTCCCATCGAAGAGGTGCGTCGGGCCCTGCCCCTCGCGCGTGAGCCACCCGAGCTTCGGATCGTAGGTGTACGCCGTCGTCGTAGTGACGCCGCCGATCGTCTCCGTCTTCTGCGTCACCCGCCCCGCGACGTCGCGTAGATACCCCACGTCGTAGACGGTCCGGCCGTTCGCGGTCGTCGTGTCTTGCTTCGTCTCGCCAAACCCGTTCCGCGCGAACGTGCTCGTAACGACCCCGATCGCCGTTGCGGCCGCGGCGCCGGTCGCCGGTTCGGGTGTGATGAGGAACGCGGGCCCGCTCCCCGTCTGCGCGCTCTTCAGCACGCCGTCGCGGTCGTACGCGAACGCCGTACTGACGCCGTCGACCGCGATCGCGTCGAGCTCGAAGAAGCTCTGACCGTTCGCTCCGCGATCGTACGTTCGCGTCACCGTCATCGGCGCCGCGAACACCGGATATCGCCACGTCACCGTCGAGAGGAGCCCGCCGTCGAATCCGTACCGAATGCTGCCGGCGCCATTGGCGATGGAGAGGAGGTGCCCCGTGTGACCCGCGTCGTCGTACGCGAACGTGAGCCGGTCCGCCGGGTAGCTCAGCGCGGCGGTCCGACCCGCCGCGTCGTACGCGAACGTGATGTTGCCGTCGGGCGTGAACACCCCTTGCGGCGAGCGATCGCCATCGTAGGCATACGTCGTCGATCCCGTCGCCCCCGGAACCGGCGGCGGCGTGTAGCTCGAGACCGCGTCGAAGGTGTTGTACGCGAGCGCGTGGCTCGGCTGCCCCGGCGGCGTGAGCGTCGTCACATTGCCATTCGCGTCGTACCCGACGCCGATCGACGTCAAGAAGTCGGGCAGCGTCGTCCGCTGCACGCGCCCCACCGCATCGCGCGCGAAGCTCGTCGCGTTGCCGAGCGAATCCAGCGAGGTCGACTCGAAACCGGTATCGGGCGAATAGTCGTAGTTGTCGTACGAGCTCCGCGCCCCGTCCGTCGCGCTCGTCTGCACGACGCTGACGAGGCGCCCACCGCATCCCGTCGGTGTCGACGGTCCGGGCGGGGCGCACGGCGTGTCGTTGTAGGTGAATCGAATCGGCGCGCGTGTTGCGACCGCAATCGACGTGACGCGATTCTTTGCGTCGAGTGTCTTCGTCACCGTGCGCCCCTCGGGCGACGTCGTCGTCATCTGATTGGCGACCAAGTCGATCAGCGCCGTGTACGTATGATTCGCATCGTTTATCGAGGTCGTCGCACTCAGGCTCGCCAGCGGCAGCGCATTGGGCGGATTCGCCAGCGTCCCCGTTCGCTTCTCCGTGACGGTCTGGGTCAATCCCGACGGCGTCGTGATCGTCGTCGTCCCCGCGTACGGCGAGGCCATTCCGAATCGCCAATCGGGCACGTGCTGCGTGGCGGTCACCGTGCCGTCCGCAGCGGTCGATATCCATTTCGCTTGATCGGTCTTGTCGAGCGTCGAGCGCGTCCCGTCCGGCGCGGTCACCGTTCGCCGCTCGCCGGGCGTCTCTCCGGGAGGCTGCGGATTGCTCGGAATCGCGTCGACGGTGTAGTTGGTCACACGCTGGAGCGGCGTGACGAAGGAGACGGCATAGCCGCTGCCCCAAGCGCTCGTACGTGCGAGCATCGTCGCGCCGAGCGCGGGATCCGCATCCGTGGCGAGTCGGCCGTCGCCCCAATACGTGAACAGGTGCTGCTGACCCTTCGGGTCCGTGAGCTGCGACAAGAGGCCTGCTTGCAGACCTCCGTAGTATGCGAGCTGGACACTCTCGCCGTTCGGGTTCGTGACGCTCTGGAGATATCCATTGAGCGTCGTATCGGTCTGGCCGGTGGCGAGAGTGAGCGCAGTCTCTTCGCCAAACGGCGCGCGGATCCGCACGATGCCGGGCGCCGAGCGATCGATGGCCGTGACGTTGCCGTCGCGGTCGCGGACCGACGTGACGAGGCCGTTCGCGTCGTACCCGAAACTGACCAGCGTCACGCCACGGAGCGCATCGATGGTGCGAAGATGCCGGCCGCTCGGGGCGAACACGTGGATCGCGTCGCCAGCTTCACTCGGCACGGAGATCTCGGAGATCGAGCTGCCAGGGAGCTCCGAGCGAACGCGTAGGAGGGAGTGAGTTTGTCTATCGCCGATGTAGAGCGCGCCGTCGGGACTGATTGTCAACGATCGCGGGATGCCGAAGCACGTCGCCGTGGCCGGTCCGCCGTACGGCGCACAATCCTGCGGTTTGCTGTAAGTCCCGGCACCGGCGATGCGACGGATGATTCCGTCGGATCCCACCGCGCGCACGACGTTCTGCCCGAAGTCGAGGATGTAGAGCGTCCCGTCGGGACCGACCTGAAGCGCGCTGGGAAACACGAAGCGCGCGTCGGTCGCTTTGATACCGTCGACGTACGACCCTGCGTCGCTACCGGCCGCGCATCCCACGCCAACCCTCCCCGCGACGCTTCGGAGAATTCCATCGGGGCCGACGACGCGTACCCTGCACACCGCGTTGTCGACGTCCGCGATGTAGATCTGCCCATCGGGGCCGACGGCGATTCCTCCCATGCCGCGGATCTCCGCGTTGACGGCGAGGCCGCCGT
Source organism: Deltaproteobacteria bacterium (assembly GCA_043785585.1). GTDB lineage: Bacteria > Myxococcota_A > Polyangia > Polyangiales > Polyangiaceae > JBBQXV01. Next base: position 3,464 of record JAYVXB010000166.1, on the reverse strand, counting down.
CGCCAAAGTAGGGCCCGCTCGACGTCGCGCCTCCTGCGACGACACTGAGCGAGCCGTCCGGCGCGAGGCGAACGACACGGTTGGGAAACCCCTCGCTGGCGATGTACAGCCCCCCGTCGAGCCCCGTCGCCAACCCGGTCGGCGTGGCGAGCGGCCCGGTATTGGCTGCGACGACGAGCTGGGGCTTTCCTCCCGACTTGGCGACCTTGTACACGCCGGCAGGCGCGCCTTGGTAGGTCATCCTTTGAGCGAAATAGAGGCTCCCGTCACGCGCGAACGCGAGACCGCCGGACGGATTCATTCCCAGTCCGCTCGCGAAGTCAGTGGCGGTGCCGTCGCGCGCCACCTTCTGAATCTTGAGATACTCCGCGACGTAGACACTTCCATCCGGTGCGGCGATGACGTCCGTGGGGGTACCCAGGTCCGCAGCGGCCCAAGCGACCTCCGCGATGTATGCAGTGGCCGTGCGACGACTGCCGTCGCCTCCGTAGAACACCTGATTCTGGGGGTCGTAGACGTGGTGGTCGGTCAGGCTCCATCCGCCGAACCCGAGCCCTTTGGCGTCGAACGTCCCGACCTGCGTGTTGTAGGCGCGCCAGTACGTGATCTGCTTCGCCGCGCGGTTTCCCGTGATGCTCTGATCGGAGTCGAGCCCGCCGAAGCGCGTCGTGTCGGTGTATTTCGACGAGCCTTGATAGACATAGCCGATGTCGACGTGCACCCACTTCACGCCGGTGACGACGAGGCCATTGGAGTCGGTCTTGTCCCAGCCCGACCAATGGTACCACTGGTTGGCTCCTTGATAAGCAATGGGTATGCGAAAGTATCGACCTGCGACGAAGATGTTGACGACAATCGAGTCGGGCGGAGTCGCGGGTGGATTGGGACCGACGATCGGAATGTCGATGGTCACCCGTCGACCGCGCTGTCGTTCACTCTGATACCGAAGGTCGAACGGCGTTCCGACGATGCCAATCTGCTCCGCGAGGATTTGGTTCTGGCATTCGATGATCGAACCGGAGCGTTTGCACGGATCCTTCAGATCCTTGCCGTCGTTGAGCGCTCCCCCGCCCGGGAAGCCCGCGCCGGGAGGCGGGCCGTAGCCCCAGTTTTGGTCCCAAGGCGTGAAGTGCGTAATGGGCAGTCGCCAGAGGACCGCACCGACCGGGTAACGCGCAGCGAGCTCCGCACGCTCTGCGTCGCCCATCGATACCGCAACGAGAGTCCCCTTGGCGTCGTACTTCCCAAACTTGGGGTCCGAGTCCGCGACGCCGTCGCCGTCGACGTCCACCTGCGCCTGACCGGCTCCGTCGACTCCTAGAATCTTGATGACTTGCCCGCTATCGCCGGCGATCCACGCGCCCGACGACCGGTCGTAGTAGCCAGCGGGAACGTGCGTGCCGCCTGGCCTGAGCGGGAATCCCGTAAAGCTCTCGGTGTACGAGAGGATTGGTTGATTGAACTCGACGCGGGTCGCGCCGGCTGCGTCGACGCCGAATTCGATCGCGTACGTGTACGCGCTGCCAGGCGGGAGCTCGCCCGGCATTGCGCGCTCGCCAGTGGGCCCGACTGTGTACTCGGTCGCGCGAACGGTGATTGTCGAGGGTGACGTGTTGCCCCAGCTCGTCATCGTGCCCGGAGGAATCATCAAGACAGGCGTGCGCGTTCCGTCGCCGTCGGTGACAGGCGTGCCCGCGAGGACCTGCAGGTTGCCCGCGCCCATGACGACGGTCGTTCCACCGCCACGCATCGTCATGAGACCCGCTTGGGGCGTCAGCGCGACGTGCGGCAATACCGTGTAGTCGTGCCAGCGCGTCCGCGCCGTGCGCTGCACGGTGAGCGAATCGGTGAGCTCGAACTGAACGAGGTAGACCTCACCTCCATTGACGACGAGATCGAACGAGCCATCCGCCTGACTCGACGTCGCGCCGAATTCCGGATGGTTGACGATGCTGACGCGCACGCCTGGCAGGAGCTCTTCGCCGCTCGCTTGTGCGGTGTTGCTCTTGACCGTGTAGCCACGGATGACCGCCGCGCGCGATAGATCGATCGTGCCGGGCGAGACGCCGGTCTGCCGGGGATTGCCGCCTTGGAACAGAAACGAGATGCCACTTCCAAAGTCGCCCGGGACCGTGCCGTCGCCCGGCTGCGGCGGCGGCGACGGTGGCCGAGTGCAGAGCGCCGAGTCGTAGACGTTCTGCACGCCGACCGGTTCGGAACAAGTATCGCTCGTGCACGGGTCGCCATCATCGACGGACGGAGGCGCGCCCGGCAAGCAGCGGCCCGCGCCGTCGCACGCTTCGAGTCCGTTGCACGCGAGCTGGTCCGGGCACACGGCTCCGGCAGGTCGCAGATCGTGACGGACACCCGTTCGGAAGTCGCAAATGTCCTCCGTGCACGGATTGCCATCGTCGATGATTTCGGGAATCGTCGCCGACGCTACGATCCCCGGCGCCGCCCCGAGCGCCAGGTGCGTCACGACGATCTGCGAGCCCGCCGTCAGGCTCCTCGGGTAGCCGACCGTCGTGCAGGCGACCGACGTACGTCGATTTCCTTGCAGCCACTTTCCTTGGAGCGAGTAGACGCACGTCGCCGAGTTTCCCTGGTCGTCGGATACGGCGAGGCTGACTCCAGCCGTCAGAGAGGAGGGGATCGCGATTCGAGCGGGCGTGTGCGTGTCGACACGCGAGCCGTCGTTCTTTGCGTCGTCGCCGTTGGTGACGCCGCCAGGCGTCGTCAACACGAAGGATCGACAGCCGGTCGCGATTGCGGCGCTGCCGCTTACCGTCGTTTCGGGCGACTCCGGCGCGTCGGCGCCGCTCGAGGAGCTGCACGACGGCAGCGAGCCGGCGAGCGTAACGAACGTGGCGAGAAGAGCAGCTGCAGAGAATCTCATCGTGGTCTCCCGGTACGAGCTACTTGAGAGACACATCGACTCGCGTCGGCGTCCCAGAATGTCGTCGGTATGAGAATGTTGGGACCGCTGGCCTCGCCGCGGTGTCTCCCAAGCAAAGGGAGACTTCCATGACACTGCGAAACCGCATCGTTCTCTTCACCACGTCCGCCGCGCTCACAGGCGCGCTTGCCTGCGCGCAGGAGGCGGCCGCGTTCACGCGCCGCGTATCGAGCGCGAACTGCTCGCTCGTGTCCATCTCGCAATGGACGCCCATGCACGACTCGGTAAAACCGTTCGGCCCGGTTCGCGTCGATTGCGCCGTGCCGAGCGACGACACGCTCAACCCCGGCAATACGGCGTACATCGCCGTCGACCTTCTCGACGCAAGCAACTACCACGATCAATCGACCGCCATCGCGTGCGTCGCGTTCGGCCAGAGTGTCGGTGCCATGTGCGGAGCGACGGACACGTCGCCGCCCGGACCATGGGCCGGCGCGTTGCATCCAGGGCTCAGCGCTTGGAGCGCGCAGCCAAGCGAGTATCCGTTCGTCAGCGTGACACTCGGCCG
>JAYVXB010000165.1:0-7439 GCA_043785585.1 Deltaproteobacteria bacterium | reverse complement strand
AGTCCCACGCGAGCTCGGTCAGCACCATCGAGTCGAACGAGCCCTTGGTCCCGATGCCGGCGTATCCGTGCACGGCGTGGGTGCCCGCGGATTGGCTTCGGCGCGTCTCGAGGATGCTCGGCAAGAGCTCGAGCGAGAAGTTGACGATGTCGTTCGCCGCGGGGCTCGAGATCGCCGCGAGGAGATCGACGTGCGCGAGCGCGCCTGCCGCGCTCGACTCGGGGCCGAGCATGCCGAGCAGTCGCAGCGTGTCGAGGTCCAGCGCGTCGGCGAGCGTCAGCACGTGCAAGCGCGCGCGAGAGAGCGCCTCGAGCGTCGCGGCTTCGAAGGCGCGAGAGAGCGCTGCAAACAGTTGCGGGAGCTGCCCGTCGAGATCGCGAACCATCTCGGGATCGAGCGGGATCGACGCTGGATACGGTGCGCGCGCGCCGCTCCGTTGCGCGATCGACCCGAGGATCCGCGCGAGGACGACGACCACCAGATCGTCGCTCAGTCGCATACTCCGCGCACGCGAGCTCGCTTCGCTCTGGGCGATCTCCCCGACCACCCCTCGGTACGCCTCCAGCCGATCGCCGATCCCCGGCGTGCGCGCGATGACGGCGTCCGCGCCCGCGCGCGGCCCGAGCTGCAACTGCTCGCGCGGCGACGCATAGAGCAGCCCGATGTCGTGAACGATGAAGAACGGGAGGTCGATCCCGAGCCGCGCGAGATCGCGGTACCAACGTATCGCGCGCACGACCATCATCGGCGACGCCGCGCGCACGCTGCTGAGGAGCAGCCCACCGAGCGGACCGACGATCGCTGGATCTTTTTCGAGCGCGCGCGAGACGGGCACGGCGAGCTCGCGCGCCTCGACCTACCCTACTTGCTGTCCCAGCCGCCTTCGGTCGCCGGCACGTCGGTCGCGCCGACGTCGCCCTTGATCGAGTCGAGATCCGCCTTCATCCCCTTTTGCTTCACGAGGTTCCACTCGGCGCCGGTCTCGTCGGCTCCGTTGCCGTACTCGCCTTTGAGCTCGGGGATGTTGTTCGCGCCCATCTTGTAGACGAAGTACCCCTTGCCGCCGCGCGTCGCGCTCGGCCCCGTCATCCCGTACGTGTGCTCCTTCCACGTGAAGTGCACGACGTTGCCGGTGACCGTGCCGCTCATCTCGCCCCACTTGCCGCCGTCGGTGCGCTTCCACCGTCCGACGAAGTGATCGCCCTGATCCATGACGTGGAGGTAGCCGAACACTTGGTTGAAGTAGACGCCCTGCCACGACTCACCGTCGGGGAGCGAGCCCGCTTGCACGTTGGCGGTGGCCGGTCCGCCCCCCGAGCCGCAGCCGACCACGAGAGAACCGAGCGAGCCGAGCGAGAGGGAACCGACGGCGAAGGCCAGAGAGCCGATGGAGAACGTACGCAGGATCCTCATGCGGCGCAGTGTAAACGGCGCGCGCCGGCCTGTCATGCGGCCTGTAACTCCGCCGTTCACATCGTCTCCGGGGACCGTCGCCGCGCGGCCCACTTTGCTCTACGGTCGAGGGTTGAGAATGCACGCCTCCAAGCGTCAAGGCAGCCACAAGGACCGGGTCCTCGCGGGAAAGTACCGCGTCGAGGAGCTCCTCGGTACGGGCGGCATGGGCGAGGTCTACCGCGCCGCGCGCATCTCCGACGGCGAGCTCTTCGCCGTGAAGATCCTCCGCTCCGAGCACTGCGCCGACACGGCGCTCGTCGCGCGCTTCCTCCGCGAGGCGCGCGCCGCGGATCTCGTGCGCCACCCCAACGTCGTCCGCATCCTCGAGACCGGCACCGACGACGCGGGCACGCCGTTCTTCGTGCAGGAGCTCTTGCGAGGCGAAGATCTCGCGCTGTGCTTGAAGAGCTGCGGCGGTCGCCTCACGCCGGAGATCGCCATCGATCTCCTTCTGCCGATTGTCGAGGCGATGGGGATCGCGCACACGAGCGGCGTCGTCCATCGAGATCTCAAGCCGGGCAACGTGTATCTCGCACGCATCAACGGCGACACGATCCCCAAGCTCCTCGACTTCGGGATCTCGTCGCTCGCGGCGTCGACCGAGATCAGCCGCATCACGAGCACCGGAACGTCCCTCGGGACGCCCGCGTACATGTCGCCCGAGCAGGTCATGGGGCAGAACGACGTCGACGCACGCAGCGACGTGTGGTCGCTCGGCGTGATGATCTACGAGCTCATCGCAGGCAGCTTGCCGTTCGTTCTGGGCGACTCGCCCGGCGCGCTGTTCGTTCAGATCTGCACGCGCAATCCTCGGCCGCTCGAGAGCGTCGTGCCGGAGGTGCCGCTCGATTTGGCGCGGGTCATCGCGCGGTGCATGCGGCGCAATCGCGCCGAGCGCTACGCGACGGCGGAGGACCTGGCGGCGGACTTGCGCTGCGTTCGGAACGGCACGGCCATCGCGCCCTCGGGTTTGCCGGAGCAGGAAGCGATCGCTGCGGACCTCGAAAACGCGGCGCGGTTCACCGCGCGCGGGCGCGCGGTCTTCTCGTCCGAGGATGCGCTCACCGTCTCGTCGCCCGCGCTGCCGGGGGCACGAAGCGCGCGCTTCTCGACGGCGAGCCACGGGTCGGTGCACGAGATCGAGCTCGACGCGCCATCGACCGACTCGACCGAAGCGCTCAAGCTCGCATCCGTGATGCCGCCGGCGATGTCGAGCCACTGGCGAACCGGTGTGCAAACGCCCGGCCGGCCGGCGCGCGCACCGGACGCGAAGTCGTCGCGTGGAAGCGCGTTTCCGTTCTTCGCGTGCGCGGCGCTCGTCGCGACCGGTGCGGTGTTCGCGTCGCCGTGGCAAGCGGGATCGCCGCTCTCGTCGGCGATCGAGAGCGCAGCGTCGTTCGCGCCGCGCGTGAGCATGACGATCCTCGCGGTCATCGCGCTCGGCGGAGGCGCGTTCGCCGCCGGCCGCGCGCGTCGCCACTGGTACGGCGATCGCAAGGCCGTCGCCGCCGTCCTCGTCGTGGTCGCCGCCATCGCGCTCGCACTCGCAGCGCACCTCGCGCGCGCAGCGATCGGCTGACTCGGCTGACGCATCGCCGCCATCGTTGGTTCTGCGCTACGTTCCCGCCATGACAGAGCGAACGCTACTCATGATTCCCGGGCCGATCGAGTTCGAGCCGGAGGTCCTTCGCGCGCTCGGACGCCAGTCACCAAGCCACATGGATCCCGATTTTGCGCGTTCGTTCGGGAGCGCGCTCAAGACGATGCGGAACGTGTTTGGCGCGCCGAACGGACAGCCGTTCGTGATCGCCGGAAGCGGCACGCTCGCGATGGAGGTCGCCGTCGCGAACATCGTCGAAGCAGGCGAGCGCGCGGTCGTCGTGAACACGGGGTTCTTCAGCGATCGCATGGGCGCGATCCTCGAGAGGCTCGGCGCGAAGGTCGACCACGTCCACGCGCCGGCGCTCGGCGACGCACCGGATCTCGCGGCGGTGGAGCGCGCGCTCAAGACGGGGCCGTGCAAAGTCATGACGATCACGCACGTCGATACGTCGACCGCGGTGCGCGCGCCGGTCGAGGCGCTGGCGAAGTTGGCGAGAGCGAACGGCGCGCTGTGCGTCGTCGACGGAGTCTGCGCGACCGCGGGCGAGGCGCTCGAGCAAGAAGCGTGGGGCGTCGACGTGAATCTCACGGCGAGCCAGAAAGCGATCGGCGTCCCGCCCGGTCTCGCGCTGCTCATGGCGGGAAAGCGCGCGATCGAAGCGTGGCGCGCGCGCAAGACGAAGGTCGCGTCGCTCTACATGGACTTCGGCGAGTGGCTGACGATCATGGACGGCTACGAGCGCGGCACGCCCGCGTACTTCGCGACGCCTGCGGTCAACCTCGTCGCGGCGCTCGACGTCGCCCTCGGCCACATCGTCCGCGAAGGAATGCCCGCGCGCATCGCGCGTCACGAGCGACTCGCGTCGGCGTTCCGCGCGACGTGGAATGCGCTCGGACTGCGCGTGCTTCCGGCGCGCGACGAGCTGTGCGCGAACACGCTCAGCGCCGTCTACTACCCCGACGGCGTCGACGCGTCGTTCGTCGGCCGCGTTCGGCAAGAGGGGATCGTGATCGCGGGCGGCCTTCATCCGCAAGCCAAGACGAAGTACTTCCGCGTCGGTCACATGGGCGCGATCGGAACGAGCGACGTCCTCGCGACCGTCGGCGCGATCGAACGCGCGCTCGCGAAGAGCGGGCACCGCTTCGATCTCGGTGTCGGCACCGCGGCGGCGCAAGCGGCGCTCGCGAAGTAGCGCGCGTCGTCGAGATGCCGCGCGCGGTCTTCGTCGCCATCGCCGTCGGGCTCGCCGTCGCGGGGACGTTCCACCTCGCCGCGCTCGCCGCGCCGTCGATCGCCGAGCCGTCGCCGCCGTGGCGTCACGCGCTCTTCGCGGCCATCAACTTCGCGTTCGCGGTCGGCATGGTGAAGCGTCCGCGCGGCTTCGCGTTCGCGTTCGCGGCGCTGACGCTCGAGCAGCTCTACAGCCATGGCACCTACGGCGTCGACGTGTGGCGACGCGAAGCACGCGTCGATTGGGCGTCGGTCGTCGTCGTCGTCGCGATGCCCATCGTCGTCGTGCTCCTCGCTCGTGACGCGCGCGCGCGTGCGAAGGCGCCCCTTTGAGCACGCCCCGGCGCGAGGTCGTCCACGGCGATGCGCTCGCGTGGATGGACGCGAATCCCGCCGAAGCGGGCACGAGCGTCGTCACATCGCTCCCGGACGTGTCCGAGCTCCCGCTCCTCGGCTTCGATGGTTGGCGCGGGTGGTTCGTCGATGCCGCGCGCCGCGTGATCCGGTGGATCCCCGACGACGGCGTCGCGATCTTCTTCCAGAGCGACGTGCTTCATCGCGGCGTCTGGGTCGACAAAGGCTACCTCGTGATGCGCGCGGCCGAGGACGCTGCGGCGGCGATCGTCTTTCACCGCATCGTCTGCCGTCACCCGCCGGGCACGCTCACGCAAGGCCGCGCGAGCTACTCCCACCTGATCTGCGTCGCGCGCACGCCGCGCCCCCCGCGACGACCGAGCGCCGACGTCCTCCCGACGGCGGGGCACATGACCTGGAGCAAGGCGATGGGCGTCGAGGCATGCCGCGCCGCGTGTGCGTACCTACGTGACGAGACGCACACTCGCACGGTCGCAGATCCGTTCTGCGGTCGCGGCACGGTGCTCGCCGTGGCAAACGAGCACGGCTTCGACGCGCGTGGAGTCGATTTGAGCGCGCGAAGATGCAGGGCCGCGAAGAACATGACGGTCGCCCCCGTCGAGCGGCGACGTCCTTAAGTTCGGCGGTCGCCGCGCCGTTAACCCGATGTGCAATCCGTCAGTGCCCTCCGTGTCGCCGCGATGGCGAACGACGCCGCCTCGAAGGGGGCCGCGCACGCGGGGGCATCGACCGTTGCGGACGCCGATAGCGCCGCTGCACGCGTGGACATGGACGAGCTCCACGAGACGCGTCGGAAGCGCCTCATCGGCATCGCTTGCGTCGCGGCGATCTCGATCATGGGACCCGGGATCGCCGTTCACGCGGTCCTCGCGGGGGGAGCCGTCACGGCGGTCGCGAGCGGCGCGGCGCTCGGCCTGGCGCTCTTGGTCGCGGCGCGGATTCGGAACCGCGCGCCCCACGCCGCGTCGGTGACGGTGCTCGCCGTCTTGGCGCTCTGCTATCCGGTGCTCGCGCTGCAATCGGGCGGTTTCGATGCGCCGGTGCTCCTGGCGATCCCGATGATCCCGATCCTCGTCGTCCCCTTCGCCGGTGCGCGCCGCGCCCTCGCGCTGTCGGCTGCGCTCGTAGGCGGCGGGGTCGCCGTGTACCTCGCCGAGCGCTTCGGAGTCGTCGCACCCACGCCGCTGACGGAGACGGGCACGCGCCTGATGCACGGCGTCTTGGGGCTCGTCTGCGTCGTTGGCGGCACGGTGATGGCCATCGCGACCGAGCGCGAGCGGAGTCGTCTCGAGGGGGCGCTCGTCGCGCAGACGCGCACGCTGTACGAGGCGAGCGTCCGCGATCCGCTCACGCATCTCTACAACCGCCGGCACCTCGCGGAGCGCCTCGCGCAGGAGCTCGCCTTCGCCGTTCGGCACGGCACGCCGCTCAGCGTCGTCTTGCTCGACATCGATCACTTCAAAAGCATCAACGACGATCTCGGGCACGCTGGCGGTGACGAAGTTTTGATCGCGGTGTCGGGGCGTCTCAGCGCGAGCGTGCGACGCGAGGACATCGTCGCCCGACACGGCGGCGAAGAGTTCGCGATCTTGCTCCGCGGGCTCGACATCGAAGGCGCGCGCACCGTGGCCGAACGAATGCGCGTCGCCGTCGATCGCAGTGCGTTCAACGTGGGTGCGCACGTGCGACGCGTCGCCATCAGCGCAGGATGCGCGTCGCTCGCGTGCTGCGGTGCCCCGACGGTCGACGCGCTGCTCGCGGCGGCAGATTCGCGGCTCTATGCGGCGAAGCGCGCAGGCCGCAATCGCGTCGTGTCGCGCGGGTAGCCGTGCCCGTCCCAACGAGAATCTCGACACGCAGAACGGGAGATCGCCGGCCGATCGCGCGTATGCTCGGATCATGATCCAACGCGCCGCCCTCTACTCGTTCGTGCTCTGTCTCGTCGCCGCGTGCAGCAGCGGTCCGTCGTCGGGCAATGGCGATGCTGGCGCTGGCGCTGATGGCACCGCCGGGAGCACTGCAGGCCAGCAGTGCGGCAAGATCATGAATGCGTTCTGCACCCACGCCGTCAACGACTGTCACCTCGCAGGCACGGTCGCCGATTGCGTGAACCAAGGCACGAGCGCTTGCTGCCAGAGCAAGTGCAGCTCGACGGCGCTGAGCACCGACTCGTCGATCGACACGTGCGCATCTGCGATGTCGACGATGTCCTGCGCGGACATCAACGCGGGGAACGCGCCGACGGTGTGCAGAGGCGCGGTCAAGGTCCCCGCAAGCTTCACGCCGGTCATCGACCAAGGCTCGGTCGGGTCGCAGCTGTCGTCGGTTGCCGAAGAGCTCGCGCCGGCGCTCTGAGGCCGGCGCGTCGCCTACGCCGTCGCGTCGTCCGAATCCGTGGCGTTCTCGTCCTCGAGCGCGGCGCCGTGGCACTTCTTGAATTTCTGCCCGCTCCCGCAAGGGCACGGATCGTTGCGCCCGATCTTCGGCCCTTGCCGCACCGCCGGCTGCACGACACGCGGCTGCGGCCTCGCCGACGGACGCGGCGCGGCGGCATCGTCTTCCCCGCCCTCCATCGCAGGCTCGCCCGCGTGACGCATCTGAAGCGCGCGCTCTTGCGCCGCGTGCCTCTCCGCGTCCTCGCGCTCCATGCGCTCGATCTCCGACTCCTTCTCGACCTTGACCTTGAACAGCTTGATGCACACGTCGCTGTTCGTCGCCGCCATCATGTTGACGAAGATGTCGTAGCCCTCCTTCTTGTACTCCTGCTTCGGATCGC
>JAYVXB010000164.1:0-7460 GCA_043785585.1 Deltaproteobacteria bacterium | reverse complement strand
CCGGAGGCGGCGCGGGCGTCGCGGGTCAAGTCGGCCCGCAAATCATCAAGACCTGCAAGAACAACCCGCCGACCTGTGGCGGCAACACGTTCACGAGCGGCGGCGCCGGCGGCGGCGGCGGACCGGGAGGCAAGGGCGCAACAGGCGGCGCGGGCGGAGGCGGCGCGGGCGGCTTCTCTTACTCGTACTATTTCGGCGGCGGTGGCGCGGTGACGTCGAACGGAACGACGCTCACGTTCGGTATCGCCGGCATCGGAGGCAGCGGCACGGGGCCCATCGGGTCGGCCGGACCGCACAACTGACGGGGTATTCAGCCCCCGCGTCCCCCACGTCGCCGCACGCGCGATGCCAGCGCTTCTCAGCGGATGAAGCGAGCGCCGAAAGTCGAGCGCGCGACGCCGCGATCGCACCAGAGGCTTGTTTTCACGTGCGATCGCGACGCCGGGAAGTCGAGTAACGCCGAGGGCGCGCGCGTGGTTCAACTCTGCGCATGATCCGCGCACGCCCCTTCGCCGCCGCCAGCACGCTGATGGTCCTCGCTTCGGCCGCGAGCTGCAGCTCGTCGAGCACGCCCGCAGCTTCGTCGAAGCCGCCTGCACCGTTCGAACAGGGCGCGCCGTGGCCGAAGTTCCGCGGCGACGCGGCGCAGACCGGCGCGAGCAGCGTGCGTCCGTCGAAGAGCGGCGGCGTCTACTGGGACTACAAGACCGGCAAAGGGATCTTCAGCTCACCGGTCGTCGCCGCCGACGGGACGATCTACGTCGGCTCCGCCGATCGCACGTTCTACGCGCTCGCCGCGGACGGCACGCTCCGATGGAAGCTCCTCACCGGCGAGATCATCGACTCGGCGGCGCTCCTCGACGATCGCGGTCGCGTCTACTTCGGATCCGGCGACGGCAAGCTCCGCGCGCTCGACGCGAAGACCGGCGCCGAGGTGTGGACGATGCACGCGGACGATCCGAGCGTGAACAAGTCGTTCATCAACTGGTTCGAGGGCAACGTCGCGATGGGGCCGAGCGGACAGCTCTACGTCCCGAACGACAACTTCTTCGTCTACGCGATCGACCGCGACACGGGGAACGTCAACTGGCGCTACAAGATGCCCGACCAGACGTGGTCGCTTCCGGCCGTCGACACGTCGACCGACACGCTCTTCGTCGGCAACAACAACCTGCTCCCGCTCCTCGGCAAGAACACGTACGGGATCGACGCGCACGGGCAGACGGCGTGGTCGAGCGTGACGCTCGGGACGATCGCGGCGAGCCCGCTTCTCACGCCGGACGGAAAAATGATCGTCGGCGGTTTCGATGGCTACGTCCGCGCGTACGACGAAGCGACGGGCGCGGAGCTTTGGAACGTCGCGACGCGCGACCACGTCTACGCGAGCGCGGCGAGGTTGCCGGACGGAACGATCGTGCAGCCGTCGACGGACGGAACCGTCTACGCGATCGATCCGGCGAGCGGCGCGATCAAGTGGACGTTCGACGCGGGCGAGCCGGTGCGCTCGTCGCCTGCGGTCGACGGCGACGGCAACGTGTACTTCGGCTCCGGCGACGGACGCCTTTACGTGCTCACCAAAGACGGCGCGCTTCGCTGGTCGATGAAGCTCATCGACGACGCGCGAAACGATCTCAACGCGTCGCCCGCGCTCGGACGCTCGGCGATCTACGTCGCCGGCGAGAGCGGGCAGATCTTCAGCGTGCCGTACGACTTCTGCCTTCGCGACGAAGCGAAGAGCGACGCGCGATGCACGACGCCGCCTGCGCTCGCGAGCGACGCCGCGTCGCTCGTGTTCACGACGCGCTTCGGCGCGCTCATGGCGACGCCGCCCGACGCGATCGACGCGAACGAGCCGGTCACGCTCTCGCTCGTCGTGCGCGACAAGGGGACGTCGAAGCTCGCGATCCTCGACTCGACGTCGATCGCGGCGACGACCGATCCGCCTGCGGAGGTCGACGTCGAGGTGTCGGGCGACGGGAAGTTCGTGAAGGTGACGCCGAAGAAGGCGTTCGTCGCTGGCGCCGATGGCAACGTGTCGATCGCGATCAACGGGAAATACCTCGTCGACTTCGTGCGGACCGGGCTTCGCCTGAGCGGCGGCAGTCCGGGCGGCAACGTGCAGACGACCGTGCGCGCGAAGGTGCTGCGCGCGGACGCCGCGACGCTCGCCGCGAACGGGACATGGGAAGTGTCGCGCCTGTCGATCCCGCTTCCGACGATCATGCCGAGCTACAACCAGATCGGCTTCGACTCGCTCCACTACTTGCTCGGAATGGTCGAGAGCACCAGCGGTCACGGGGTCGCGTGGATGGCGGGCGCGAAGCTCCTCGAGACGGAGAACCGCACGGTCATCGATCCGGCGACGAAGGCGCTCTTTCCGCTCGAGGTGACGAACGACGGCGGCCTCGTGACGCTCGTCAACCTCGATGGATTGCGCGTCGAGGTGATGAACATCGCGATGCCGTTCAAGTCGTTCCGCGTCTCGGCGCGCCTCGGGACGGACGGCGCGGCGATCGGCGATGCGGCTCTCTCCGGGAGCACGGTGTGCGGCGGGATCGATTTCTATGGACCGTTCATGCAGCAGCTCGGACTCTGCAATCCGCAGACGGACGTCATCCTGTTCGCGGGCGCGGCGAGCTTCAAGCCGTACGTCGCGAACGCAGGCGCGCCGATCGTCGTCGGCGACGTCGCGTTCGCGGCGACGAAGGACGCGATCACAGCGACGCTCACGGGCGCGGCCGTGAAGCCGGACGAGCACCTCGCGGCGATCCTCGTCGTCGACGCGGCGACGGGCAAACCGGTCACGCTCGGCTACGGTCTCGACACGACGCGCACCACGACGTCGAACGGCGCGCTCGCGACCGTCAGCGTCCCGACCACGGGGCACACGTTGCCCGTGGAGATGCGCGTCTACTTGATGATCGACGCGGCGTCGGCGGCGAAGGGGACGCTGACTGCGCCGATGACGAAGTGATTGGGGAGCGGCACGTCGGCGTCGATGTCGTGGCCGACGTCGATCTCGGCGGTCATCGCGCTCACGCCGCAAACCCGCGCGCGCGCAGCACGTGCTTCAGCACCTCTTGAACCGCGGGCACGCTCGTCGGGAGCGCGGACTTCGCGACCTCCACGAAGCGCGCGCCTTTCGTGGCTTTCAGCGCGTCGACCGCCGCGGTCCGATCCGCCGGCGCTCCGTGCTCGAGCACGCCGAGGAGAAACTCCGCCGCTTCGACGGTGTCGATCTTCGCGAGCGCCTTCAGCGCGCTGGCGCGCACTTGCGGCTGCGGCGACTCGCGCACGATTCGCGCGAGCGGATCGAACGCATGCGAGAAGTAGAGCGCACCGACCGCCTTCGACGCTTGCTCCACCACCGCGCCGTCCCCGTCGCGAAGTCCCGCGCGCACCGTGACGAAGCTCCGCTTGAAGAAGAGCGTCTGCAGCGCCGCGAGCACGGCGATCTTCACCTGACGCTCCGTACGCTGAAAGAGCTTCTCGAGCGGCGAGAGCACCGCATAGAGCTGGAGCTGCGCGAGCTGCTCGGCGAGGCGAACGCGCGCCGCCGTCGTCGCCGCGCTCGCGTCGTCGGGTCGCGCTTCGACGCCGAACGCCGTGAGCCGCGCGAGAAGCGCCTTGCGCCTTATCAAGTCCGGCCAGCGCTTGTCGAGGAGAACGTCGGCGCACGCTTCGGCGGCGCTCCCTTGCTGCTCCCACTCGAGCACGTCGACGTGCCACACGTCCGGGAAGTGGTTCTCCTGCCGCAGGTGCTGCGGGAGCGGCGCGGCGTCGAGCGGGTCGTCCTTCACGCCGACGTAGCGCTTGGCCGCGCGCGCGTAATGCTCGCTCCGGCCGCGCTCGAGGTCCATCGTCGCGAGCTCGGCGTAAAGCTCCCCGACCTTCGCGAACTTTCCGACTTCGCCGAACGCGAGGATCGCCGCGAGGAGCGCGTTCTCCGCGATCTCCGGCGGCGCGCCGCGCTCGAGCTGCTGCTTCGCGACGGTGCGCCACAGCTCGGCCTGCGACAGCGTGTAGTGCGCGCTCGCCGACGTGAGCCCGAGCGCGCGCGAATACTCCGCCGCCTCGCGCGCGAGCGTCGCCGCCGCCGAGGTCTCTTTCTGCGCCTTCGCCGCGACGAGCGCGTCCTCGAAGTACTGGAGCGCGAAGTACTTCAAGTGATCTTCGCGCAGAATGCGAATGCAGTTCACGAAGCCTTCGAGGACATCCTCGAACATCCCGCTCTCGCGGCCGATCTGCACGAGCACTTGGAAGCAATCGAACGCGCGCTCGCGCTGTCCGATCGACTCGAAGTGATCCGCGGCCTCTTCGAGGAGGCGCACGGCGGCGACGATCGCCTCGCGCGACTGACGCGAGTCCTCGCACTGCCTCGCGCAGCGCGCGAGATTGAAATGCACGAGCGCGAGATCGTACGCGTGCGCGCCGCTGCTCCCGACGTGCGCGATTCGCGACCAGAGCGCGCGCGCGCCTTGCCAATCCTTCGCCTTCTCGCGGTAGATCGCCGCGGCCGCGACGAGGCCCGCGTTCTCCATCTCGCGCGCGGCGCGGTCCATGAGCGACGCCACGGCGGCCACGCGGTTCGGTTGATCGACCGGAATGCCGTCCGCTTGCGCCGCGAGCGTGCGCGCGCGATCGACCGGCGGTACCTTCGCGAGGAGCGCCTCCGCGCGCTTGTACGACTTCGGATCCGACCACGTCAGGTACCAGACGACCGAGAGCGCGCCGCGCGGATCGTCGCGCCGCACGAGCACCTCCTCGAGCGGCTTCAGGATCGAGACGTAGTCCTCTTCGTTGACGTGCGTCTGCGCCGCGGCCGTGAGCAACGCGTTGACGGCGCCGTCGAGGTCGCCCTTCGCGGCCGCCGAGCGCGCGCGCTCTCTGAGGACGTAGAGATCGTCGAGCATCGCGTGGCGAAGCGTGAGCCCGTAGCCGGGTCAGGGGCTCGGCGGGATGCTGCGTCGGTTGTCGGGCGGCGCGTCCGGATCGGGACGGCGTCGCGTGAGGAGCTGGAAGACCGTCTCGACGAGCCCGATGATCACGTAAAACGACAGGAGCCACACGAGCACGAACGCGGGCTTCGTCTTCAGCGACACGACCGCGCTCGACCCGACCGCGAACGCGACGAGGAGGAACGTGCGCGCGTTCAGCTTGAGATCCTTGAACGATCGGAACTTGATCGTCGACACCATGAGGAAGCTCAAGAACACCGTGAGTCCCATCATCACGTAGAGGTAGCGCGGGCCGCTGAGCGAGAGCTGCCCCTCCATCGCGTGGTTCGCGAGGATGATCGAGATGAGGATGCCGGCGGCGCCCGGTACCGGGAGGCCGACGATGTACTTTCCAGGCTTCTTCGGCGCGCCCGCCTCGCCCATCGAGAGGACGTTGAACCGCGCGAGACGGACCGCGCCCGCGGCGGCGAAGACGAACGCGCAGAAGAGGCCCGTGGTGTCGGCGCGCCAAAGCGACCACTTGTAGACGAGGAGCGCGGGCGCGACGCCGAACGAGACGACGTCGGCGAGCGAGTCGATCTGCAGGCCGAACGCGCTCTGCGTCTTCGTCAGGCGTGCGACACGACCGTCGAGCATGTCGAAAAAGAGCGCGAAAACGAGCATGAGCGACGCGCGGAAGAAGTCGTCTTCGGCCGTCGCCGTGCCGGGGCTGGCCATCCCACTGATGCGAATCGAGTCGAAGCCACAGAAGATCGACGACAGCGTGATGATGTTCGGAAGGAGGAAGAGCGTCTTCCTGAGGTCGATCTTCCGGGTGGGCCTGGGCACGGCCTCAAAGCTTCCCCCAGTTTCTCGGAGAGGTAAAGGGACCGTGGGAAATCAGACGATCCCCAAAAATTGGCCCCGCCCTCTCGCGCGTCTTAACCTTCTTGGCGGATGAAACCGCGAAGGATGTTCGCCTTGGGCTGCCTGTCGTTCCTGGTCGTGGGTGCGGGCTGCGCGCACGGCGAAAACGCCGCCGATCGTCAGATCGCCCAGCTTCGCGAAGAGGTCACGCGCGTGGCCGCCGAGCGCGACAAGTTCGAGCAGCGCGCCAACCAGCTCGAGCTCGCCGCCGCCGACGGGCAGGGCGCGGGCATCGGCAACACCGCGACGTCGCCGGGCACGGGCGGCGTATCGACTCCGAATCTCCGCGTCGTTCACCTCACGCCGGGCGGCGCCGAGCCTGCACCGGATCAGACCGCCGCAGGCGTCGGCGACGAGCCGGAGGCCGACGACGGCACGCCGCGCCCCACGATTCGCATCGTGGGCAACGGCGCCGATCCTCGCGGAAAGAAGCGCCCCGGCGTCATTCCGACCGACGAGGCCACGAGCGATGGGATGCAGCGACCGTCCGCGGCCGATCCCGACGCGAAGCGCGCGTACGAGACCGCGCTCGGCCTCTTCAACACCGGCAAGTACGACGCCGCGCTCGAGGCGTTCGCCGCGTTCCTCGTCAAATGGCCCGACCATCCGAACGCCGACAACGCGACGTACTGGCGCGGCGAGATCTACTTCGCGAAATCCGATTTCGCGCGCGCGGCCGAACAGTTCGAGGGCACGGTCGTCCGCTTCCCGACGGGGAACAAAGTGCCCGACGCGCTCCTCAAGCTCGGCATCTGCCAGCAGAAGCTCGGCAATCCGCAGAAGGCAAAGAGCTACTTCGACAAGCTCGCGCGCGAGTTTCCGCGTAGCGAAGCAGCACGACGCATTCCCCAGGGGGGGAACGTGCAGGTGCGCCCCGAGGAGAAGCGATGATTCGTCGGTATGGCCCGTACGGCGCGGCGTTTGCTGCGCTCGTGAGCATTCCGGTCTCGAACGTGACCGTCGCCTTCGCGCAGCCGACGGTAACGACGCCGGTGCCTGTGCCCGCGCCGACCGGCGGCGCAGCGCCCGCGCCAGCGACGACGACGACGACCACGTTCGGCCCGTACGTCCCGCCGGGCGCCGGCGCGAACAAAGGCCCTGTCGGAGGCGGCAACGCGACCGGATCGTCTTCGCGTCCTCGCGTCGGCGACGAGACCGACGGTTTCGACATCAAGCACGGCGGCGCCGGCGGCAGCGCCTATGGCGGCGAAGGCGGCCCGATCTTCAGCGACAACGGTCCGCGCGGCGACGTGCCGGGGCAGCACTTGGTCCGCAAGGGCGACACGCTCTGGGGCATCTGCGATTCGTATTTTCAGAACCCGTACCAGTGGCCGCGAATCTGGTCGTATAACCCGCAGATCCAGAACCCGCACTGGATCTACCCGGGCGATCTCGTTCGCCTCCGCAGCCTCGGTGGAGGCGCGCAGCCGGTCGGATCGGCGATGCCGACGGGATCGTCGCTCATCGATCGTCGGCGGCAAGTGCCGAACGACACGGTGTTCCTCCGCGACGAGGGCTACA
The DNA here is from genome assembly GCA_043785585.1 of Deltaproteobacteria bacterium. Classification (GTDB taxonomy): domain Bacteria; phylum Myxococcota_A; class Polyangia; order Polyangiales; family Polyangiaceae; genus JBBQXV01. The sequence continues at coordinate 75 of JAYVXB010000164.1, read as the reverse complement.
TCGAGGACGCGTCGGACGAGAACTGGGGCGAGATCACTGGCGCGCCGGTCGACAAGATGTTTCTCACGAACCTCG
>JAYVXB010000163.1:0-7460 GCA_043785585.1 Deltaproteobacteria bacterium | reverse complement strand
GCCGCGGCGCACGCGCGTGCGCTCGCGGCGCGCGCTCCGTGTGACCGATCGATTTCCTCCGATGTCGCCGCGTCGAAGACACGCAGCTCGATTCCGGTTCCGTCGCCCTGCGTTCCGACCGCGACGCGCAAGCATCTCCCCGCAGGTACGGTCTCCGTCCACGACATGGCGTGCGCGGCATCGAGCTGCGCGGCCTTCGTCGAGAGCGGCGTCCCCTCGTGGAGCATCGCGGCGCCGTCGGCTGCGCGCGCGAGCATCCGCGCGGCAGCGAGCCCGGGTCCCGTGAACGAAGCGTCGCGCCATCGCTCGGGGCGCACGAGCACCGAGAACGGGCCCGGCCGTCCGCGCGTCTCGAGATCGAGCCGGAGCGCGCCACGCGCGCACGCGAAGAGCGTCACGGAGCTCGCGCCCTCGTCGGCCGCGACGAGCGCGCCCGTATCGTCCCAAAGCGCCGCGTCGACGAGCGCGAGCGGCGCGCCCGCGACGACATCGATGCGAGCGCACGAGCCTGCGGCGATCACCTTGGTGTCGATCGGTACCGAGACGCGCCTCCCGAGCGGGAGGACGCCGTTCGTCGTCAGCATCGGCGCGCCGTAGCCACGCTTCGACAGCTCGGCGTTTCGATCGTCGCGCGTCGCGTCGAGGCTGCGTGCCGGTGCGGCCCACGCGATCTCGGGGCGTGTCGAGAGATCGCGCGCGATCTCACCGCGACCGTGCCCCAACACGACCGCCGCGAGCCCGCGACCGACGTGAGGGCGGATCGCGAGCGTGCCGCTCATGGCGATGGGCGAGCAAATCGTGAGAGCGCGCATGCGTCCGCCTTCGCGCGCGCGGGCGAGGACGCGCCCTTCGCCGTCGAGCGCCTCGACGTCGAGGAGCGACACCTCGTCGCCGGGAACGACCACGACGTCGACGCACTTGTCGGCTTCGAGCGGCATCGCGACGAACGTCGGCGCGCGTGAATCGACCGACAGCGCGACCTTGCGAAAATCTTCCCACACGCCGCCGAGCGTCGCGCGATGCGCGCGAACCATGTCGTCGAGCCCGGGCCATGCGTCGGCCGGTCGCGGTCCTTCGCCGACGCTACCGCGCGCGCCGAGCGCCTTGCCGACGGCCGCGGCCTTTTCGCGTGGGACGAGCTGCGCCGCGACGGCCACGAGCCCCTCGCCGCTCGCCGTGTGCGCCGCGACGTAGACGCGCTCCGGATGCGGCGGGCAGAGGATCACGGTCGGGTGCGCGTCGGGCGCTTCGTCGACGGCGAGCGGCGTCCCCTCGTCCGAGAACACGGCGACGTCGAGATCGTCGACGGAGCTCGATCCGCGCGCGTAGCTGAGGAGGCAGGCATCGGCGGGGACGTCGACGAACGCGCCCATGCGCTCGCCTTCGTACACCTCGCCGGCGGCGACGACCGACAGCGGGCCGGCGCCGAGGCGCGACGCGCGCGCGGGAAGATCCGCGAGGAGCGTCTTGGCGTCGAGCCCACCCGGCGTCACGCGCGGCGCGTCGAGCGAGCGGCGCGGAGGGGGCGTCGTGGTGGTCGGACGTGCCGGCCCGCACGCGACGAGCGCGAGCACGGCGAGGCCCATCATCGCGGTTCGTCCTCTCATCGCGGCACGTCCCACACGCCGCTCTCGACGCGGAACACCGCGAGGCCCCACGCCATCCCCGTCCCTCGCGCGTCCACCTCGATGAGCGCGCGCCGGCGGTCGATCGCGCAGAACGCGACCGCGCCTGCGCTGTCGGCCGATCCGCGATCGTCGGACATTTCGCGCGCACCGACGCGGGCGCGGAGGCCAATCCCCTTCGGTTGCCCCTGCACGACCGCGACGACGGCGAGGTAACATCCGCCCGGCTCGATCGCGATCGGCACCGGCGTCACCTGCGCGCCGCCCGACGCGAGCAGCACGGCGTCCTTGCGTGGCGCGGCGACGTGGCGCGCGAGCATCACGTGCGTCATCCGAGCCCGCGCATCGGGGCCCCACGCGCGCGGGATGTGCTCGGGGATCGGCCACGTGAGGTGGGTGACGAGCACCGACGCGTCCGGCGACGATCCGGCGAAGACGACGTTGACGTGCGTCTCTTCGCCGACGCACGCCTCGAGGTGCGCGTCGGGCGCGTCGGAGCGGTCGCGCGCGAGGACTCGATCGTCCAGCTCGTCGCGGAGCTCGGCGTCGACGTCGAGCCGCCCGCGACGCGACGGCGTGCGCGCCGCGCGCCCTTCAGGGGCGAAGAGCTCCAGGCGATGGCAGCCCGCGTCGAGCGTGAGCTTGCCGCTCCCGCTGCCGTCGGTCCCCGCCGACCAGTGGGCGCGCGCCTGCACGCTCCCGCCGTCGCGACGCGCGCGTGCTTCGGCGACGTCTGCGCGCTTTTCGGGCGGAGGAAGGGCCGGGAGATCCCCCGCGTCGGGTGCGGTCGGGATCGCGCCACCCGTACGCTCCGGCAGGACCACCCGCAGCGGCGGCAGCGGCGACTTCGAAAACCCCACGACCGTCTCGACAGCGCCGCGACCGGCGTCGCTGTCGAGCACGAGGCGTCGAATCGGCGAGCCGCCGCAGCGCGAGATCGACAGCGCCCCCGCTACGCTCGCTGCGCGCGTCGCGCGATCGTCGTCGCCGTCGTCTGCGCCGGAGATCTTCGCGTGGAAGCTCATCCCGCGCGCGCCGACGAGCGCCACGCTCACGCACTCGGCGTCGCCTCGCGGCAAGAGCAGCGAGACTTTCTCGTCCTCGCTCAAGAAGCGCGGCGCGCTGATGCTCACGGTCGCGCCCGCGGCGCGCCATTGATCCGCGACGCGCGTGGCGTCCGTGCGCAAATCCGCGCGCGCCTCGCGGACGCCGGACCCGAGGGGCCCCAGTGACGCGAACGACGCGACGAACGCGACGACCGAAAGCGGCCCGCGCGCCGTCACCGATCCTCGATCGTGACGAGACGACTCTCGACGAACGCCTTCGTCGCGGGCTCCCACACGAAGAGCTTGTGATCGTCGACCGCGCCTTTTCGCACGCTCGTCACGAGGTACGCGAGATCGAACGGAGGCTCGTCGCCGCCCATCTTCGCGACCTCCGCGTCCGTCGGCGAGAAGTACGCGCCGACGTCGAGGTGCGAGTGGTAGAGCACCTTCACCGGTCGCCCCGACGAGTCGCCCGTCGCGATCGCCTTCTCGAATTTCATCGAGTCGATGTCGAAGTACATCCGCCCGGTCCGCGGATACGCCTCGGGATCGAGCGCATGGAGCTTGTTCGCGCGGTTCACCATCGGGACGATTCCGTCGAGCGTCGCCGTCTCGTTGGCGGGCCCCACCAAGAAGCCGCAGCTCTCTTCGTCGTTCGCGTACGCGCGGCGCGCCTCGTCGAAGACCTGCTCGAGCACGGACTTCAGGATGGTCAGGTCCCCCCGGACCCAAGGGTGCTTTTTCTCGTCACGCATGAAAGCTCACCAAACGTAGCGCCGCTCCCACTTGATCGGCGCAAAATATCGGTCGCCGCGGTCGCAGACGATGACGACGATGCGTCCGCTGCGCCCTTCCGCGTGCATTCGTTCGGCGATCTTCACCGCGGCGAAGATGTTCGCGCCCGAAGAGTGACCGACGTGGAGGCCCTCTTTCTGCGCGCAGAGATCGGCCATGTCCCATCCGTCTTCGGTCGTGACGTGGAAGATTTCGTCGGGCACCTTGGCGTCGTAGATGGGCGGCACGAGGCTCGATGCCATGTGCTTCAAGCCTTCGAGCCCGTGGAGCGCGTCGGCCGGCTCGACCGCGACGCAGCGGATCTTCGCATCGTGCTCCTTGAGGCGGCGCGTCGTCCCCATCATCGTGCCGGTCGTGCCGAGCCCCGCGACGAACGCGTCGAGCTTCCCGCCGAGAGCCGCGATGATCTCCGGGCCCGTGCCGTCGTAGTGCGCCAGCGGGTTCGACGGGTTCGCGTACTGATCGGGATAGAAATAGCGATCGGGATCGTTCGCGACGATCGCGCGCACTTGCCGAATCGCGCCGTCGGAGCCCTCCATCGGATCGGAGTAGATGATCTCGGTGCCGAACGCGCCGATGATGTCCTTGCGCGCCTTCGACACGTTCGACGGCATCACGAGGTGGACGCGCACGCCGAGCGCTGCGCCGAAGAGCGAGTACGCGACGCCGGTGTTGCCGCTCGTCGAGTCGATGAGGATTTTGTCGCGGGTGAGGCGGCCGTCGGCGAGCGCGTCTTGGATCATCCGGAGCGCGGGGCGATCCTTGACGCTGCCGCCCGGGTTCGTCGACTCGAGCTTCGCGTAGATCTCGACGGCCGGCGCGCTCGCGGCGACCGCGCGGAGCCGCACGAGCGGCGTGTTGCCGACGGCGTCGACGATCGAGTCGAGGCGACGGCTGCGCGCGAGGCGAGTCATGCAGCGCCCTTCGCCAGGAGAGAGCGCAGCGTGTCGAGCGCTCGCCACGCGCCGAGGGCGACGTCGCGTGCGGCGGGATCGCGAACGCCGAACGTCGCGTGCGGGGCGTCGCCGCGAACCGATCGCGTCTGCGGATCGATCTCGACACGCGCGGCCGGATCGATCGCGCACACGGCGTCCGCCGTCGGTTGATCCGCTACGACGATCCGCCCGACACCCGCACCCGCGAGGTACCGCGCCTCGATGTCCCCCGCCGCGCCGGCCCCATCGACCCTCGCGCTTCCGGACGCGAGGCGCGCCTGCCCCCTCTCGCCGATCTCCGCGAGGAGGATTTGCCGAACGTGACGCGATCCGATCATCGCGCGCGCCTTAACCTCCCGCGATCGCCGGGACGATGCTGATCTGATCGCCCGACTTCAGCTCGGTCTTCAGGCCCTCGAGGAAGCGCACGTCCTCTTCGCCGACGTAGATGTTGATGAAGCGGCGCACGCCTTTCTCGTCGAGGAGGCGATCCTTGATCCCCGGGTGGCGCTTCTCGAGGTCCTCGATCACGTCGCCGACCGTCTTGCCGACGGCGGCCACTTCGTCGGCGCCGCCGGTGAGGGTGCGGAGCGGGGTCGGGATGCGGACGATGGTCTCCATGATGATCTCCTCTTCTCGTTTCTGTTCATGCGCAGGCGGCGGCGCCCGCGACGTATCGATGGGGTTGGATGCTCCGAATGCGAGGCGCGGTGCCGCAGAGCGCGCAATCGGGGCGCGCGGCGACGTGGCGGCGGCGAAACGCGTCGTCGCGACCGTCGAACGTGACGAGCTCGCCGTAGACGTCGGGGTCGCGCGCCGCGGCGAGCGCGTCGACGATCGATAGCGCGAGATCGGCCTCGAGCGCACCGATGACGCCGACCATCGGGCCCACCACGCCGGCCTCGGCGCAGTTGGGCGCGTCGCCTTCGGGCAAGTCCTCGAAGAGGCACCGGTAGCAGGGCGCGCCGCGCGGACCGACCGCGAACGCGGTGCCGTACCATCGCACGGCGGCCGCGTGCACGACCGGAACGCGCGCGATCGCGCATGCGTCGGACGTGAGGAATTTCGTCGCGAAGTTGTCGCTCCCCTCGACGACGACGTCGTAGGGACGGACGAGATCGACGGCGTTGTGCGGGAGGAGGCGGGTCGCGTGCGCGCGCACGTCGACGTCCGGAGCGATGCGCGCGATCGCGGCGCGCGCCGCGTCGAGCTTGGACGTGCCGACGTCGGCGTCGCGAAAGAGGATCTGCCGATGGAGGTTCGAGCGCTCGACGACGTCGTCGTCCGCGAGCCCGATGACGCCGACGCCCGCGCGCACGAGCGCGAGAATCGCGGGCGATCCGATCCCGCCGATGCCCACGACGAGCACCTTGGCGTCGCGCCGCGACCCTGCGCGAGTCGCGAGCGACGGCGTGCTCCCGTGCGCGCCTGCACCCGACGTCACTTGAAGAACTCCTCGAGGCTGAAGTAGCGCTCGCCCGTGTCGCAGAGGACCGTGACGACGTGCTTCCCCTCGCCGAGCTCACGCGCGACCGCGAGCGCCGCGTGCACGTTCGCACCGGCGCTTATTCCGACGAGAAGACCTTCGCGTCGCGCGAGCGCGACCTTCGTCGCCCAGGCGTCTTCATCGCGAACCGTTCGCACTTCGTCGACGACCGACGCGTCGTAGTTTCCAGGCACGAAGCCCGCGGCGAGGCCCTGGATCTTCGTGGGGCCGCGCTCACCGCGCGAGATCGTCGCGCACGCGTCCGGCTCGACCGCCACGACGCGCGTCCCGCCCGCAGAGGCCGCGCCGAAGCGCTCGCGCAGAACGCGCCCGACGCCGCTGATCGTCCCGCCGGTTCCGACGCCGGCGACGAACGCATCGATGCGCAGCCCGTCCATCGCGTGGAGGATCTCGCGCGCGGTCGTCTCGGCGTGCACGCGCGGGTTCGCCGGGTTGTCGAACTGCTGCGGCATGAACGCGCCCGGCGTCGCCTCGGCGATGACCTTCGCGCGCGCGATCGCGCCGTCCATCTGCGCGTCCGCGGGCGTGAGGACGATCTCCGCGCCGTACGCCTGCAGGAGCTGACGTCGCTCGAGGCTCATGCTCTCCGGCATCGTGAGGATGCAGCGGTAGCCGCGCGCGGAGCACGCCATCGCGAGCGCGATGCCCGTGTTGCCGCTCGTCGGCTCGACGACTACACCGCCCGGGCGAAGCTCGCCGGTGCGCTCGGCTTCTTCGATCATCGCGAGGCCGATGCGATCCTTGACCGATCCGCCCGGGTTCGCCTGCTCCGTCTTCGCCCACACGGCGGCGCGAGGCGCGTCGCGGCCGAGGGTGCGAATGGCGACGAGCGGCGTGTCGCCGACGAGATCGAGGACGCTTTGGGCAACGACGAGCGGGGAGGAGCGCTGCGTCATCGGCCGATAGCATCCATAGTTTCTGCATCGAGACTGTCAAGAATAGTCGCCTTAGACCGCGTTATTCCGAGGGGATAGGCGCTAGTCGATCTCGAGGGCGTCGACCGCGATCCTCTTCGCGGCAAATCGTTCGGCGATCCGACGACGCCACGCTTCGGCGTCGACTCCGGGGGGCGCGCTGAGCCGAACGCGGACGCGGCCCTCGTCCGCTTCGACGAGCAGCGTGGCGCCGGCGAGGGCGCCCGCGCCGAGCTCGAGTCGAACGGCGCCTCTCCGTCCATCGCCGGACCAAGCGATCCGACGAACGAGCGCCGTCAGGACATCTTCGAGCGACGCGCGTGCGCGCGCTTGGGCCGGAGAGCTGCTCGTCGCTTCGGCGCTCGGCGCGGCGAGCGGCGGTGGAGACGCGACCGGCGCCGCGTGTGCGGGCGCGAGCAGATCGCGCTGACGAAAGAGCGGATCGAGCGGATCTGCGTCGCGCGCGGCGTCGCCATCGATGGCGGGCGGTCGCCGTCCCTTCCCCGCCGTGGCGTCGCTCGCTGGCGTCGCGGGCGGATCGCGCGTCGGCGCGGCGGGGCCGCGAGCGGGCGGTGGAGCACCCAGGGACGATGAGGCAGCGGCGTCGAGTCGGGCCGCGCGGCGTGTCACTTTCGGAA
>JAYVXB010000162.1:0-7473 GCA_043785585.1 Deltaproteobacteria bacterium | reverse complement strand
GCGACATGCGCGTCGCGATCCTGGGCCCGGCCGATTGCTTCGGCGAGATGTCGATCATCGACATGCAAAACCGATCGGCGAGCGTTCGCGCGCTCGCTCCGTCGCGATTGCTTCGCGTCACGACCGAGGACATGGACTCGCTCTATCGGCACGATCTCAAGTCGTACACGCTCATCGTGCTCAACATCGCGCGCGACCTGTCGCGTCGCCTTCGCGTCACGGACGGAATCCTCGCCGACTTCGCTGCGAACGTGCTCGACGAGTACGTCGTCGCAAAGCGCTGAGCGCGTCCGCGCGAGGCTCAGTCTCCGTCGGGCGCGTCGGAGTTGGCGTCGCTCGACGCTTCGCCACCATCGCCCGCATCGATCGGCGCGTCGCCCGCCGCATCCGTCGGCGGCGGCAATGGACCTACGTCGCGCGTGTTGCTCGCGTCACCAAAGCTCGCGGAGTCGTGCGCGCCGCCGCCGTCGCTCGCGGTGGTGTCTCCGGTGGAGCCGTCTTGGTTCGGCGTCTCTGGAGGGAGCGGCTGCGGATTGAGACTGCACGCGCCAGCGACGAGCGCCAACCACGTCGCGGTCGCGATCGCGATGGAGCTGCGCGCACGCACTCAGCCCCCCTCGAGCGGCGCGTCGGTGATGTCTCCGTCCCCTGCGTCACCGCCATCGTGCGGAGCGCCGTCCTGCTTGTCGCCCGCGTCGCCGCCGCCACCGCCCGAGTCGCCGCCCGCGTCGGGCGCGGGAGACGCCGCGTCGCCGAACAATCCTCCGCCGTCGTCATGGACCCCAGCGGTCGCATCGCCGCCGCCACCGCCGTTCATCCCACCGTCGTTGAACGTGTCGGGTGGAAGCGGTTGTGGATTGAGGCTGCACGCCGCGGCGAGCAGAACCAGCGTCGCCGCCGCTGCACCGAACCACCACCCGCTGACGCGCACGTGCACCATGAGTCCAAGTCCCTTCCGTGCATTCGAAGTGCCACGCGCGAGTATCGCGAAAATCCCGCAAATTGACGAAGTTTTTCGCGGCGATGGCGCATCGTGACACACGCCGCGTGACGCGCACGTCGCGCTCGCCGACCCGTGTCCGGCGTGTTAGCTCGAGGCAAGTGACGAGTGATCCCGGCGCGCCCGATCTCCCGCCACGCCTGCGTCGCGCCGTCGAGATCGTCTACGGCGTCGAGGGCGTGACCGCCGCCCGCATCTGGGTGTGGCCTGGTCGTGTCGCCGTCGGCGTTCGCGGCTCGTCCGCAGCACCCGCGGACCTACTCCGTCGCGTCGAGCTCGCCGTCGTCGCGTTGCGCGAGCAGGACGAGACGTGGGAGTTCGGTCTCCTCGACGAGGCCTGATCCACAAAACGCGAAACGCGCGCCCTCGGTGAAGAGAGCGCGCGCATCGGAACGGCGTCAGATCAATTCGCGAGCTCAGTTCGCGACAAAAATCGCTTCGATCTCGGTCTTCACTTGCTCTTCCGTCTGCGAGCGCGCAATCGCGATCTCTTTGACGATGAGCGTGCGGGCCGTGTCGAGCATGCGGCGCTCGCCGAACGAGAGCTGCTTGTCCGTCTTGAGGCGGTAGAGGTCGCGAAGCACCTCGGCCACGTCGTAGATCGAGCCCGTCTTGATCTTGTCCATGAAGCCGCGGTAACGGCGGTTCCACGTCTGGTTGTCGAACGCGATCGTGCGCTCCTTCAGGATGTCGAAGATCTCGCGGATCTCGACCTCGTTGATCACTTGACGGAGACCGACGGCGCTCGCGTTCGAAACAGGGACCATGATCTTGCGGTCGGTGTCGAGGATGCGCAGGACATAAAAGCGCTGGCGGCTGCCGGCGATGTCCTTCTCCTCGATCTTGATGACCTCAGCCACTCCCTGGGCGGGATAAACAGCCTTGTCTCCCACCTTGAACTTGACGTCGGTGCTCGATTGCATAGCGTCTCCCTTGCGTTGATACAGCGGCTTGCGATCCGATCCTTCTGGATCGCTCCCCACCCCACGACTCAAGCGCCTACTCGAGGACTGCGAACAGAACCATCTCTACGGCCAACCCGAGGCGGGGGCCAACTGGCGCGCGGTAATGTGAAAACGGGGGTGAATCGGGATTCATTCCTCGGTTCGATGCTGCGCGAAGGAATGCGAAACATCCCTAAGCCCGTCGTACCGAGGCTAGAACTTCAGGCAGGCGCACTCTAGTGGCGAGACCCCACTCTTGTCAACAGCTTTTCGCCCCCTAGCCACACGTCCGCCAAGGGTCCGACCGCATCCGTTGCGCGCGACGAAGAGCGCTGCGTGGCCTGCGCCACGCGAGGCACAGGCCTATTCCATGTCCTTCAGGTTGAGCATCTCGTCGACGTTCGGCTGGAGCACCAGCTCGACGCGGCGGTTTTGCTTCATCTGGTCGTCGGTCTGCTTCGCGACGTCGCCCGCGATCGGATCCATGACGCCGTAGCCTGCAGCGGCCCAGTTGTACGGGTCGAGGGCGCCTCCGTAGAACTGCCCAGCCTTGCGCGGCGTTCCCTTTGCGGGCTCGTCCTTCGCCGTGAGAAACAGGAGCACGGTGCGCGCGCGCATGAGCGAGAGGCCCCAGTTGTCTTTGAAGATGCCCGGGCCGTACTCGACGTTGTCGGTGTGGCCGGCGACTTGGAACTGGCGCTTCTTCAGCTCGGTGTCGGCATTGATGATGTCGGCGACCTGCTTCAGCACCTTCTTGCCGCCCTCTTCGAGGTTGATTTCGCCCGAGCGAAACAGGATGTCGCCGGGGAGCTGAATCACCATCCGGTTCTTCCGGACGACGACCTTGAGGTGCGCGTCGGTGAGCTTCGCGAGGCGCGCTCGGAGATCGTCGAGGCGCTTCTTCATCGCGTCGAGCTGCGCCGCGCGCTTCTTGTACTCGTCGAGCGCCTGGAGGAGATCCGCCTTCTCTTTCTCGGATCGACCGAGCTTGTCCTCGTACTGAAGGCCAGCCTCACGCATGCGCGCCTTGAGGTCTTCGATCTGCTTCTGCGCGTCGTCGAAGCCCTGCTTGTCCTTCGCATGGCGATCTTCGGCGGCCGTCAGGCGCGCCTTGAGCTCGGCGACCTCGCGTTGCTTGTCGGCCCACTCCTGATCGCTGTGCCCGCATCCGATGGTACCGACCGACAACGGCGCGAGCACGAGCGTCGCAATCAGCGGAAGACAGCGCAATCCAAGTCGTTTCATGGCCTCACCTCGTCGTTGGCAGGGACCGGAAGCTATCGAGCGGGCACGGGCGCGTCAAGGCGGCCTCTGCGCGCGGAGACGGCAGCCGCGCGCCGCTGGATTGGCCGTTGTCAAATTTATTGTTGACCACCAACGTAGGTTGCCATATACGTCATGTAGACCACCTCACCTGGAGGGTTTCAACATGGCTGCTAAAAAAGCTGCAAAGAAGCCGGCGAAAAAGGCCGGCAAGAAGACGAAGACCACGAAGAAGGCCGCAAAGTCGGTGAAGAAGCCGGCAAAGCGCAAGGCTGCCAAGAAGCCAGCTACAAAGGCCACCGCCAAAAAGCCCGCAAAGGCGCCCGGGCGGTCGGCCGCAAAGCGCCCCTCGGGTGGTGGCGGTCGTGTTGTGAAGGCCGCGGCCCCCAAGGCCGCTCCGCCGGCCGGAGTGCCGTCGATGCTAGGTGGCGCTCCGACCTCGAGCCATGGGCTCGACGACGGAGAGGAATAGTTCGCTTTCTTTCGTAACTTTGGTGCGCGGTCCTGCCGCGCGCCTCGGCTCGCGAGCAATGGCGCGAGCACCAAGCGATGGGCGTCACCTAGGTGGCGCCCATCGGTCTTTAAGCGCTACGCCGAGCGAGGCGCGGGCGAATCGCCCAGGTAGAGCCGCAGCGACTCCGCCGCGCCACGCCGATCGAACGGTACCGACGCGAGCTCGTCGCGCCGGCCGATGCTCGCGAAGAGATCGACCAGGAAGACGTGGAAGTGCTCCGCTTCGGCGACGGCGTTGGCGAGGCGATCGTGGTCGAGAAGATCGCTCTCCTCGAGGCTCGACATCGCGCCGAGGAATGCGTCGAACCGCGGGTAATCCGACGTGCGAAGGAGCGGGTACCCCATCGCGCGGAAGTACGCGAGGAACTCGCGCGTGAACTGCAGCGGTGAGACACCGCCCCATCCGTCTTCGCGTGGGCTGACCGCACGCGCCTTGTGCGCGAAGGCGCGGACGATCTGCGCGAACATCCAGACGTCGCGCCGCAATCGCTCGGACAGCGTGCGTCGCGCGGCCGCGTCGTCGAAGACGCCGCGTTCTTCGAGCGGAGCGCCGAGCGACTTGCCGAGGAAGAGCACCGCGTTTTGCAACGCAGGCCGCAGCGTCGCCGTCGTTCGCGTGATCGCCGCGCGAAGATCGTCCGACGAGCTCCCCGCGTCCGGCGACGGAAAATCGTGCTCGAACGCGCGGCGCATCTCGAGGCGCACGTTCGCGCTCAGGCCTTCGAGCGTGGCCTTCACTTCGAGCAAGCGATGTCCGGCCGCGAAGAGCGACTCGTAGCGAGCGGCGAGCTGATCGGCCGTCCCACGGAACAGATCGCGCTCGTAGCTCTCGGCGAGCAGAGGGCCCGCGCGCTTGCGCAGGTAGCCCGTGAGCGCGCGGGCATCCGAGCGGAGCACGCTCATCACGAGGAAGGCCATGCCGCGCATCCGGCGCGCGCCGTCGGTCGTGTCGCGCGCGCTGTCGTCCAGCAGCGTCAGGTATCTGAGCATCCGGAAGAGCGACAAGAACGTGAGCGCCACGAGACGCCGCGCGTGCTCGCTAGGGACCGAGCGCATCACATCGAGCATCTGCGGGTTCGTGATGCGATCGAACTCGGGGCGGAACTCGAGCGCGGCGAGCGGGTTGAAGAACGCCGACTGCGCGATCTCGCGCTGCGCGACGCCGAGGAGCGCGTAAAAAAGGCGATACGGGACGCGCTGGAGCCGCGTCACTCCGCTCGTGAGCTCGAGCAAGTTCGTCATCCCATGACGAAGGACGAAGAGCGATCCTTGCGGCGAGTCCTGCGTCATCGCATCGCGAACGAGCTTCGTGCGCGCGCCGTCGTCCGGCAGCATCGTCTCGAGGTAGCGCTGGAACGCGAACGCGCGATCGCGCTCGAGGAGAAGCGCGCGCGACAGGTGGACGACGCGACCCAGCGCTTCGCGAACGAGCACCAGGTGCTCGCGGAAGTCGTGCGCGACGACTGGCGTGCGACGAGGCGGACCAGGATGGTTGCGCGGATTCGCGAAGCACGCGAGGCCCTTGAGGAGGATCTCGAGCTCGAAGAGAACCTCTTCCTTGCGCTCGACGGGCAAACGCTGGAGCCACGCTTCGCGCGCGGCAGCCTGTTCGCGTCGCAACCCGCGCGTGTCGCGGAGGAGATCGTCGTAGGCGTCGCGCTCTTCCGGCGCTAGTGGCATCGGGAAGGCGCTTTGCGGACGCGTCGTCACGCGCCGATGTTAGCGCGCTACGCGTCCTTTTTGCGCGCTTGCCTGCGTGCCTTTTCCTTGGAGCAGGCTGTCGAGCCGTCCGACGCGGTGACCGAGCATCTTGGCCATCACGCCCTGCACGTCGCGTCGCGAGCGCTGCGAGAGGAGCGTGATGTCGAGCGCGATCTGCGACGTCGCGAGCTCGGCGATCGCCGGCGTCTCGCTCACGACTCCGTTGTCCTTGTCCGTCATCTCGGTCGCCGCGATGAGCGTCCGAAAATCGTCCGCGACGATCGTGAGGCGGTGCTTCCAAAACTCCTCCAGCGCGGATTCGTCGAGCTCATAGCTGAAGAGCTCGCCCGGGAGCTTCGGCAGCGCCGCGTGCGAAAAGACGACGATGTACACGCGTCGCTTCGCCGCGCGCTTGATCTCGGCGGCGAGCGTCGCGATCTCACGCGGCCACCCGCTCACCACGAGGCGCGACTCGGCGCCGCGAATCAATCGCTCCGCCTCTTCGATCACGCGCGAGTAGCCGCGCACGCTGAACGCGTCCGGCGCGGGCGGCGAAGCGTCGATCTTTCTTATCGCCTCTTCGAGCGAGCCGACGGATCCGTCGAAGCGCTTTCGCAAGAGGACGAGCAGCTCCTCCGCCGGCGCCGGCGCAAAGCGTTCGGGCGACCCCGCGATCGCGCGCGCGGCGCCCGCCGTGACCAGCCGCCGAAGCACGCCGTACACCGCCGACCGCGGAATCTGCGCGCGGACGCCGACCTCGTAACCCGTCGCCGGACTCTCCTTGAGGAGCGCGCTGTACGCCCGCGACTCGTTGAGGCTGAACCCCAGCTCGACCAGCGCAGAGACGACGTCGGACTCAGCCATTGCCACGTTTCTCCCACGGATCGCGCGAAAAAGGGAGCCAATGGGGAGATTGGGATGCGCGCCGAAAAAAATGCGCGTTACGTACGGAACCTCGGCTACCCTCGGCGCGTAGTTGGACGGTCGGCGCGCATCCTGCGCGCTCAACGGAATGAACCACTTGGGTTCGCAGGACAGGGAGAGACGACAATGAACATCGGTAAAGTTCTGGCGGTTTCGGCGGTGGCGGGCATGCTTCTCGGGACGGCGGCGTGTGGCGGCACCCCGCCGGCAGCGACCGATCCGACGGCGACGGGCGGCGAGAAGAAGTCCTGCTCGGGCGACAAGAAGTCCTGCAGCGGTGCGGCCGGTAGCGCGACGGCGGCCCCGAGCGCGACGCCCCCCGCAGCCCACTGACCGTTTCGTTAAGAGCGCCAGGTCGTCGATGCATGTTCGCCTCGACGGTCTGGCGTTCGTCATTTAAGCCTCGTTCATGACGACGAGAGGCTGACGTGGGCTACCGCGAGAGGCACAAGATCCCCGATCTCGGCGTCGGCGTCGGCTTCCGCGCGCCGCATCACGCGACGATCCTCGGCGAGTCGCCGCCGATGGATTGGTTCGAGGTGATCAGCGACAACTACCTCCTCGAGCCGCCGATCCCGTTGTCGAAAATCGAGCGCCTGCGCGAGCGGTACCGCGTCGTGCCGCACGGCGTGTCGATGTCGATCGGCTCGGTCGACCCGCTCGATAGCGACTACCTCACGCGCTTGAAGAAGCTCGTCCTGCGCGTCGGTGCGCCGTGGTGCTCGGACCATCTTTGCTTCACGGGCGTGAACGGCGTCGTCGTCAACGATTTGCTCCCGCTGCCGTACACGAAGGAAGCGATCGTGCACGTCGTCGAGCGCGTGAAACGCGTGCAGGGCTTCCTCGAGGTGCCGTTCGCGATCGAGAACGTGTCGAGCTACATGACGTACCGCGCGAGCACGATGCCGGAGTGGGAGTTTCTGTCGGAGATCGCCGAGCGCGCCGACTGCGGGATCTTGTTCGACGTGAACAACATCTTCGTCAGCGCGAGAAATCACGGCTTCGACGCGAACGACTACGTCGACGCGGTACCGTCCGATCGCGTCGTGCAGATTCATCTCGCCGGGCACACCGACAAGGGGAGCTACCTCCTCGATACGCACTCGGACCACGTCAAAGACGACGTGT
>JAYVXB010000161.1:0-22061 GCA_043785585.1 Deltaproteobacteria bacterium | reverse complement strand
CTCGGCTCTCGTCTTCGGCTGCGACAAGGGAAGCTCCGGCGGTCCCGCCGGCACCACGAGCGTCGCTGCGTCCACCGGCGACGTCGACTGCGCGAAGGTCGTCGAGAAGATCGCGTCGCTCAACCCGCCGGACATGCGCGGCGACGCCGAGAAGAAGCTCTGGGGCGGCATGTGCGCCCAGATGAAGCCTGCCGAGCGGACGTGCGTCATGGGCGCAAAAGCCATGGACGACATGAAGGCGTGCATGAAGCACTGACGTCGCCTCGCGCGCCGCGCCTCGAGGTCACAGCTCTTCGACGTCAGAAGCCGTACGCGAGCTGCAGCTCGGGCGCGTAGAGCGGCATGAAGCCCGTCGGTCCCGGTGTGCCCGCGATGCGCAGGCCGAGTAGCACCGCCGTGTTCGGCGTGAAGGCGTACCGCAAGCCGCCGCCGCCCGCGACGAACCACGGTCCGCCGGTGAGCCACGCCTGCTTCTCTTGGTCCGTGACGAGGGTCGTCGTCACGGTGACGCGCGACATCCCGTCGAACTCCGTGAAGCCACCGCTCGCGAACAGGTATGGCGCGAAGCCGGCGGTCGCGAGCGGCGCTTCGCCGAAGACGTAAGTCAGGCGCGCCTCGACGTGGATCGGCGTGTGGAGACCGTGGCCGAGATCGATCGCGTCGGAGCCCTTGTAGCGATTGAAGACGTACCCGAGGCGTCCGCCGACGAGGAAGTTCGAGCCGGCGCGGATGTCGAATGTGATCATCACGCGCACGTCGCTCGGCGTGAAGCCGCCGTCGGCTTGGCCCGACTTGCCCTTGAGCATGGTCGCGTTTTCGTTCGGGCCGGCGGGGAAGTTCGTCCCGTCGGGGTTCGTGCAGTAGTAGACGCCGTTGAGCGCGGAGCCCGCGGTCGATCCCGTCTGCTGACGCAGGCAGGCGTCGGATGCGGCGGGGAGCGAGATGAAATCGAGCGAGCCTGCGATGCCGAGCCAGAAGCGCGGCGCGTCGCCGCTCTCCTCTTTCTTCTTCTTCGGCGCGGCGCAGACGCCCTCCGCGCATATCCCGCTCGTGCACTCCGAGCCCTCGCCGCACGCAGCCCCGACCGCGCCTGCCGCGGGCGTCTCGCCGCCGCTGTCCGCTGCGCCCTCCGAGCACGCCTTCGGAGCGCTCGCGCCCGGAATACTCGGCGCCGGTCCCGAGATCTTCGTTCGGATCGGAACGCCGTACGCCTGCGTCGGCGATCCGCTGCTCGCGACGATGTCTCCCCCTTGGTCGAAACCCTCGACGTAGTACCGCACCCCGCCGCGCTTCACGTCGCCGCACGGGATCGTCGCCGCCCATCCGCTCCCCTTCTTCGCCAGCGGGACGCGCTTGAACTCGCGCATCCCGGTCCCCTTGTACTTGAGCGTCACCTTCACGACTTTGTTCGCGCCCGCGTACTCGACGTAGACGGGGAGCGGCGTGTTGACGGTCTGCTCGCTCGCGGGCGTGTGCGTGAAGTCGCCCGTCGGCTTCGCTCCCTTCGTCGCCGCGGCTTCCTCTTTCGCCGGCTCCCACTCCGACTTCATCTCGGGGACGTCGTATTTCGCGTTGGGCTCGAGCGTCGGATCGACCGCGAACGCTTGCACGAGCGCGTTCGTCCCCGCCTCGCGGTTGCCGCGCTTGAACTCGACGGCCGCGGTGTCGCGAATCAAGGCGGCCTTCGTCTGCGCGCCGCACTTGTCGACGCCGCACGCGGCGAGCGCCGTCTGCAGGCGCTTCATCGCTCCGTCGATTTTGCCGGCGCTGACTTCTTGCGCGGCCTTGTCGATCGCGACCTTGGCCGCGGCTTCGACCTTCGCGTTGACGGCGGCCGCGGGCTCGGACGACGAGAGCGCGGCGAGGGTGATCGATGCAGCAGCGAAGAAGCGGAGAGCGCGCGGTCGCACACCGCCACGTAACGCGAATCCTCGTCGGATCGCCAGGCAGAAGCGCACGTCCGCTCGGGCGCGATCCCTACAGTGCACCCGGAGCGCGCCGTCGCACGGTACGCTCGCGCGATGCGCGTCTTCGCTTTCACGATTTGCGTCTCGTTCGTCGCGTGCGGCGGCATCGTCAGCGGACCCGCGCCGGGAGGCGACGCGAGCACCGAAGCCGACGCGAGCGCCGATGGCGCGACGTCGCCGTGCGTGGTCCGCGCGTCCACGTACGACCAGACGTGCACGAGCGCCGCCGACTGCGTCGCGGTGTTCGACGGCAACGTGTGCAGCGCGCAGTGCCGCTGCCAGAACTCCGGGATCAACCGGAGCGACCTCGCGCGCTACCAGGCGAATTTCCCTCACGCCGACGGCGGTCTCGCGTGCCCCTGCCCTGCGCAGATGATCGCGTGCCTCAGCGGACTCTGCGCGCCGTGCAACGGCTCGCAGTGCACCATCCCGGGTCACTGATTTCGCCGAGACTAGTGCCGCATGTCGACCGCCGGGACCTCTTCGAGGCGCGGCATCTCTTGCAGATCGCGCGCGCTCTCGCCGGGCACGTGGTTCGGCTTGTACTGGTGCTCGGGCCCGGGGAACGTCCCCGCCTGCACCTCGCTGACGTAGCTTCGCACCGCGCCGACGATCGCGTCGCCGAGCTGCGCGTACTGCTTCGCGAACTTGGGCGAGTGACCGCGGAGCATTCCGAGTAAATCCGTGCAGACCAGCACTTGCCCGTCGCACGCCGCTCCCGCACCGATGCCGATCGTCGGAATGCCGATCTCCGCGCTGATCCGCGCCGCGACGTCCGGCGGCACCGCTTCGAGCACGATGGCGAACGCACCGGCGCGCTCGATGGCACGCGCGTCGGTGAGGATCTTCTCCGCTGCGTCGTCGCCGCGCCCCTGCACCTTGAATCCACCGAGCGCGTGCACGCTCTGCGGCGTCAGCCCGACGTGCCCCATGACCGGGATCCCCGCGCGAACGATCCGCGCGACGTGCTCGGCGATCTCTTCGCCGCCTTCGAGCTTCACGCTCTCGAACGCGCCCTCTTTCATCAACTTGCCGGCGCTCTCGACCGCTTGCGTCGCCGAGACTTGGTAGCTCATGAACGGCATGTCGCCGACGACGTGCGCCCGCGCGATCCCGCGCGCGACGGCGCGGCCGTGGTAGCAAATCTCGTCGAGCGTGACGGGGATCGTGTTCGACAATCCCTGAACGACCATGCCGAGCGAATCGCCGACGAGCACCATGTCGACGCCTGCTTCGTCGACGAGGCGGGCCATCGTGTAGTCGTAGGCGGTGACCATCGCGAGGGGCTGGCCGCTCGCCTTTCTCCCCCGGATTTCGGGCACCGTCAGCTTTCGCGGGGGGCGGGACTCGAGCGCGTTGCCGGTGGTCGGGCGTCCGTTCGCGTACATGACTCTCCGTGGTCGCGGCCGGGGTGAGCCTCGCGGGGAGAGAGCCTCCTCCACGGGCGTCCGGTCCACGCCTACGGAGAAAGCTAGTGTACCACCGGGCATCGGGCAAGGCCGCACCGTGCATGCACGCATCCTTTTCGCGAAGCAGCCTAACGCGCTACGTTGCGCCCCGATGCGCCAAGGTCCCCGATCCGTCCTCGCCGTGCTCGCGCTCGCCGCTGCCGCCGCGACAGCGTGCGACAAGCCGCCGTCCGATGCCGATCTCAAGGAGTGGGGGCCCGGCGATCACGATCGCGTCGAGGACAAGCAGCGCGCCGCACAGGGCGGTCAACCGGGCCAGGGCGGCGCGCAGAACGCCGAGGCGCTCATCGAAGCCACATGGAAGACGCAGTGCTCGGCGTGCCATGGCGTGATCGGAAAGGGCGACGGTCCGAACGCGCCGATGTTCAAGCCGGCCGACCTCACGAACGCGGAGTGGCAGGGCAAGGTCACCGACGCCGAGATCGCCGCGACGATCAAGAACGGCAAAGGCAAGATGCCGAAGCTCGACGCTCCCGATCCGATCATCAACGGCCTCGTCGCGCGGATCCGGTTTTACCGCGGCAAGTGAGATGGACGCGAAGCTCAGAGGACGCGTCGCGAAGCTCGTCGTCGCGGCGGCCGCCGTCACGCTGTTCCTCTTTCTCGGGCGCGATTGGCCGAAGGATCAGCACGTGCGCCTCGTCCTCGGCGATTCCTCGCCGCGCGTCGAAGAGCTCACGGTGCGCTACGCGCCGCGATCCTCGGAAGAGTGGACGCGCGAGGTCTCCTTCCGCTACGCCCCTGGGAGCGACGGTCGCGTCGCCCCGCGCATCGTCACGCACGACGTTCGCCTCGCCGACGGAGAATGGACGGTCGAAATCGAGGTAGCCTCCAAGACCGACCGCGCGACCGTGAAGCGACGTGTCACGTTGGAGGGGAAAGCGGTATCCATCGAGCTGGCCCAGGCGGTGCCCAAGTGACCGAGATCGACGACAAAGACAGCGTCCCGGAAGACGACGACGAGATCAAGACGCGGGCGGCCGGTGGTGCGCGCGGCTCGGGGATCAGCGTGCACGTCGTCGTGCTGTCGGGGACGAGCAAAGGGACGCAGAAGCCGATCGGCTCGCGGCTCACGATCGGGAAATCACCCGACAACGATCTCGTGCTCAACGACGACACGGTCTCGCGCAGGCACTGCGAGCTGACGAAGGCCCCGGACGGGATCCACATTCGCGATCTCGGATCGACGAACGGCACACGCGTGCAAGGTGCACGCATTACGGAGGCGATCGTCCAGCCGGGCGCCGTGCTCAAGGTCGGCGAGATCGAGGTCGCGATCCGCGCGAACGCGAACCGCGCCGAGGTGATGCCGAGCGACAAGAAGCTCTTCGGCGGCGCGCTCGGATCGAGCCTCGCGATGCGGACGATCTTCGGCGTGCTCGAGCGCATCGCCGCGACCGACGCGACGGTGCTCCTCGAGGGCGAAACGGGGACCGGCAAGGACGTGCTCGCCCGCGCGATCTGGACCGAGAGCAACCGCGCGTCCGGGCCGTTCGTCGTCGTCGACTGCGGCGCGGTCAGCTACTCGCTCCTCGAAAGCGAGCTCTTCGGTCACGAGCGCGGCGCGTTCACCGGCGCGGTCGCGTCGCGGCAAGGCGCCTTCGAGCTCGCGGACGGCGGCACGGTGTTCTTGGACGAAATCGGCGAGCTTCCGCTCGACGTCCAGCCGAAGCTCTTGCGCGTCCTCGAGACCAAAGAATTCCGCCGCGTCGGCGGCAACAAAACGATCCACAGCGACGTGCGCGTCGTCGCCGCCACCAAGCGCAACCTCCAGCGCGAGGTCGCTGCCGGGAAATTCCGCGAGGATCTCTACTTCCGTCTCGCCGTCGTTCCCGTGACGGTGCCGTCGCTCCGCGCGCGACGCGACGACGTTCCGATGCTCGTCGAGCACATCCTGAAGGCCGCGGGCGGCGCCGAGACGCTGACGGTGTCGCCCGACACGATGCAGGCGCTGATGGCGCACGACTGGCCGGGCAACGTCCGCGAGCTCCGCAACGTGCTCGAGCGCGCGGTCTACATGGCACGCGCGACGGGCGCGAACGAGCTCAGCTTGATCTCGCTGCCGATGTCGAGCGGCGGCGGCGAGGGCGCGTTCCATTTCGAACAGGGCAAGAGCTACCGCGAGACGCGCGCGAAGTACGATACCGAGTTCGAGAAGCGGTACGTCAAATGGCTCCTCGGGCGGCACGCCGGAAACGTGAGCGCGGCCGCGCGCGACGCGAAGATGGATCGCAAGCACCTGCACGACATGGCGAAGAAGCACGGCCTCCGCGGCGGCGACGGCGAAGGAAGCGACGACAGCTAAAACAGCGCGGTCGCGCTCAGCGTCGCGACGTACGCGCGCGCGTTCTGGATCGGATCGCCTGCGAGCGTGAACTGATCGTAGTGAAAGACGATCATGTCGGCCGAGCCCGAGAACTTCAGCTGGGAGATGATCCCGAGCAGCGGCTTCTGCGGCGCGATCGTGTAGATGACGCGCGCGCCGAGCATCCAGCTCCAGAACGGCGAGATCTCGCGATCGCCCGACCAGTATTTTCCTCGCGGACCGAGCGGCTTGTCGCCGCCGGTGTAGTCGTCGCTGTAAAACACCGCGCCCGACTGCTTGTAGAACCGCCCGCGCACCGTCGCGCGAAACGACTCGGTGAAGTGCTTCTCGAATTCGGCGTCGGTCGAGACGCTCTTGATGTCCCACGTGTCGTAGTACCCACGCACGCCGAGCCGAAGCGCCGCCTTGATCGGCCGAAAGTACAAGTGCATGCGCGCCGCGATCGCGTCGCGCGCGCGGTTCTCGGGGTGATGCTCTTGCGCCTTGAGCCCCTCGCCGATGATCACGGCGCGGTACGGGTTGCTCAAGAAGCCGTTCTGGATCTCGGCGCTGTAGATGAGCTGCGTCGCGAGCGTCGGCGTCCACGTCTGCGTCCAGCCGCCTTGAAAGCTGTCGATCGCGATCGATCGCGTCGTGCGTCCGGCGATCGACGTGAAGCACCCCGTCGAGTCCTCGAGCGGACGAAGGTGCGTCGGCACGTTCGAGCTGTCCGACGCCTGCACGCGATCGCACACCGAGTCGAAGTTTCGCGCGTACGCTATTTCGAACTGCGAGTTCTTGTCGAAGGTGTCGGTGCGCGCGGCGACGTTGAACGAGTTCGAGCGGTAGTCGTGCTCGGTCGAGTACGCGTACCCGGCGGTGAGCGTGACGATGTCCTTCTTCAGCGTGAACCCGCCGCGCGCGCTGTTGCGAAGATCGTGGACGCTCGCGGCGCTGATGACGTCGGCCGCCGGGTGCGTCGCCTGGTACGCCGGGCCCGCCTTGACGGCGATGCTCGCGCCGGAGACGACGTCGGCCTCCCATCCCGCGCGCACCTGGAGCCAGTCGGTCGGCGAGACCTGCAGGTTGCCGCCGGGCGTGTAGACGAACATCTTCGTCCGCGACGGCTTCTCGTAATAGACCGAGTGCGTCGTGTTGAAGTCGACGATCTGCGCGTCCGCGCGCGACGACGCCGTCGCGACGCCGCCGACCGCGGCGACTGCGAAGAACGCCGCGATCGTCGATCGCGCGCGCATGCGCCCGCGCCCCTTCAGTTGCACCCGCACCCTCCGCCGGAGACGCCGCCTCCACCCATCGATCCTTCGCGGTTGTCGATCGCGTGTCGACGAACCGCGTCCTCGTGCGGCTCGGCCTCGAATTGCATCGTCGGATCGGCGAGGATCGCGCGCTGCTGCGGCTTGACCGTCGAGCACGCCATCGTGAAGAGAGCGGCGCACGCGCAGAACATCGTGAGGACAACGCTTCGCATCGGCATCCCTTTAGAAGTAAACCCCGAAACCGCCGACGTACGACTGCGCGTTCTTGTACGAATCTGCCGTGAACACCGAGAGGTTGTTCACTTCGAGCCGGAACAGAATGCGATTTCGGAGCGCCATCAAGATGCCGCCGCCCGCGCGCGCGATGTACGCGTCTTGGCGTTTGAGGACGAACGAATCGGAGTTCGGAAAGACGCTGAGGCCGCCGCCGCCGATGCTGACGAACGGCGAGACGACCCAGCTCGGCGCGAGGTAGACCGTGATGCCGGCGCCGTAGAGGATTTGCGAGCCGTCGGACGTGAGCGCGTCGCCGATGAAGCCGTCGAGGCTGACGGTCTTGTGGAGGACGAGCGACGGACGCGCCTCGAGGTAACCCTGGCGTTGGATCGATCCGTCCGCGACCGGGATGCTGAGAATGCCGCCGACGATCGCGAGCCCTCCCCGCGCGCCTTCGAGCGGGGGCGGCGCGAAGAATCCCGGTCGCGACGGCGCGCCATCTTCGTCCGGCCGAACCGCGAACGGCTGCACTTCGTCGCCGACGACGTACGCCGTGCGGCCGTCCGGCAAGAGCACCTTCAACCAGAATCCGCTGCCCGGGCGCCCGTCGAGCGCGAACGTCTCGCCGCGATGCGCGGTGTGGATCACGCGGAACGAGACGCCGGGGCCGCTGCGAAACTCCGCGGAGTCGACGATGACCTTCGCGAACGCTTCGGGATCTTTGTCGTCGGCGTGCGCGACCGACGGCGCGATGACCGCGATGAGCGCCGCGGCGCACGCCATCGTCAGGTCGCGATTCATTTCGCCGCCCACTGACGGATGACTTCTACGACGGCGTCGTCGGGCGCGAAGATCGTTCGCGGATGATTGTGGCCAGTTGGCCGAACGAAGATCTGCGCGGACAGATAGTCCTTGCTCATCTCGAGCGACGCCGCTTGCAGGTTCCCCTCGGCGGCGCTGCCTGTCGCGATCTGCGATCGATCGACGGGATGTTCGCCGCCCGCGCAGTCGACCGGGTTGTGCTGCACGATCGCCATCCCGCTCACCGCCGCGGAGTTGAAATGACAACCATTCGCCGGATCCCCCGCCGCGGTGTCCCCTCCGCCGCACTTTTTGTTGAAGAGGAGCTCGGGCTCGACGTGGCAATAGAAGTAATCCGGATTGAAGCTCTCCGGCTCGACGACGAAATTCGGCCCCGGATCCACGGTCGTGCACGCCGCCGTCAGCGGGAGCAAGAGCATGAGAAGTCCGCGCGGCAGACCGCCAGCGTCTCGGAGCACCCGTTGACGATAGACCCCTTGGTGCGTTCCGTACAACTCGCCTTGCACTTTTCAACGCGATGCGGCAGAAGGTCGGCCGTGATTGCTGTACACCCGTTGCCCCTCCGCGTGCCCAAACCCACGGCGCGCGTGTCCAGCGGCCCACGTTCCCGTTCGCTCCCTCGTCGCCACCGCGCTGCAGGCCAGTGGTCGAGGTACCTCACCTGATTCCGCGTATTTCGCTTTCCTTTGCGGTTTCGACCGCATCCGCATGTGTGACGGCCGCGCACTTGGATCGCTCCATGCGATGCCCGATGGTCGCTTTCCCTTGATCTGGTTGCTCGCGCCCCGTTACAAGCTTGTCCGTCCCTCAGGGGTGTCGTATCTTGCCTTACATCCGGCCACACCACACGATGAGTCGCAGTTGATTTGACGCAGGCTCCTGGAGACTCCCCCCGAATGAAGCTGTCCCCCTGGTACTTGGTCGCAGTCGCCCCGATGGCCGTCGCCGGTTGTACGGGCGCGTTCGTTGGCCACTGGGCGGTCCTCGCGGTCACGCTCTGCATCTTCGTCGGGACGCTCTCGATGGGTCGCCATACGGCGCCGGCATCGGCCGCGGTGCAACAGACGTCGGAGATTCACAAGGGCGTCTGAGCCGGGCTCGCGCGGGTCGCGCTTCGCCTCGCCACGCCGCCTTTCGCGCTTCGCCGCCGTCATGAGCGATCCGGAGCGACTCAAGCGCCTCGAAGAGTTCACGCTCGCGGATCTCGAGGCCGTGCGCCTCATCCTTCGCGGCGATTCGGTCATCGATTGGCACCGGCTGAACTTCGCCGACGTCGACGAGGTCGCCGAGTTCCTCGTCGCGCAAGAGTTCCATCCGACCGAAGCGTCCGATCGCGCGCGCCTCGAAGCGATCAAGGACGAAGCGGTCAGCTACCTGCGCCGCCACTTCGACTACCCGATCCCCAAGCCCGTCGAGCGCGCGACGGTGCCCGAAATGATGCTGCTCGCCGCGAGCCGCGGCCACCGTCAGACGTGCGCGTGCACGATCCTGAAGTGCATGCACATCATTCATCACCTCGACGGCCGCGAGCTCCTCTTCGTGCTCCCGATGTCCGACCAAGAGGTGTTTCACATCGTCGAAGAGAAGGTCTATCGGATCATCGGCGCGATGCTCGCGGGCGGCTTTCCGATCATCGAGTTCATCGGTGGACGAAAGAACAAGGACTCCCTCTACACGAAGCTCCTCTCCAAGCAGGAGACGACCGCCGCGCAGATTTACGACAAGCTCCGCTTCCGCGTCGTCACGCGGACGCGCGCGGACATCTTTCCGGTCGTGCAGTACCTGACGAAGAAGCTCTTCCCGTTCAACTACGTCGTGCCCGGGCAGAGCACGAACTCGGTCTTCAACTTCAAGTCGTACTGCCTGCAGAACGCGCACCTGAAGCCGATGCTCCCCGAGATGCAGGCGGGGCCGGACGACGACTACACGCCGAGCGACAATCGATTCTCGGCGCAGTCGTACCGAATCATCCACTTCGTCGTCGACATGCCGGTGCGGATCCCGAAAAAAATCCTCGATCGCGCGCCCCCGAGCGCCAACCAATTCGGCTCGATCATCTTCGTCATCTGCGAGTTCCAGCTCGTCGATCGCGACACGGAGTCGGGGAACGAGCTGGGTGAAGCGAGCCACTCGAAATACAAGGAGCGGCAGAAGAAGGCCGTCATGCGAAGGCTTCAGGTCGGGATGAAAGAGGAGAGCCTCGGTCGGATTCCGGTGGCCCCGAAGAAGCGCTGAAAGTACGTTCCCGGCCATGCGTCTCTACACCGGAAAGGTCGCGAGCATCGCCGCCGAGGTCACGCGCGCGCTCGTCGCGTCGAACGACATCGAGGCCGAGTCGCCCAAAGAGGTCGAGGCGGACATCGTCTCGGTGCTCAACAACTATTTGTCGATGGAGCGCGAGATCAACGAGCGCGCGAAAGACATCCTCGAGCGCACGGGCCGACCGCAGAGCGAGTTCAATCGCGTGCGCCAGCTCGCCGCCGACGAGAAAGGGATCAAGCTCGGCGACGAAGCGCTCGACTACATCCTCGATCAAGTCGTCGAGATCTTTCACCACTCCGCCAACGTCGACGAGATCTTCGCCGAGGACGTCGAGCTCCGTCGAAAGATGGCGCCCGTCTTCAAGAAGCACATGGCGGTGGACGACGGGCTCGACGCGGAAGTGCGCGCGCAGCTCCGTCACGTGAAGGAAGGCACCCGCGACTGGGACATCGAGTACCAGAAGGTGCTCGAGCGCTTGAAGCGGATGAAGGGGCTCTAGTCGGTAGAGTCGCCGCGATGGGCTGGATTCCGAAGATCGACGAAAAACGCCACTTTTGCCACAAGTGCCGCGGCGCGATCGTCTTCGAAGTGAAGATGGCGCGCGCCGATACGTGCCCGCATTGCGCTGCGGATCTGCACTCGTGCAAAAACTGCGAGCATTGGGATCCGGGCGCTTACAACCAGTGCAAAGAGCACATCGCCGAGCACGTTCCGGATCGCGAGGCCGCGAATCGGTGCACGTTCTTCACGTTCGCGAACCACGCGGGGGGCGCTCCAGACGACCCCTCGGCAAAGGTCGACGCGAACAAGGCGAGGCTCGAAGCGCTTTTTAAGAAGAAGTGATCGCGCGCTCACGGTTGCGGCGGTACTTTCAAGGCTTCTGACGATGCGCAGCATGACCGGTTTCGGCATCGGTGAGTCCGCTCTCGGCGACGCTGGGAAGGCGAAGCTCTGCGTCGAGATCCGCGGAGTGAACCATCGGTTCCTCGACGTGCGCGTGCGCGTGCCGCGCGAGATCGCCGATCTGGGGACGTTCGTCGAGCAGCTCGCGCGCGAGAAGCTGACGCGCGGGCGGTTCGAGATCGCGGTGCGCGTCGAGGGGGCGGCGATCGGCGCGCCGGTGCTCGATCGCGATCGGGCGCGCGCGGCGTACAAAGCGCTGTGCGAGCTGCGCGACGAGCTCGCGCCCGGGACCGAAGTGCCGTTGTCGCTCCTCGCGACGATTCCGGATTTGTTCGCGTCGTCGGTCGACCGTGAGCTCGAGCAGGTTCGCATGGCGACGCGTCGCGCGTTCGATGGGGCGGTGAAGGCGCTCGATCAGATGCGCGAAAAAGAAGGCGTCGCGCTGACCGACGATCTCACGAGGAGGCTTCATACGGTGCGCCGCCTGTCGACGGCGGTCGAAGGGCGCGCGCCCGAGGTCGTCGAGATCCACCGCAACCGCCTTCGCGAGCGAGCGCTTCGCCTCAAGGCGCAGACCGACATCGAGTGCGACGTGGGGCGGCTCGAGCAGGAGATCGCGCTCTTCGCCGAGCGGATCGACATCTGCGAAGAGCTGA
Organism: Deltaproteobacteria bacterium; assembly: GCA_043785585.1. Taxonomy (GTDB): domain Bacteria; phylum Myxococcota_A; class Polyangia; order Polyangiales; family Polyangiaceae; genus JBBQXV01. The sequence continues at coordinate 10,184 of JAYVXB010000161.1, read as the reverse complement.
CGCGGCTCGAGAGCCACTGCGCCCAGTTCGCATCGCTCATCGCGAGCACCGAGGCGTGCGGTCGGCGGCTCGATTTTCTCTTGCAAGAGATGGCGCGCGAGGCGAACACAGTCGGCGCAAAGAGTCCGGACGCGCAAATCACGCACGCGATCGTCGAGGTGAAGGCCGAGATCGAGCGCATGCGCGAGCAAGTCCAAAACGTCGAGTAGCGTTCCCGTCTCCCCTTCCCTTCGCCTCACGTCCGTCCTGGAGAGCCATGTCGTCCGATTTTCTGCTGCTCATCTTGTCGTCGCCCAGCGGCGCGGGGAAGACGACGCTGACGCGCATGCTGCTCGAGCGTTTCCCCGATCTGCGCTTCAGCGTGTCGCACACGACGCGGTCGCCGCGCGCGAACGAGGTCGACGGGCGCGACTACCACTTCGTCGATCGAGCCGCCTTCGAAGCGAAGGTCAAAAAGGGCGAGTTCCTCGAGTGGGCCGAGGTGCACGACAACCTCTACGGGACGTCGCTCGCGGAGATCGAGCGCGCGCAATCGACGCCCGGATGCAGCGGGATGATCTTCGACGTCGACTACCAAGGCGCGCGGCAGATGCGCGCGAAGCGGGACGACATCATCGGCGTGTTCGTGCTGCCGCCGTCGATGGGCGAGCTCGAGAAGCGACTGCGCGGGCGCGCGAGCGAGACCGAAGAGGTCGTGCGCCGGCGCTTCGCCGTGGCGAAGGGGGAAATCGAGCACTACGCGCTCTTCGACTACCTCGTCGTGAACGATCAGCTCGACGACGCGTTCGATCAGCTCCGCTCGATCGTCCGCGCCGAGCGCGCGAGCCGCGCGCGACGTGCGTACCTCGCCGAACGATTGCTGCGCGACGGGCAGGTGAAGCCGTGAGCGCGCCCTCGACGCGCCCCTGCCTCGCGGTCATCGGCGGCAGCGGCCTCTACGAGATCGACGGCCTCACGAACGTGACCGAGCTCCGCGTCGACACGCCATTCGGCGCGCCGAGCGACGCGATCGTCCAAGGCGACCTCGGCGACGGCGACGGCGCGGATGGCGTGCGCCTCCTCTTTCTGCCGCGTCACGGGCGCGGGCATCGCGTGCCGCCTCATCAGATCAACTACCGCGCGAACATTTGCGCGCTGAAGATGGCCGGCGCGACGCACCTCGTGAGCGTGAGCGCGGTCGGATCGATGAAGGAAGAGATCGTCCCGGGGAATCTCGTGACGGTCGATCAGTTCATCGACTTGACGAAGCGGCGCGTGACGACGTTCTTCGAGGACGGCGTCGCGGCGCACGTCGTGTTCGCCGATCCGGTCTGCGAGCATCTCGCGGCGGCGCTCGCGAGCGCGGCCGAGCGCGCGGGCGGCAAGGTGCACCGCGGCGGGACGTACGTATGCATGGAGGGGCCGCAGTTCTCGACGCGCGCGGAGAGCCGCGTCTACCGCTCGTGGGGCGTGTCGGTCATCGGGATGACGGGGATGCCGGAGGCGAAGCTCGCGCGCGAAGCCGAGCTGCCGTTCGCGCTCCTCGCGCTCGCGACCGACTACGACTGCTGGCACGAGAGCGAGGAAGACGTGTCGGTCGACGCGGTCCTCGCCGTCATCCGGACGAACGTCGATCTCGCGCGCCGCACCGTCATCGAGCTCGCGCGGACTCTTCCGGATCCGGCGAACAGCCGCGCGACGGGCGCGCTAAAGGCGGCGATCATGACGGCGAAGGACGCGATTTCGCCCGCGTCGCGCGAGCGTCTTGGTTGGCTGATCGGCAAGAAGCTGTAGGCAGTTTGGCCGAAGGGCACTAAGAAAGTTCGCCGTGCAAACACAATCCTCTTCCCACGGCCTCCTCATCGTCGGGTCGATCGCCTTCGACGATCTCGAGATGCCGAGCGGCATCTTCAACGACGTCCTCGGCGGCGCCGCGACCTACTCGTCGATCGCCGCGTCGCTCCTCGCGCCCGTTCGGATCGTCGGCGTGGTCGGGACCGATTTTCCCGAAGCGACGCTGACGGATCTGCGCGCTCGCGGCGTCGACACCGCGGGCGTCGAGCGCGTCGACGGGAAGAGCTTTCGCTGGCACGGCCGCTACTCCGCGGACCTGATGAGCCGCGAGTCGCTCGACACGCAGCTCGGCGTCTTCGCGACGTTCAAGCCGAAGATTCCCGCTGCGTACAAGTCGAGCCCGTTCGTCCTCCTCGGCAACATCCACCCGAGCCTGCAGGTCGAGGTCGTCGGTCAAGTCGAGAAGCCGAAGCTCGTCGCCGCCGACACGATGAATTTCTGGATCTCGGGCGAGCCTGCCGCGCTCGCCGAGATGCTCAAGAAGATCGATCTGCTGATCATCAACGACGAAGAAGCGCGCCAACTCTCGGGGATCCAAAACCTCGTCAAGGCCGCGGCCGACATTCGCAAGCGCGGTCCGTCGCGCCTCATCATCAAGCGCGGCGAGTTCGGCGCGCTCCTCTTCGACGAGGGCGGGACGTTCTTCGTTCCGGCGTACCCGCTCGAAGACGTGCAGGATCCGACGGGCGCGGGCGACTCGTTCGCGGGCGGGCTCATGGGGTACCTCGCACGCCACGGCGACGCTTCGCCGCGCGCGATGCGACGCGCGATGTTCTTCGCGTCGGCGCTCGGATCGTTCTGCGTCGAGGACATCGGCCCGCGCCGCCTCCTCGCGATCGGCAAGGCCGATCTGTCGAAGCGAATCGATGCATTCTGCAGGCTCGTCGACTACGGCGGCGAGCTGAGCTTCACCGTCTGACGTGCTACCCTTCCCCCGCGTCCGCTCTTGAGGAGGCTTCGATGAAATTGCCGATTTGGTTGACGATGGGGTTGCCGCTCACCGTCGTGACGGCCGCGATTACGATGAGCGCGTGCTCGTCGGACAAGAAGATCGTCCAGAGCACGGACGACTCGGGCACCGCCGCCGCCGGCGCTTGCGCAGCGACGGCAGGCACGTTCCCCGAGCCGACGTGCGCGTCGGACACGAACCCGCCGAGCTGTCCGGCTTCGAACGCATGCATGATCAACGAGGCGCAGTGCGGGTCGAAGTCGACGTGCATGCCGCTCGCAGACAACTCATCGAAGCAGATCCTCGACTTTCGCTTTCGACGCCTGACGGTCATCACCCCCGCGGCGCTCGCGAGCGGCTTCATCCAGAACGTCGTCGTCGATCATGGCATCACGCTCAACGCGAAACAGTGCGGCGAGAACGGCGACGGCGCGTTCAACTGGCTCATTCGGATCGACAAGACGACCGGCATGGTCACGACCGGCGGCGCGCCCCCCTCGACCGATCCGTTCGGCAAAGGGTACTGCTTCGCGAAGACGACGGCGTCCGGGAGCGGCATCGTGGTCGAGCCCGTCACGGCGAAGGTGAACCTGATGGGGAACACGTTCTCGTCCGACGCGGTCGCCAAGCTCAACGTTCCGATCTTCGTCAACGGCGATCCGAACCAGCTCATCATCCTGCCGCTGTCGAACGTGTCGGTCTCGAAGGTGTCGTTCTCCGCCGACGGCAACTGCATCGGCGGCTTCAACTACGCGGCGCTCGACAAAGACTGCGTGGACTCGCGCAGCGACTGCTCGCGCTGGCACACCGACGGCGCGCTCGGCGGCTTCATCACGCTCGAAGAGGCCGACAACGTCCCGATCCCGCAGCTCGGAAACAAGACCCTCTGCGTCATGCTGACGAACTCGACGCCGGGGCCGGACGGCTTCCACTGCAAGCGCGACGCGGCGAACAAGATCGCCTTCCAAGGCGACTACTGCTCGACGACGAAGTCCGCGGGCGGATGCGCCGACAGCTACTGGCTTGCGGCGACGTTCGCGGCTTCCGCCGTCAAGATCAACGACACGTCGGCCGACCCGCTCTGCAACGGCGCGGTATCCGGCGACGGCGGCACGAGCGACGCCAAGACCGACTGAGAATCGAGCCTCCGAGATCGCGAACGCCGTGTCTGCCGAAAGGTGGGCGCGGCGTTTCCGCTTTGTCGCCCTTTGTTGCAATGACGTCTCTTCGCGCGTTTGCCCGCGCCTCGAGCCCCCGCGGATCTCGCTTTCAGGTAATCTTACATCGCCGAGGTACTAGGTCTCGAGGGCGCGGCATCGCGTTCTGCGGGCCGCTCCGGTGGATGGGTGTCGCGTGGTTGTTCTGGCATCGCGGTCGGGCGGTGCCTCGCTTTTGGGAGGATCCATGCTTCGTCACTGGTCGCGTAACGCGCTCCTCGTCGTCCTTTTCTTGATCGTCGCGTCGTGCAGCGGCGGTGGCTGCGCGAGCGGCTGCTCGAGCTGCGGCGTGACGCCGCTCCCAGGTGGATATCCGAAGCCGAACGCGATCACGAACGCAGCGTCGGTGCGTCTCACGCGCCCCGGTCTCGACTTCCTCCAGGCGAACATCGGGACGCTCGCTGCAAAGCTCCTCGGTGGCAGCGGCGGCGTGTTGAACTTCCCGGTGCCGTCGTCGACGAGCGCGCCGAGCGGAAGCTGTTTCCCGTACAACTTCGGGGCGAACATCTGCCCCGCTCCGCACCCCGTCGCGGGCGCGATGCCGCCGCAGTGCGAGGCCGAGATCAAGCTCTCCGGCGCGAAGCTCACGCTCGACGCCATCACGCCGCATAGCGTGAAGATCTCCGGAACGATCCCGGTGCGACTCCAGGACCTGCCGCTCCACGTCGACGTCAAGATCCTCTGCATTCCCGCGTCGGGCGATCCGGACGTCGGAATCGGCGTAGGCGGCTGCAACGGCAACTTGCCGAACGTGGACTACGCGGACATCCCGGTGGACATCGAGCTCCCGCTCATCGCCGAGTCGGCGATGTTCGCGCCGCGCGATGGGTACATGAAGGTCGACGCGCAGAACGCCATCGTCAACGTGACGATCGACCAGAGCGTCGTCCAGATTTGCGGCGGAGGTTTCATCGGGACGGCGGCGAACGCGCTCAAGGGGACGATCGTCGGACAGTTCACCGCGCCGCTCGTCAACCAGATCAAGTCGGCGCTTCAGTCGCAGCTCTGCACGAAGCCCGTCATGGGGGCGAACCCTCCCTGCCCGACCGGCTCGATGCCGGACGGCGCCAACGCGAAGTGCGTCTACACGTCGCAGCCGACGGTGTGCGTGCCGACGATGCTCGGACTCGACGGCCACATGGATCTCAGCTCGGCGCTCGCGAAGATTTCGCCAGGCACGTCGGGCGGTCTCGACTTCATGCTCGCCGCCAACGGCGACATGGATCCGGCGCCCGGCGCGGCCGCCGTGAACGGCCACACGACGAACGGCATCACGCTCGGAATGTTCGGCGGTGCGCTCCCCTCGCCCAAGACCGATTGCGTTCCGATCGCCGAGAACCCTGTGCCGACGGGGATCCCCGTACCGGCGGAGCTGAAGGGCGACGTCATCACGCCCTGGCCCGTCATGGGAGAGACCGGGCCGCACCTCGGCATCGCGCTCGCGGGGCGCTTTTTGAACTTCAGCATGGTGTCGGTTTACAACAGCGGGCTCCTCTGCCTCGGCGTGTCGACCGAGCAGTTCCAGACGCTCAACAGCGGGCTCCTCAGCCTGCTCATCAGCTCGATCAACAAGCTGACGTTCGAGTCGAAGCCGGCCGCGGCGGCGATCACGACGCGCCCGCAAGCGGCACCGTCGATCAAGCTCGGCAAGGGGACGGACATCCAGAAGGATCCGCTCCTCGCGATCCAGCTCAACAAGTTTGCGATCGATTTCTACATCTGGTCCGACGACCGCTTCGTGCGCGTCCTCACCTTCACGTCCGACGTGACCGTGCCGGTGAACCTCACGACGAAGAAGGATCCGAAGACGAACCCGAACGGCGGGGTCGCGATCACGATCGGCAACTTGACCATCGTCAACGGCGTCGTGACCAATTCGGATTTGCTCACGGACGAACCGAAGCAGGTGTCGTCGGCGCTGCAAGGGATCCTCGGTGGGATCGTCGGGCAGTTCATCGGCGGCGGCATCAAGCCGTTCGACATCTCGGGCGCGCTGAAGTCGGTCGGTCTCGCGCTGACGATCCCCGACGGCGGCATCCGCAAGCTCACGTCGGGCAACGACGACTTTCTCGCGATCTTCGGAGACCTCTCGCTCGCGCCGGGCGCGGCGTTGCCGGAGATCGACACCGGGCTGAAGATCCTCGACAAGTCGGTGCACCCGGAGGCGATGTCGCTCACGACGGCCGACCGCACGAAGTTCCCGAAGCTCCACGTCCTCTTCTCGTCGCCGCAGGACGATGGGCAGCACGAGATTGAGTACAACTGGACGATCGACGACGGCCCCGCGAGCATGTGGACGAAGGATCGCGATTTCACGATCGACACGGACGCGCTCTTTTTGCAGGGCAAACACGTGCTCCACGCGACGTCGCGCATCGTCGGTCGCCCGGAGACCGAGGACTCGACGCCGGCGTCGGCGCCGTTCACGATCGACACGATCGCGCCGGTCGCGACGATCCACAAAGCCGAAGACGGAACGTTCGCGATCAAGGCGTGGGACATCGTCAGCGACGAGTCGGCGCTCGTCGGGCGGTACCGCTTCACCGACGCGGCCGGAACGATCGGCGCGTGGTCCGAATGGGAGCCGGTCGCGAATCTCGCCGCGCTCGTCGCGGGCAGTGCACACGCGGTCGATGGCGAGGTCAAGGACGAGGAAGGAAACACCGGGAGCGTGAGCTCGGCGCTCGTGCGCGGGCGTCCGGATGGATCGCTCGGGACGACGGGCGGCTGCGGCTGCTCGGCGCCGGGGAGCGCGAGCGCGACGCCGCTCGCGTGGGCGAGCGGATTGGCGTTGCTCGGTGCGATCGCGCTCCTCGCGATGCGCCGTCGTCGCGCGAGCGGAGCGCGTGCGTACGCGCGCACGTCGTCGCTCGTCGGCCTCGGCGCGGTCGCCATCTTCGCTGCGTCGCACGAGGGATGCTCGTGCGGAGGCAACGACAACACGAACCAACCGCCCTCGGGCACGCGCTGCGGTCCGGATTGCAACACGCCGTGCGGATCGGCGAACACGCCGGGCCTCGTCGGCTCGTACACGTCGGTCGCCAAGGCGAAAGACGGGACGATCTGGGTCGCCGGATACAACGACGGCGACACGTCGGATCCGCACGGAGCGAATCTCTGGGGCGATCTCGTCGTCGGAAAGTACGACACCGGGAAGAACGTCGTCGGTTGGACGACGGTCGATGGGCTCCCGCCCGCGCGCACCGACGGCACCTGCCCCGCGAACGATCCGCTCGGATGGCGCGGCGGCGAGACGGATCTCGGCGACGACGTCGGGCTCTGGACGAGCATCGCGCTCGATCCGACCGACAACCCGATGGTCAGCTACTACGACGCATCGCACGCCGCGCTGAAGTTCGCGTCGTTCGACGGAACGAAGTGGACGACGCACACGGTGAAGCAGGCGCCGGTGAGCGACATCGGCCGGTACGGGAAGATCGGGATCGTCGCCGGCAAGCCGGTCATCGCGTTCCTCGTGATGGAAAAAGGGACGGGCGGGAAGGTTCGCTCGAAGGTGACGCTCGCGAAAGCATCGGCGGCGGTCCCGGCTGCGGCGACGGACTGGGCGTTCGAAGACGCGGCGGTCGACGAGAACGGACCCTGCCGCGCAAAGTTCTGCGACGCCGGACAGAAGTGCATCAAGGAGACGGGCCTCTGCCAAGCAGCCGCGACGGGTTGCACGCCCGCCGATTGCGGAGGTGGCGGCGGCATCGGTACGGCCGCGCAGACGTGCGTGACGATCGCCGGCAAGGCGACGTGCGGCACCGTCCTCGACGACAAATACGTCGAGTCGTACCCGAACGGCTTCGGCGACTACATCGCGCTCGGCGTCGGCGCGCAGGGCATCGGGATGGTCGTCTACGATCGCATCCACGGAAACCTCGTCCAGGTCGCGAACAACGCGGGCAAGTGGACGACGACGATCCTCGACGGCGAGACCGGCTCGCGCACGCCCGGCTCGGGCCCCGACGGCGGCATCAGCGCGAAGGACACCGGAGACGTCGGCGTCGGCGCGTCGCTCTTCATCGCCGAGAACGGCGACTGGCACGTCAGCTACGTCAACGGCTTCACCGAGGCGGTGCAGTACCTCACCATCCCCGGCGGCAACAAGCCGCCGACCGTGCCCGAGATCGTCGATGACGGGCGCGGCGTCGGTGGGATGCCGTTCGGCGACGGCAAGCACGTCGTCGGCGACGACTCGTTCGTCACGGCGGACGCGAACGGCTCGGTGTCGATCTTCTACCAAGACGCGACGGCGGGGACGCTGCACGCAGCGACCGGCTCGCCGGCGATGGGTGGGAAGCACAAGTGGTCGGTGAAGGTCGTGGCGCAGCCGAACAAGTTCGCCGGCTACTTCCCCCACGTCGTCCCCGGGAGCACGCAGGTCGCCAACTGGTGGCGGCAGACGGATCACGCGTCGGCCGTCGTCACCGGCGACGTGTCGATCCTCACGCCGTAGCTCGAGCTTCAGGCCGCGACGGTCGTCTTGCTCGCGGGCGTGACCTCGTCGAGGACACGCATCGCGGGGCCGCTGGCGCGTTCGCGCTCGGCGGCGACGGCCTCGAGGAGCTCCGTCTTCGTGACGATCTCCAGGTCGAGGAGCGCTCGCATGTAGCCGTCCACGTAGCCGTGCGCCCGCGCGATGCGACCGTGGTTTCCACCGGCGGCCTTCGCCGCGAGGACATCGCGCAGCATTGCCTGTAGCTCGGTCATCAGCTCGGTCTTCGTTCGCATCGGGGTCGCCTCCGTTCCCCTCCCGGATACTGAACCCGCCCCGCACGGGCCAAGTTTCGATCGACCCGAAGGGAGAACGTTCCGGCGTGCTACATGCCCGGCGACCCGACGGCGAATAGTGGTGCTCGGGCGGGCGTTCGAGTAGACGGGAGGCTCGATGGGAAGTGACGCTGACGTTCGCGCATTCGATGCGCTGGGGAAGAGCGCGAGGCTCGGCGATCTGGTCTCCATCGCGCGCACGGTGGTGACCGCGGCGGCGCAGGCGAGGCGCGCCGAGTGGCTCGACGCTGCGCGCGTCGCCGAGCTCGCGACGGAGCTCAAGCTCACCCACGAAGAGGCGATGACGCCGTTCGGCGACGCTCTCGCCGTGCTCGAGCGCGGACCCGAGGACGACGCCGAGCGTGCGCTCACCTGCGCGCTCTGGGCGCACACGCTCGCCGAGACGCCGCCGAAGGGCCGCGACGAAGAAGATCGCGCCGCGACGGATCTCCTCTGGCTCGCGGCGCACACGCCGTTCGACGCGACGGGGCTCCTCGATCGCGCGCTCGGCGAAGGCGCGGCGGATCTTTGGGACGCGATCGCCGATCGCGTGCGCCGAATCGATCAAGGAAAGCTGCCGGCTCTCGGACGCGGCGAAGCGCTCGTCGGCGGCGTGGCGCTCGCGCTCTCGTCGTCTCCCGCGGCAAGCCGGCACGCGACGTCGCTCGCGACCGAGGTCCGCGATCCGAAGCTGGCGCGTGTGCTCGTCGGCGGAGGCGGAAGCGGCGAGGACGAGAAGATCGTCGGTGAGATCACGGCGGCGCCGCGGGGACCGGTCGCGACGGCGCTCCTCGCGCTGACGGGGATCCTGTTCTTCATGCACGCGGCGCGTCTCCTCGCGCGGCTCGCGCTGGCGTACAAGCGTCCCGCAGAGGTCGTGCTCTCGGACAAGACGGTCCGCATTCGGTTTCGCACCGAGCTCCTCGGGCGCACGCTGCGTGATCGCGACGTCGTCATTCAGCGCGCGGGGCTCGTTCGGGCGACGCGCGAGGTCCGCTACCCGCGCGCGGCGTTCTACGCGGGGCTGCTCGCGCTCGCGGTCGGCAGCTACTTCGGCGTCGCGACGTTCGTCGACGGCGTGCGCGCGGCGTCGCCTTCCCTGCTGCTGACCGGGCTCGTCATCGTGGCTCTCGGGATCGGCCTCGATTTCGCGCTGTCGAGCATCGCGCCGGGCGCGCGCGGTCGGTGCCGCGTCCTCTTCGTGCCGCGTGACGGTCAGAAGCTGTGCGTCGGCGGTGTCGACACGAAGCGCGCGGACGCGGCGATCGCGCGCCTCGCGCACGCCAGCTGACGCTTCGCGCTCCCGCGAGCGACGTTGCTCGGCTAAGGCGACAGTCGTTCGCCGATCGCGACGTCGAGCTTCCCGCTCGTCGCCGTGAGCTCGATCTTCACCGGGCGGCCATCGGTGGGGG
>JAYVXB010000160.1:0-7474 GCA_043785585.1 Deltaproteobacteria bacterium | reverse complement strand
CGAGATCGCGCAGGTGAAGGATGCGGGCGAAGGCGGCGTGCTCCTCTGCCGCGCGCTGCTCGACCTGATGAACGCGCCGCCGTCGACGCCGTTGTGCGGGCCGGACGAGATCCCGGTGCACGCGGAAGTGCGCTGGACGACGAAGGGCGCGATCGTGTTCGACGTGCAGTCGCTGGTGCGACGCTCGGACTTGCGCGCGTCGACCATGGCGGCGCCGCCTGCATCGGTCGCGTTCGCGTCGTCGCCGCTCCCGACGCTCGTGTCCGACGTCATGCTCTCGCGCCCCGAGCTCGCCGCGCTGCGAAGCGGTCCCATCGACCTTCCGCCCGCGCCCACGACCGATGCCGCGCCACCGCGTCCCGAGAGCGGCCTCGTGCTCGTGAACGCGACCGATCAACTGCGGTTCGTGTGGATCGACGGCACCGCCGCCGCGTGGCTCGCGCCGGGCGCGCGCGAGGAGCTGCCGGCGTTGCAGCGCGGTCGGTACGTGCTGCAGTGGCGAACGTTCCTCGGCGACGCGTTCGAGCCGGGTCACCTCGTGAGCGTGCCGGGAACGAGCGATCTGGGTGTCGGCGACGCGGGCGTCTACTTGCGGTAGTCGTCGGGCCCGAAGCGAACGTCGTCGAGGCCGGCGGCGCGCATCGTCGCGCGCAGCGCTTCGTACGCGATGTGCACGACGTCGAACCGCGTCGTCGGCGCGTAGTACTCGTCGTCCGGAACTTCGGGGAGCGCCGCGAGCCGGGCCGCGAGATCCTCGCGCTCGGCGACGTCGGTCTCGAGGTGCGCGTGCCATCCTTCTTGCGACTCGAGGACGAGCGCTTCGCGCACCATCCCGACCGGGTTGAACGTCAGGTACACGCGCGACAGGTCCACGCGCCACCCGTCCTGCTCGCCCTCCGCGAACCACGCTCCGCCGAACGCCAAGCGGATCACCTCGCCGAGGTACGCGCCCGCCGCGCCCTGCACGAGATCGACCGTCTGCGGATTCACCGCGACGTCGGCGCGAGCATCATTCACCCACTGATCGACGAGGCTCAGCGTCTCCGGCGTGAAGTCCAGCATCACGCCGTACCGCGTCGCCACGAAGCGCACGCACGCCGCCGCGAGCTCGGCGATCACCGCGGGCGGCGGCTCGACCTCCTCCTCGGGCTCCTCGACGTCCGGCACCCCGCTGTCGTCGTCTTCGATCGCGTTGCCGTGCAGATCCGCCGCGCGCGCGCCGCCTGCGACGTCGTCGCTGACGCGATCGTCGGTCACGGGAGCGTTGGGATCTTTCGGGGGCGGCCCTTTACCATGGTCAGCGCTCATCGGTGCGGCGTATCCTCCGTTTCCGGGCTTAGTACAAGGACCGTGGCGCCGCGAGCGCGTACGGCCTAGGGTGATGCTGGATGCGGATCGGAATTTTCAGCGACATTCACGCCAACCACGAAGCCCTGAGCGCCGTGTTGGAGGCGTACAGATCCGAGCGGATCGACGTCTACTACTGCCTGGGCGACACGGTCGGCTACGGCGGCTCGCCCAACGAGTGCGCCGATCTCGTGCGCGACGTCGCGAAGAAGACGATCCTCGGCAACCACGACGCCGCGGTCTCTGGGCGCATGGACTACTCGTACTATTACGAGGCGGCTCGCCACGCCCTCGACGCGCACGCTGCGATGCTCAGCGAGCAGAACATGGCGTGGCTGAAGGCGCTCCCGTACCAAGAGAAGCTCGAGGAGGAGAACGTGCTCCTCTGCCACGGCTCGCCCGTGCGTCTCGAAGAGTTCGAGTACATCTTCGCGCCGGAGCAGGCGCGCGAGTGCTTGTCGATCTGGGACAAGATCGGTCACATCACGCTCATCGGGCACTCGCATCTCTGCAAGGTGTTCGCGCTGACCAAGGGCAACGGCGTCGAGGAGCTGCCGTCGATGGACTTCGAGCTCGAGCCGGACAAGAAATACATCGTCTCGGTCGGCTCGGTCGGTCAGCCGCGCGACTTCGACAACCGCGCGAGCTTCACCGCGTACGACACCGAGAAGAAGACGTTCGAGTTCAAGCGAATCGAATACGACATCGAGCTCGCCGCCGACAAAGTGCTCCGCGCGCGCCTCGAACGTAACTTCGCGCATCGACTCTTCATCGGGGTCTAGCTCTTCGCGGCAGCCGCGCGCTGTGCCAGAGCGCGTCAGTCGCGATCGCTGCGCCTCGTGTCGTCGGCGCTTCGCGCGATGGTGCATCGAGAAAAGCAGGCGAATCGCGCACGGCACGTCGACTGCTCATGCGACGTGTCATGAAGAACCGTCTCGCCTTCCTCGGCGTGGTCCTCGGACTCGGGCTCGCGGCAGCGTGCAGCAGCGCGCCGACGTCGAAGGTGGAGCCACTGCCCGACGCGGGGCCGCCAACCTGCGGCGGCGACTGTCCGGTGGGCACGCATCTCGTCGCCTCGGGTGGCGCGTGCTCCTGCGTGCCGGACGATCCGCGCTGCGCCGATCCCGGCATCTGCGGCCACGGGATGCACTGGGATTTCGTCGCGTGCTCGTGCCAGCCCGACGCGCCGAGCTGCCAGCCGACCACGTGCCCCATCGGCTACGATTGGGATTCTCGCCAGTGCACATGCATCCCGATCGACGGCGGACCGCAGCCCCCCGCGTGCTTCATTCCCGGTTATGGCGACTGCTACTACGGCCAGACGTGCGTCGTCGCGTACTGCCCCGACAACTCACCGATCACTTGCTACTGCGATCCGCAGCGCGGCGCGGAGTGCGGGGGGAGGTGTCCGTATCCGCCGCCGTGGGACGCCGGTCCGCCGCCGCCGTGGGATGCCGGTCCGCCGCCGCCGTGGGATGCCGGTCCGCAAGGATGCTGGCTGCCGGGCGCGGGCTACTGCCCGGCGTACACGTCGTGCATCACGGGGTACTGCCCGGATCACGTCACGCCGATCAGCTGCTTTTGCCAGGGGAACGGCGTGTCGCAATGCACGGGCGCGTGCCCGCCTGGACCGCCGGGCGACGCGGGGTGGTTCGACTGACGTCTAGTTGACGACGTTGCCGCGCTTGCCGAAGACGTGCTCCCACTGCGCGCGGTAGGCGTGCGTCGCGACTTGCGCGGGGCCGTGACGATCGCCGTCGGCGCTCGGTGCCGTCTCGGTCTTCGATTGCGGCGCGTGGAGAACCTGGACGTCGCAGACGCTCGGCGTGCCGTCGCGCGGGCGAAGCGTGACCACCTCAGCGCCGTTCACCGGTTGGCCTTCGCGTGCAGGGCGCACCTCGCCTGCCTGGAGCTGCCCAGGCCGCGCGCGCAAGACGCGGACACCGTTGCCGTCGTCGGTGGGACCATGGAGCAGCACGACGTCGTAGTCGTTCGGCGGCGCGTCGTCCGGCATCGCACGAAGTGTAGCGCACGTCGCGCCTCGCGCCTTCGCGTCAACGACGACCGGCGTCGGGGAGGCGCGGAATCGCCGGCGGGATCGCGTTCGGTTTCACGACGTCACGGACGAACGTCACGATCTCGACCTTCACGCGGTAGCCGCGCGGCGAGCTGCCGATCTCTCCTTCGAGCACGAGCTTCACTTCGCCGCCGCGCGCGTGGTCGAGCTTCGCGAGCGTCGCCTTCACCGTCGAGTGCACTGCAGGCGTCACGAGCGTCGCCGACGACGGAACGCCGACCTCGGTCGACTCGATGCGCGCGTTCGCCGTACCGCGCGCGACGAAGAGCGTCGCCCCGAAGTGCGCGCGATCGAGCGGTTGAGGCGCGAAGAAGCCGGTCGAGCCGCGGAGCTCGCGCAGATCGCCGACGTCGAAGCGGACGCCGTCGAGCTGCTCGAGCAACACGACGCCGCGCGCGAAGTCGTCGCGCAGATCGACGTTCGCCGTCGTCGGCTCTTGCGTCCCTTCGAGCGCGTGGAGCTCGAGCTTTGCGGAGACGGCGATCGGGGTGGAGGTCGCGGCATCGGCGGCGATCGACGCGAGCAACGGAGCGAAGCGCTTCACGTCGCGACGGCAATGGGCGCGCGCCGGCTCACGAGCGAGCGCGTCGCATCGCTTTTCGTCGCGTGCGACGAGCGCTTCGCATTGCGGCGCCTCGCTCCGAAGCGCCGCGCACAGTCGCGCGTCGCGCGTCGTCACCGCGAGGCACGTGGCGTCGCGCCCGAGCTGCACGCGGGTCGGCACGAGCCACGGGCACGCGTCCGGATCGCCCATCGCGATCGCGACGACCGACTCGCAGCGCGCGCGAAGGGGAGACGCATCGATCGCCGCGCACCGCTTCACTTCCTTCGCCTTCGCCGCGTCGAGCATGCGGCACGCATCGAGGACGAACGTGTCGTAACCGATCGCCTCGAGCGCATCGCCGATGAGCGGATCGATCGCCGCGCGCTCCTTGACGCACGCATCGATCGTCGTGAAGCGCTCGATCTCCGCGCGCAGATCCCCGGCGGGCGCAGGCGGATCGCTCGGCGCTTCGAGCGACGCCGCGTCGACGCCGAGCGCGCTCGCGACGCTCGCGACGCTTGCGGGCGGGACGTAGAGGGGTGGTTTGGGCCGGTCGTCGTCGCAAGAAACAAGGCACGCGAGCGCGCACGCAGCGGTGATCGCGCCGCACGAAGCGATTTCTTTGTAGACTGAACGGATACGCAGTATAGAATCCGTCATCGGGTCACGGTACCGCCGGACGCGCTGTCCTGGTATCCGCGCCCATCCAGAGAGGAAGCATTGCCATGGAAGACAAGAACCGCGCAAAGGCCATCGAGCTCGCCGTCGCCAGCATCGAAAAAGAATACGGCAAAGGCTCGATCATGCGGCTCAAAGACGGCCAGACGTTCAATCCCGACGTCGGCGTCGTCCCCACCGGCAGCATCGGCCTCGACATCGCGCTCGGCATCGGCGGCTACCCGCGCGGACGCATCATCGAGATCTACGGACCTGAATCGAGCGGCAAGACGACGCTCACGCTCCACGCCATCGCCAGCATGCAGAAGCTCGGCGGCGTCGCGGCGTTCATCGACGCGGAGCACGCGCTCGATCCGACGTACGCGCGCAAGCTCGGCGTGAAGACCGACGAGCTCTTGGTGTCGCAGCCCGACTTCGGCGAGCAAGCGCTCGAGATCGCGGACATGCTCGTTCGCTCCGGCGCGGTCGACATCATCGTCATCGACTCGGTCGCCGCGCTCGTCCCCAAGGCGGAAATCGAAGGCGACATGGGCGACAGCCACGTCGGCACGCAGGCGCGGCTCATGTCGCAGGCGCTTCGCAAGCTGACCGCGACGGTCGCGCGCTCCAACGTGCTGCTCGTCTTCATCAACCAGATCCGCATGAAGATCGGCGTCATGTTCGGCTCGCCCGAGACGACGACGGGCGGCAACGCGCTCAAATTCTACGCGAGCGTGCGCCTCGACATCCGCCGCATCGGCGCGATCAAAGAGGCGGCCGCGGCCAGCGACAAGAAGGATCCCGCGGTCGTCGGCAACCGCACGCGCGTCAACGTCGTGAAGAACAAGATGGCGCCGCCGTTCCGCGAGGTCGAGTTCGACATCTTGTACGGACAAGGCATCTCGCGATCGGGCGACATCATCGATCTCGCGAGCGACATGAACATCGTCGAGAAGAGCGGCGCTTGGTACTCGTTCGGCAGCGAGCGCATCGGGCAGGGGCGCGAGAACGTGAAGGCGTACCTCGATCAGCACCCCGAGCTCATGGATAAGCTCGAGGCGATGATCCTGACGAAATGCGGGATCAAGAAGTCGGCGGCGCAGGCGGCTGCAGAGATCGCCGGCAACGCGCCGGTGGCACCGCCCGTGACCAACGGCGAAGACAAAGCGGCGCGCCGTGCGGCACCCGCGGCGGCGCCGGCAAAGCCCGCCAACTAGCGACGACGAAGAGCTCGTGTACAAGCTCTTCTACTTTCCGGGCAACGCGAACCTCGCGCCGCACTTCGTCCTCGAAGAGATCGGCGCGAAGTTCGAGCTCGCCCTCGTCGATCGCGCTCGCGACGCGCAGAGGTCGCCCGACTACCTGAAGCTCAATCCGACCGGACGCATTCCGACGCTCGTCGACACGGGCGCCGACGGCTCGGGCGATCTCGTCGTCTGCGAGACCGCGGCGATCATCACGTACCTCGTCGACGCGCACCCCGAGGCCAAGCTCGCGCCCCCGGTCGGAACGGCCGAGCGCGCGCACTTCTACCAGTGGATGTTCCATCTCTCGAACACCGTGCAGGCGCAGGCGCACCTCTTCTTTTATCCGGAGCAGCACGTCAGCGCCGTTTCTCCAGATTTTCTGGCTGCCAAGGACGCGCTCTTCACGAGGGCGCAAGAGGAGTGGGGCGCCATGTTCGGCGTCGTCGACCGTCACCTCGAAGGTCGCGCGTACTTGCTCGGCGACACGCTCGGCGCGGCCGATCTGTACCTGGCAATGCTCACGCGATGGGGACGCAACATGAAGACGCCGACGCGCACGCTGCCCAACCTGCGACGTCACGCCGAGAGCATCTTCGCGCGACCTTCGGTCGTGCGCGCGCTCACGACCGAGGGGATCTCCGCGCCGTACTTTTGAGGCGCATCGCGGTATCGCGGTACCATCGCGCGCATGAAGCTCTACGTGATGCGCCACGGGCCGGCCGAGGAGCATGCCGCCGGGAGCGATCTCGACGCCGACCGCGCGCTCACGACGGCGGGGCGCGATCGCACGCGTGGCGTGGCGAAGGCGCTCCTCGATGCCGACGAAGCGCCGCTCACGATCCTCACGAGCCCGCTCGTGCGATGTGTGCAGACTGCAGAGATTGTCGCGATCGCGACGAAGCTCGGCGAGCGCAACGGCACCGTCGAAACGCGTCGCGAGCTCGCGCCCGGCGGCGACGCCACGAAGCTCGTCGCCGAGCTTCGTGCGAAGCCCCGACCGCGCGTCATGCTGTGCGGCCACGAGCCGGACTGCTCGCAGCTCTACGCGTTCCTCCTCGGCGAACGCATGCCGGGCGCGATGCAGAAGGCCATGGTCCTCGGGCTTCATCTTCGCGACAAAGACGAAGTGAAGCTGCGCTTCATCCTGGATCCAAAGACGCTGGTGTTCGATCCCGACGACCGCTGACGCCAGATCGCGCGCCCGTCAAGCTCGAGCCGCGGATCGCTCCCACATCAGCTGAAGAGTGCATCGTGCACGCAATCCGCGCGGCGTGGGGGCCGCGGGCCTCGCGCGCAATCGCTGGTGACTCCACGTGAAACCGCGAGTCCTTGACGGACCCGAGCGCGTCGCTCAACCCTCCCAATGGAGCCCTTCATGAGCGGTCGGATCGGTATGCAGCTACTCCGCGGAGACCGCCCCCACGCCGCACGCATGGGGCGCGGGAAATCGCTCCCGCGCGCCGGGTACGTCGCCGCGGCGATCCGGATCCCGCAGCGCGCGCAGCTCGCGCTCGTGCAACCGAGGTCGCCGCAGCTCTTCGTTCACGAGGGTGCGCGCCAGTCGCTCGAGCGAAAGTTGACGGGGGCATACCCGGGCGCCGT
>JAYVXB010000159.1:0-22064 GCA_043785585.1 Deltaproteobacteria bacterium | reverse complement strand
GACCCGTCTCGTCGACCACCGGAAGCCCGAACGCGCTCGGCTCCGTCGCCAATACCCGCAGCGCCACCTCGAGCGGCGCGTCGTACCGGACGCTCGTGATCGCCCGCGTGAGCGCGAGCCCCACCGAGAGCGTCGCCGCGACGCCCGCGATCGCGCCGGCGTGCGCGGACGACAGGCGAATCGTCGTCCCCGACTCGTCCGGAGGAGGCACCGACGGGAGCGAGTATCGGCTGCACGCGACCGTGGCGGCATTGCCGCGGGCGTCGCGCGTGATGGCGCCGCCGAAGCCGCACGTCGCGCACCGCGAGAGCGATGTCGTCCGCTCCTCCGCTTCGCAGAACACCGTGCTCGACGACGACGTCCTTCCATCGCGTAGCACCGTGAGATGGGTGCGGACCGGGAGAGGTTGCGTGGTGAGCTTGGCGAACATCGGTCGACTCCTACGCGCAGGATCTGCGGGACAACGAGACGCGCACGCGCGCGCGATTCGTCGCTGAAGAGATCGTGCACGTGTCGTTCCCGCGCGCAGCGAATCGCAGACGCGACGAAAACCCGAGGAACCGTGCGTCGCGCACACCGCGCACTGCCTCGCGCTCGATCCATCGCCGGATCGCGCGCGATGCATGACGGACGTCATGCCAGCTTCGAGCTCGGTTCGTCCTCGGTCCGATATCCTTTCAGACCAACACGCTGCAGGTGACGATAGAGCGTCGCCGGCGACAGACCGAGCAAGCGCGCCGCGGTGTCGCGGCTCCCTTGTGTCCGATCGAGAACGCTCGCGATGTGCGCTCGTTGGAACGTGAGAACCGCGCGTTCGAGGTTCCAGTCTTCCGCGCGGGCCGCGTCGCTCGACGGCGCGCCGGTGGGCGGCGCTTCCAACAGCGGTGGCGTGATGCCGAGCTCGGTCGGCAGGTCGATCGGCGTGATCGTCTCGTCCGACGCGAGGATGATCGCGCGCTCGATGACGTTCGACAGCTCGCGGACGTTCCCGGGCCACGTGTACGACGCGAGGATCGCCATGGCGTCCGGCGCGATCGTGCGCACGGGCTTTCGCTGGGCGCGCGCGTGGAGCTCGACGAAGTGGAGCGCGAGCCGCGGGACGTCGATGAGGCGATCGCGAAGCGGCGGGATCCTGAGCTCTACGACCTGCAGCCGGTACATGAGATCGAGTCGAAAGCGTCCCTCTTCGACCAACTTCGCGAGATCGCGGTGCGTCGCCGCGACGATTCGCGTGTCGACCTTCAGCCCGCGGTCGGATCCGACCGGGAGGATCTCCTTCGTCTCGACGGCGCGGAGGAGCTTCGCCTGCACCGGCAGCGCGAGCTCTCCGATCTCGTCGAGGAACAGCGTACCTCCCGACGCTGTACGGAACAGCCCGTCGCGCCGCCGGTCCGCGCCCGTGAACGCGCCGCGCTCGTGCCCGAAGAGATAGCTCTCGACCAGCGTGTCTGGAATCGCACTCACGTTGAGCGTGACGAAGGGCCCTGCTGCGCGCGGCGATCGCTCGTGCACGGCTCGCGCGACGAGCTCCTTGCCGGTGCCGCTCTCTCCGAGGACGAGGACGTTGCTCGACGAGCCCGCCACCTTCTCTACGAGGTCGCACAGGTCCTGCATCGACTTGCCGCCGCTGCGCAGAAGCTCGAGGGCGTCGCCGTCTCCGTGCAAGAGCGATCGCAGGCGTTCGTTCTCGCGCCCGAGCTTTCGGTACTCGGCGATGTGCTCGACCTTCCGCTGCAGATCCGCGAGCGAGAGCGGCTTGAGGACGTAGTCGTGCGCGCCGCGTCGCAGCGCTTCGACCGCCGAATCCACGGACGCGTACGCCGTCATGATGAGGACGACGGTCTCGGGCGACGTGGAGCGAACGCGGTCGAGCACGGTGAGGCCGTCGATGTCCGGCAAACGAAGGTCGGTAATGACGAGATCGAACGCGTGGTCTCGCAGCTCGGCGAGCGCGGCTTCGCCTGTCTCGACGCCGGTCACGGTGTAACCGGCGCGCGAGAAGAACCGCGTGATGTTCGCGCACAACGTCGACTCGTCCTCCACCACGAGAATGCGCTCAGGCATCGTCGCCTCCCGCAACCGGAAGCGTGATGGCCACCTCGGTGCCGAGCCCGACGGTGCTCGAGAGCGCGAGCTCTCCGCCCACGGCGTGGACGACGTTGCTGCACACGGCGAGACCCAGCCCCGTGCCGCGGCCTCGCGCCTTCGTCGTGAACATCGGCGTCATCGCCTTCGCGAGGACGTCGGTGGTCATCCCCGCACCCGTATCGCGCACACGCAGGACGACGCGAGCGTCGTCGCGCTTTGCGGAGATCGAGAGCGTGCCGCCGCTCGGCATCGCGTCGGCGGCGTTGAGCATCAAGTTGACGAGGACGAGGACGAGGTGGTCCTCCACCATGCGAACGGGCGGCAAATCGGTCGGCACGTCGATCGCCAAGTGCACTCGTTTCCATCGCGGATCGTGGCAGACGAGGCGCGCGGAGTCCGACACCGCGCTCGCGATGGAGACCTCCGTCACCTCTTCGCGTCTGCGGCGCGCAAAGTCGACCATCTCGCGAAGCGTGCGGCTCATTCGCGCGACGTGACGACGCAGCACGCCGAGCGACTCACGAAAGCGCGCGACGTCGCTCTCCCCTTCGAGCAGCTCGAGCTCCGTGCTCAGCGATGCGAGCGGGTTGCCGACGTCGTGCGCGAACCCGGCAGCGAGCACGCCGAGGCTCGCCATCGTCTCCTGATGGCGCACCTGCGCTTCGAGGTTCCGGCGTTCGGTCACGTCGCGTCCCACCTCGATGACGACACCCGGTGTTCCCACCTCACCCGAGACGCGAATCGTCTCGATCTCCCAAAGTCGGCCATTCGAATCGGCGCGCGTATCGCCTTGACCGACGCCGGGCCACGCTCGACCGAGGAGCGGCATCCCCGCGCCCGTCTCGGCGACGCGATTGGCTTTGAGCACGCGGCCGTCGTGATCGAGGACGACGATCCGCTCGCGAAGCGAGTTGAAGAGGAGCTCGGTGAACGCGCGCGACTCTTCGAGCTCGCGCGTGCGATCGTGGACGCGCGCTTCGAGCAGCTCGACGTCTCGTGACATCTGAACGTCGCACTCGATGCGTGCTTTGCGGATGTTCAAGAACGCCCACGTTCCCAAGAGGAACGCCGTCCCCATGCCGCGGGCGAGATGCAAGACGTGCAGCGTGAGCGGGCTCGCGTCGGCGAGGAGGGTTCGCTCGACCAGCTCGTACGTGAGGAAGATGGTGCCGACGAGCAACGCGCCTTGGACCGCGATCCGCACCCACAGCGTGCGCCAGAAGCTGCCGGTCGCGATCGGCGCGCTCGATCGATGCGCCGCGACGCTCGTGCCCATGAGCGGCGTGATGCGAGCAACGTGCCGTGCCCGCCATGCGCGCCGCGCGCGAGCCCTCGGCCGCAGACGCACGCGGTGCGCGCGATTGGCCCGAACGGAGAGGCCGCGCGGGGGAGCCGCGCAGCGTTTGCACGATGACGCACGCGGTGCGCTCTCGATAGTGAGAGCCGACCGCGACGCAATCTCACAGAACGTCGATCGGCACGACCGCGTGGTCCACGCCGCCGTTCTCTCCGAACGTCATCCGTAGCTGCCACGTCCCGGGCATGAAGAGCTCGACGTGCACGACGTGGTAGCGCCCGCTCCCTTCGGCCGTCACCGTGGGGACGACCGAAGTGCCGTGCGCGTGCGTCGGCATCCACGGCACGACTCCGAGCGCGATTCCGTCGACGGGTGCGCCTTTCGCGTCGACGATGCGTACCTCGACATCGAGATCACCACGCAGCGGCGGTTGTGCAGGCGCGGTGCGCACTTCGACGCGGTAGATGCCCGCTTGCGTCGTGAGCGATACGTACGCCTCGCTCGGAAATACATTGTTGGCATTCATCGGCGCGTCGCTGCCGCCGCCGCAAGATGCGAGCGTCGATGCGAACGCGAGAACGAGACGGTCGAGCTTCATGCGAGTGGCCTCCGCTGGTGTCGCACAGCAAGCCGAGTGCCCGCGCGCCGACTCTCAACATTGAGAGTTCGCGTCGCGAAGATCGCGGTTTGCTCCTTGCACAAGGTGCCGGCGAGCGCGCTTCAGCGCTCGGGATCTTCGGAGGACAAGATGCGCGCGCAAAACCTGATCGGGCTTTCGATTCTCACAATCGGCGCCCTCACAGCCTATGCAGGCTGCGGCAACAAACACGAAGCGGAGCAGCAAGCCCAGCAGGGACCCAGCAAGCTCGGCGCGTCGGCATCGCTTCAGGACTTGATGAAGGCGCGCAACCTGAACGACAGCGATGTCGAAGCCGCACTCAAGACCTACGTGCCGTCCGGCAAGATGGACGAGTACTACATCTTTGCCTCCGGCGGTCAGTCCGGAAACATCGACGTGATGGGCGTTCCGTCGATGCGTGCGCTCAAGGTGATCCCGGTGTTCACCCCGGAGTCGTGGTCGGGCTACGGCGTCGGCGGCGAGACGGACAAGATCCTCGAGAGCGGCAACCAAGGGACGCACAAGATCCGCTGGGCCGACGTCCACCACCCGAACCTGTCGGAGACGAAGGGCGACTACGACGGTCAGTTCATCTTTGTGAACGACAAAGCGAACGCCCGTGTCGCCGTCGTCGATCTCGCCGACTTCGCGACGAAGCAAATCGTCGCGAACCCGCTGGCGGCCAGCGATCACGGCGGTGCGTTCGTCACGCCGAATACCGACTACGTCATCGAGACGTCGCAATACCCAGCGCCGCTCGGACGCGAGTACGCGCCGATCGAACAGTACAAAGACAAATACCGGGGCGTCGCCATCTTCTGGAAGTTCGACCGTGCGAAGGGGCGCATCGATCCATCGAAGAGCTGGGCGATCGAGCTCCCGCCATATACGCAGGATCTCGCCGACGCCGGCAAGCTCGACAGCGACGGCTGGGCGTTCATCAACTCGTTCAACACGGAGATGGCCATCGGCGGAACGCTGGACGGCAAACCGCCGATCGAGTCGGGCGCGTCGCAAAACGACATGGACTACCTCCACGTCATCAACTGGAAGAAGGCCGAGGAGCTCATCAACGCGGGCAAGGGGAAGGTCATCGCGGGGATCCGCGTGCTGATGATGGACGTGTCGGGACCCGAAGGCGTGCTCTCGCTCGTCGGTGAGCCGAAGAGCCCGCACGGCTGCGACGTCACGCCGGACGGCAAAGCGATCGTCGTCGGCGGAAAGCTGGACACGCACACGACGATTTACGACTTCGCCAAGATGAAGGCGGCGATCGACGAGAAGAAATACGAAGGCAAAGACATCTACGGACTACCCATTCTGACGTTCAAAGACGTCATTCAGGGTCAGGTCGAAATCGGGCTTGGACCTCTGCACACCGTCTTTGGCGAAAAGGGCGACGCGTTCACTTCGGTGTTCATCGAGAGCGTCGTCGCGAAGTGGTCGTACCTAGACCTCAAGAAGCCGGTCGAGAAGATCAAAGTTCAATACAACATCGGCCACATCCTCTCGGCCGAAGGCGACACCGTGAGCCCGGACGGCCGCTACGTCGTGGCGATGAACAAGATGTCGATGGATCGGTTCCTCCCGGTGGGGCCGCTCTTTCCGCAGAATTTTCAGCTCATCGACGTCACGGGCGAAAAGATGCGCCTCCTCTACGACGCGCCGATCGGAAACTCCGAGCCGCACTACTCGCAGATGATCAAGGCCGACAAGATCAAACCGATGAAGGTCTACAAGCCCGGCACGAACGCGAGCGGCAGCATCGATCCAAACCGCGTCGAAGGCGGCAAAGAGCGAATCGTCCGCAACGGCACCAAGGTCGAAGTCTTCATGACCCTCATCCGCAGTCACTTCACTCCCGATCGCATCGAGGTGAACGAGGGCGACGACGTCACGATCCACATGACGAGCCTCGAGACGGCCGACGACCAAACGCACGGCTTCACGATCGATATGTACAACGTGAACATGAGCCTCGAGCCGGGCAAGCACGAGAACTTCACGTTCAAGGCCGACATGCCGGGCGTGTATCCGTTCTACTGCACCGAGTTCTGCTCGGCGCTTCACCTCGAAATGACGGGCTACCTGCTCGTCAAGCCGGCAGCAAAGAAGTGACCGCGATGAGCGCGCGCGACGACATCATTGGCGCCGCCGGGCCGTCGGCCACGCGGGAGGCGGACGATCACGTCCACCTCCACGTGGCGACTCCGACCAGCACGAAGCGCGCGCCTTGGGATTGGGCGCGGTGGCTCGTCATCGTGCTCGGCGCCGGCGGCGTCGCGCTCTTCGCGCTCTCGTTCTTTCGCAGCTGGTGGTCGTTCTGGCTCTACGCCCCGCAATATCCAAAGGGGCTCCGTCTCGACATTGCGCTCACCGGCATGGGTGGCGACGTGCACGAGATCGATCTCCTCAATCACTACATCGGCATGAAGCACCTCGCGGATGCGGCGCCGTTCGAGCGCGGTATCGCGGGGTACGGAATCGCCGCCATCTGCGTTTTCACGACGGCCCTCATCGTCCTGTCGGGGCGCAAGCTCAACAAGCTGGTCCTTCTGCCCGCCATCGGGCTGCCGATCATCTTCCTCGCGGACAGCTTCTACTGGCTCTACTCGTTCGGTCATCGGCTCGATCCACACGCGCCGCTTCGGATCGCGGCGTTCACGCCGCAGCTCTTCGGCAACGGCAAGATCGGGCAGTTCGAGACATACGCGGAGCCGGCGCTCGGGTTCTGGCTCGCGGTCGGCGGTGTCGCTTGCGTGATCGCGGCGACGGTCGTGCGTTCTCGTGTCTGCGCGCACTGCGCGAAGGCGGGGACGTGCGGCGCGACGTGTCCGCGGATGCTCGTGCTACCGGAGCGTAAGGCCCGCAAGGATGCGGGAGCGGCCCCCACATGACCGTGCGCCATGCCATCGTCGTTCTGGCGGCGCTCTCCGCGGGCGTCTTGCCGATCGACCGCGCCTCGGCGGTCGTCCCATCCGCGTACGCGGTCAACACAGGCCCCCGCGAGCGTGACGTTCCAGCGGGCGCGATCGTCGCCGCGTCGTTCGACGAGCTCGCGGCGTTCGTCGCCGATCCGCATGGACCCGCGGAAATCTGGCTGCGCGGTACGTACCGCGGCGACCTCGTCGTGAAGCGGCCCGTCGCGCTGCGCGGGGCACGCGCGATCCTCGACGGGACCGGCGCGTCCACCGTCGTCACGATCGAGGCGAGCGACGTCACCATCGAGGACCTCGTCGTGCGTCACACCGGTCGTCGCCGCACGACGGAGGACGCCGCGATCCGTGCGACCGGCGAGCGCGTCCGCCTCTCCGATCTGCGCATCGAGGACGCGCTCTTCGGCGTCTCGCTCCGTGAGTGCCACGACTGCGTGCTCGAGCGCTCAGAGATCAGCGGAATCGACGAAGCCGCGGATGAGCGCGGCGACGGGATCAAGCTCTGGGAGTCGCACGGGTCGATCGTGCGCGGCTGCTTCGTCGATCGCGTGCGCGACGTCGTCGTCTGGTACACGCGGCGCGCGCTGCTCGAGGACAACGTCGTGAAGCGCAGTCGCTACGGCACGCACTTCATGTACGCGCACGACTCGACGGTGCGACGGAGCCACGTCGAAGGGAACGTCGTCGGCATCTTCGTCATGTACAGCCGCAACCTCACTGTCGAGTCGAACGTGCTCGCGGGCGCGCGCGGCGCGGCGGGGATGGGCGTCGGCTTCAAGGACAGCGACGGCGCGCACATCCGCGGCAACTGGATCGTCGCGAACACGACGGGCACGTACCTCGACAATTCGCCGCGGTCGGCCGATCAGCCCGTCGTCTTCGATGGCAACGTGCTCGCGCTCAACGACGTAGCGCTCCGCCTTCACGGCGCCGACAGCGGCGTTCGCGTCCACGGAAATGATTTTCGCGAGAACGCCGTGACGATCGAGGTCGACGGCGGAGGCGATGCGCTCGCGTGCGAGGTCCGCGGGAACCACTTCAGTGACTACGAGGGATACGACTTGAACGGCGACGGGATCGGCGACGTTCCGTACCGCGTGAACGCGCTTTCGAGCGAGCTCGCCGACACGCACCCGGCGCTCAAGCTGTTCCAGGGGACGATCGCGATGCAGGCGATCGACGCCATGGCGCACGCGATGCCCCTGATGGAGAGTCGCACGCTGCTGAGAGACCCCGCGCCGCTCGTCCGCGCACCGGAGGTGCCGTCGCTATGATCAACGTTTCGCAGGTGCGAAAAGCGTTCGGGGCCGTCGTCGCGCTCGACGGAGTGACGCTCGAAATCGCCGCGGGTGAGCGCGTCGCGTTCGTCGGCGCGAACGGCTCGGGGAAGACCACGCTCCTTCGCGCGCTGCTCGGCCTCGTCCGATTCGAAGGGCGAGTCACGATCGGTGGGAGCGACGTCGCGCGCGAGCCGGAGGTCGCGTTGCGGAGCGTCGCGTACATCCCGCAGATCGCGCCGCCGATCGACGCGCCGGTCGCCGAGGTCGTGCGCGCGCTCGCCGCGCTTCGCGGACACACGGAAGACGAGACCTACTCGCGCGCGACGCGCCTCGGGCTCGACTTGAGCGCGAGCCGCAAGAAGAAGTTCCGCGAGCTGTCCGGCGGCACGAAGCAAAAGCTCCTCGCCGCGATGGCGCTCGCCGCCAACACGCCCATCCTCGTCTGCGACGAGCCGACCGCAAACCTCGACGGCGCGGCGCGCGTCGCCTTCATCGAGCAGCTCGCAGAGCGGCCGAAGAACGCCATTTTCGTCCTGTCGTCGCATCGCATCGAAGAGGTGCGGCAGCTCGTCGATCGCGTCGTCGAGCTCGCGGACGGGCGCGTCGTGCGCGACGCCTCGGTGGGCGAGCTCCTGCGCGAGCTCCGCGCGTTTCGCGTCGAGGTCACGCTGCGCGAGCACACGACAGACGCGGAGCGCTTCCTTCGGACGCGCGGCTTCGCCACGAGCGGCGCGCGTCGTGTGGCAGCGCAGGTCGCCCAAGACGAGAAGCTCGATGTCGTCACGCGTCTCCTCCGCGATCACGGCGACGACGTCGAGGACGTGAGCGTCGTCCCCGTCGAAGATCTGTCGATGGTGGCGGGCGCCGATCGCACGAGCCGACCGCGCCTTCGCGCCGTGGCGAACACATGAAACGGCGCACGTTCTTCCAGCTCGCGGCCGGCGTCGTCGTCGTCGCGGCGTGCACGTCGACCGACGCGGCCGTCGAGCCGGTCTGGGGAAAGCAGCCGTGCGCGCATTGCGCGATGGTCATGAGCGACAAGCGCTTCGGCGCCCAGCTCGTGACCGATGGCGGAGACCGGCACTACTTCGACGACGTCGGATGCATGGTCGCCTTCATCGAGACACGCAAAGTCCGCGCGGCGCGCACGTGGGCGCGCGACGCGGACACGGGTCGCTGGCTCGATGCGCGATCGGCGCGTTACATCCCCGGTGCCACTTCGCCGATGGACTACGGCTTCGAAGCGCGCGCAGACGGCGGCGTCGGCTGGGACGAGATGCGCGTGGCCGTCCTCGCGAAGCAAAGGAGACCGTCATGATCGCCGGCGTCGCACCGCGCGCATTGTTCCGACTCGAGCTGAGCGACGCGCTTCGCTCGCGATGGCTCGTCTTCACGGGGATCGTCTACGCCCTCGTGTTCGTCGCGTTCATCTGGCTCGGGCTCCGCGAAAGCCGCGTGCTCGGCTTCACTGGGCTCTCTCGCGTCGTCCTCAACATGGCGAACGCGATCGTCCTCGCCGTCCCGCTCGTCGCGCTCGTCGCGACCAGCCAGAGCGTCGTCCGCGCGCGGCAGAGTGGCTTCTTCGAGCTGATGCTGTCGCAGCCCGTGCGCCGCAGCGACTGGCTCACGTCGATCGTCCTCTCGCGTCTCGTCGTCGTCATCGGTCCGCTCGTCGTCATCTTTCTCGGAGCGCTCGTCGCGGGGCCGTTCGTCGACTCGAGCGACAAGGCACTCGTCCCCGTAGTGCTTCGCAGCCTGCTGACGACGGCGTCGCTCGGGTGGGCGTTTCTCGGCATCGGGATGTGGATCTCGTCGGTCGCGCGTTCACCGGAGCGCGCGACGATCTTGGCGCTGGTCGCGTGGCTCGGTGCGACTGCCCTCCACGACTTCGCGCTGGTCGGCGCGCTCCTTCGTTTCAAGCTGGCGCCGAGCGTCGTCTTCGCGTTGGCTGCGCTCAACCCCGCAGAGTCGACGCGCATCGCGATCCTCTCCGGCGTCGATCCCGAGCTCTCGGTCCTCGGTCCGGTGGGCTTCTGGCTCGCCAACGCGCTCGGTCCGGGGCTCGCGCTCGGGATCGGCGTCGCGTGGCCTTTGCTTCTCGGCAGTTTTGCGCTCTGGCGCGCGGAGCGACGGATGGCCCGTTCGGATCTCGTGGGCTGAGCGCCCTCATTCACATCGGAGAAGGAACATGAAGACGCATTGGATGGTCGGCATCATGGGCGCAGTCGCGGTCGTCTCGGCGGCGGCGTGCAGCAAACCGTCGGACGGTGGGAAGCCGACCCCGGCCGCTGGCGGAGCCAACGTGGGCACGGCGGAGGCGAAGGAAATCTTCAACTCGCGGTGCGCGACATGCCATGGGCCGAACGGCGACGGCAACGGCCCCGCATCGGCGGCTCTCAATCCGAAGCCGCGCAACTACCACGACAAGGAATGGCAGAAGAACGTGACCGACGAGCAGCTCAAGAAGACGATCACCTACGGCGGGGCGGCCGTCGGGAAGAGCCCGATCATGCCCGGCAGCCCGGACCTCGACGCGAAGCCCGAGGTCGTGGAGGCCCTCGTGCGCATCGTGCGTGACTTCGGTAAGAGCTGAAGGGTGCGGCGGTGTTCGCCGTCCTGATTTGGCTTCACGTCGTCGCGGCGACGGCGTGGGTCGGCTCGATGATCTTCTTCGCGACCGTCGCGGTCCCGGTGCTTCGCAAGCCCGAGGTTCGCGCTGCGGCGCCGCGTCTGATGCGGCTCCTCGGCGCGCGCTTCCGCGTTCTCGGATGGGTGTCGCTGTCGCTGCTCGTCGTGACGGGCGTGACGAACCTCGTCGCGCGCGGCATCGGATGGTCGACGCTCGGCGACGCGACGTTCTGGGGCACGTCGTTCGGCCGCTCGCTCGCCTACAAGCTCGCGCTCGTCGCCTTCGTCCTCGTCGCGACGTTCGCTCACGAGCTCCTCGCGGGCCGACGCGCGCTCGACGCGCTCGAGCGCGATCCGACGTCACCGCAAGCGGTGCGCACGCGGAGGATGGCGTCGTGGCTCGGTCGCTCGGTGATGCTCGCGTCGCTGGCGATTCTGTTTCTGGCGACGACGCTCGTTCGAGGTTGCTGAGCGCTTCGCTCAACGGGCTTCACCCCGCCAGCGCTCCGTCGTGCTCCTTGCGGCAGACGCCCAGCGCGACGGTTCGCAACCAGACGTGCGCCGCGTCCGCGTCGTGCCGCCGATGCCAGATCGCGGAGAACGTCAGCGCGGCGAGCTCCAATGGACACTTCACGACGCGCAACGGTTTGCCTTCGGTGAGCGCGCGCGCAAGAAACGATGTCATCGTCATGACCTGATCGCTTTCCATGAGGATGCGCGCCGCGAGCGCAAAGAATGGAACACGCGTCGTCACGCGACGCCGATGGCCACGTGCCGCGAGCCAGCGGTCGATCCTCTCGCCAGGACGAGCGTTGGGGGCGGGCGCGACTTCAAGGTGCGGAAGCGTCACGTACTGGTCGAGCGAAAGCACCCGACGCACCCGCGGGTGAGACTCGCGAACGACGCAGACGAACGGATCTTGGAACAAGTGCTCCTGGTTCATCGTAGGGGGCACGTCCTCGAAGACACCGAACGCGAGGTCGACGCCTTGGCTCAGGATGTCTTCGGTCGACCGAGAGGCGAGCGACCTCACCTCCACGTCGACGTCGGCGACATCGTCGCGGAGTGCCCGTAGTACGGACGGGAAGAAGCGTGTGGCAAAGAGATCGGCCGCGGCGAGCACGAACGTACGTTCGGCGCGCGGATCGGCGGCGCGCTTGCCGTCGATGACGTTCGTCAACGCGGACACCGCGGTGGCGACGGGTTCGACGAGCTTGCGCGCGACGGCCGACAGGACGAGCTCGCGCCCCTTCGCGATGAGCAGCGGATCGTCGAATTGCTCGCGCAGTCGAGCGAGCGAGTGACTCATCGCGGGTTGAGTGACACCGAGTCGCGCCGCCGCGCGCGTCACGCTTCGCTCCGTCAGCAACGCGTGAAGCGCGAGAACGAGATTCGCGTCGAACCGGGAGAGCTTCGGGACTTTCACTCTGTCCTCTCTAGGGCAGGACGATACGCGACGCGATGGGTGTCGGCGATCGCTCGGACATGAGCGCGACGCATACGTGGCATGCGAAGCGTTGATTGGACGAGGAGTTTCCACTCCGTGATGCTGGCGGCCCGACAACCCCATCGAACCGAGGACCACCCATGAGCTTGCGAGATCCGAACGTCGCCAATCCCAAGAAGAAGAAGCGCGTCGCCATCGTCATCGCCAACCCCGCCGTCTCGACAACGACCGGTTGGCCCGTCGGCTTCTGGTGGAGCGAGCTCTCGCACTTCGTATTACGTCTTCGAGGAGGCCGGCTACGAGGTCGAGATCTACAGTCCAAAGGGCGGGAAATGCGTCGCCGACGCCATGAGCGACCCACGCGATCCCAGCGGCTATTCCGAGACGGACCTCATCAGCATGGGTTTCCTCTCCACGCCGAAGCTCGCGGCGCTCGTCGACGACACGAAGAAGATCTCCGATCTCGAGGTCGACGCCTTCGATGCCATCGTGGTCGCGGGCGGGCAGGCGCCGATGTTCACGTTCGAGGGCGCGCACGATCTGCACGCGAAGTTCGTGAGCTTCTACGAGCGCGGGAAGATCGCGGCGGCGCTCTGCCACGGCGTCGCGATCCTTCGCTACGCGCGGTTGTCGAGCGGCGTGCTCCTCGCGAAGGGCAAGACCGTGACGGGCTTCACGAACGACGAGGAAACTTTTGCCGACAACGCCGTCTACGATCTCAAGATGCTGTCGCGCGACAAGCACATCATGCCGTGGCGCATCGAAGACGAGCTGAAGAAGCTCGGCGCGAACTACGTCCAGGCAGGGATCTGGCGAAGCTTCGCGATCCGCGACGGCAACCTCATCACCGGGCAGCAGAACTTCTCGGGAGCCGAGACCGCCGCGCTCGTCGTGCAAACGTTAGGGCGCTGATGGGCAGCGACGGCGAGTTGTCCGCGTTCGACGGGCCGGCGACGGTCATCTTCGCGCGCAAGGTGAAGCCGGGGCGCGAGGCGGCGTACAAGGCTTGGGTCGCCGGCTTCCAAGAGTCGGCGCGAAGCGTGAAGGGGTTCCTCGGCGCGAGCACGATGGGGCGAGGCACGACGGGCAACGAGTACGTCAGCGTCGTGAGGTTCGACACGTTCGACAACCTGCGCGCCTGGGAAGAGTCCGAGCTGCGACGCGAGTGGCTTGCGAACCTTCCGCCGGACACGGTCGAGGGCGAAGCGCAGGTTCGACGGCTCGAGGGAATGGAGTTCTGGTTCACGGCACCGGGAGCCACGACTCCGGTCGGCCCGTCGCCGCACAAGATGGCGCTCGTCCTGCTCGTCGTGGTGTTCCTGCTCGTCAGCGCGTTGACGCCGCTCGTGCGCGCTCTCTTCGACGGCGCACCGCAGATCGCCCGCACTTCGGTGACGGTTTTGCTACAGGTGGGATTGATGACGTACGTGATCATGCCGCGCCTGACGCGGCTTCTCGGCGGCTGGTTGCTCAGGCGATGAGGCACTCATGACATCTCGTCCCACGGCCGAGCCCGACATCATCACGCAAAACCGAGAGCAGCTCGCCTATCTGCTGACGGAGGCGGCCGAGATCGAGCACGGCCTCATGTGCTGCTACCTCTATGCAGCCTACAGCCTCAAGCGAGGCACGTCGCCGGGCGTTACCGGCGAAGAGGTCGCGGCCGTCGCTCGATGGCGAGCGGCGATCGTGTCGGTCGCCGTCGAAGAGATGCTGCACCTCGCGATCGTCAGCAATCTACTGACCGCGATTGGCTTCGCGCCGCAGCTCCAGCGTCCGAATTTTCCGGTCGCGCCCGGTTACCATCCGTCGGGAATCGTCGTGTCGCTCGCGCCGTTCGATCTCGCGACGCTCGATCACTTCATCTTCCTCGAGCGGCCCGAGGGCATCGACATCCCCGATGGCGCGGGCTTCGATCCCCCGCCGCAGATCGAGCGCGCGACGCGCAGCGATCGCCTCATGCCGAGCTCCGAGGATTACGCGACGGTGGGGCACTTGTACCGCGGTATCCGCGCGGGCTTCGAGAGCATGGCGGCGAGATTCGGCGAAGGCGCGCTGTTCGTCGGCGATCCGAAGGCGCAGGTCGGACCGGAGATCGTCGCGCTCGACGGACTCGCGGCGGTGACCGATTTGGCGAGCGCGGTGCGCGCGATCGACACGATCGTCGAGCAGGGTGAAGGAACGCAAGCCGACTCCGCGCGCTCTCACTACCGCAGATTTCTCACGGTCCGCGACGAGTACCGAGCGCTCCTCGCGGCGCGCCCGTCGTTCGAGCCGGCGTGGCCGGTCGCGCGCAATCCGGTCATGAGGAAGCCGCCGGACCCGCAGCGCAAAGTTCACGTCGACGAGCCGAACGCCGCGCGCGTCATCGATCTGGGCAACGCCATTTACGGACACGCGCTTCGCGTGCTCGGCCGCGCGTTCGGCCGCGCAGAAGACTCCACCCCGGCCCGTCGTGCGCTCTTCGACGTCGCGATCGATCTCATGACGCTCCTAACGCCGGTCGCCGAGCTTCTCTGCACGATGCCGGCGAGCAGCGCGCACCCGGGGACCAACGCGGGACTCAGCTTCGCGATGGCGCGCTCGACCGCGGGCCCCGAGCAGACGGCCATCTGGCCAGTCCTCATCGAGCGGACGCGCGAGCTGGCGGGAAGTTGCGCGAGCGCGGGAGCATCGATCGATTCGTCACTGAACGCCGTCGCGAAGCGCCTGGGCGATCTCGCGACGCACCTCGAAGAGGCGTCGCCGGTCGCCAAAACCAACGCGAAGCCTTCGCCCGCGCCGGCCACACCGGCAAGCGCGCCTCCGACCGTGAGCGCGGAGAGCGCGCCCGCGGCCGCGACGAGCGCGCCGATCGAGGAGGCGCGTGGTCGCCATCTCCTCCTTCGCTTCGAGGGCAAGCGCTGCATTCATTCGCGGCAATGCGTGCTGGGCGCTCCGGGCGTCTTCCGCGCCAACGTCCAAGGCGCGTGGTTGAACCCAGACGCCATGGCTGTCGAGGAGCTCGCGGCGGTCGCGCGCGAGTGCCCGTCCGGCGCGGTTACGTACGAACGTCTCGACGGCGGAGCGGCCGAGGCGCCTCCTGCAGTGAACGTCGTTCGCATTCGCGAGAACGGCCCGCTCGCCGTTTACGCGAACGTCGATCTCGACGGGCACGGCCCGATGTTTCGCGCGACGTTGTGCCGATGCGGAGCCTCGAAGAACAAACCGTTCTGCGATGGATCGCACGTGACGCTCGGCTTCGTCGCGAGCGGCGAGCCGAAGACCCAACCCTCCGAGGCGCTCGCGCAACGTGACGGGCCTCTCACGATCAGCCCGGCGACGAACGGCCCGCTGGTCGTCCGCGGCAATCTCGAGATCTGCACCGGCACCGGGCGCACCGTCACGCGCGTCCAGCAGGCGCGCCTTTGCCGATGCGGCGGCTCGGCGAACAAGCCCTTCTGCGACGGAACGCACGCCCGGAACGGTTTTCGGAGCACCTGACCGCGCGCCGCAGCGTGCCTCGTCAGAAAATCTGTCCCCGATGCCGAGCTCGCCGACGTGCACGAGCGTTGGAGCGGCCTGACCGACGGTGCGGTGTGCCGCCGCACCATCGATCCGACCTCACGCTCGCTGCCGACGGGCAATGCGATCGATCTTCAGCGAGCCGCCGGACGGCCGTCGTTCGAAGCGAGCGTCGAGAGCAGCTCGGCCGACTGCGCGGGAGGCGCGACGCGCCCCTCGAGGAGATCGCGGTAGTCCGCGTCGACGCCGTACACCGCGCGCGTGCGTTCGCGATCCTGCATGAGCACCGCGCCGCCGAGGTCGACGCCCGCGAAGAGGCCGCGCGTGCGCGAGTACGCGAGGAGCTCCGCCTTGAGCTTCCAGTCGGTGCCCGCCGTCGCGTCGCGACCGACCGGGCCCGCGGCGACCGACGCGTCCGCGCCGAGCTCGACTTTGCTGTTCAAGAGGCGGCGCATGCCTTTGTCGTTCATCACGTACAAGACGAGATCGGTGCTCTGCACGCCAATCTGCGGACCGAAGCTGCCTCCCCCGATG
This sequence comes from Deltaproteobacteria bacterium, assembly GCA_043785585.1. Lineage (GTDB taxonomy): Bacteria > Myxococcota_A > Polyangia > Polyangiales > Polyangiaceae > JBBQXV01. The sequence continues at coordinate 5,731 of JAYVXB010000159.1, read as the reverse complement.
TTGAAGAACGCAGGCGCGCTCCAGCCCGTCGCCGTGCGGCAGCTCGCGACTCCGCGCCCGTACCGCGCGCCGACGACGAACGCTGCCTTCACCATCGCCGGGATGACAGCGACGCAACGCGCGTCGCGCCTCACGTCTGCGGGGACCGCGTCGGGCATGGTGATCACCTCTTTCAAAACGACGGCCGACTCGTGCATTTCTTCGACACCATCGTCACGCTTCGCAGCTTCCTTTGCAGGATCGTTCGCAGCCGTCGTGCTGTGGCATCCGGCAACGACCGTGGCGACCGCGACAGCGGCCGAGGCAGCGAGGCTATGACAGACGATCTTCATGCGATTTTTCATTGCTCACTCCGCTAGAGGTTCGACGCCGAGAACGTGAGCGCCGCGAATCGGTTTGCATCTGGAATGCCAGACGTCGTTCGTTCGATGCGCTCGCGCGAAGGCGAGCTGACCGCGACCCCGCGCGCCGACGCTGATCTCGGCGTCCACTCTCGCCGTCGTCGACCGCAGCCCAACGACGCATCCGGCGTGGCGAGACGACCCTCGCGAGGCGATTTGGAAGTGCCCCGTTCGCGCGAGCAAGTCGCGCAGTAGCGCGCTCACGGCTTGGCCTCGTTCTCCGAGGATGCATCCACGTCGACGCGATGAAGCCACGCGCACTGGGAGCCAGAAAACCGAAAGGCCCCGGGAGCTTGTCGCTCTCCGGAGCCAGTCGGGGCGAGTGGATTTGAAACCAGCGATCACGGAAGGGCGGTCGAACACGCGCGACCCTGCAATTTCCGCTGGTTTGGAGGTTCACCGCCCCGACGAGGCCGGACGAGACGCGACACGAAGTGACGTGGTGATGGGTAACTGGTGGGAAACGAACAACGCCACGATCACGGCGTCGCCAGCTGCGCAAGCGCCACGGCCGCGCATCGGCGCACGGGTGCCAGCACATCGTCTTGGAGGTCCGTGAGACGCGCGGTCACGACTTCAATGTCGGCCCCTCCGACTCTTCCGAGCGCGCGCGTTGCGGCGCAGCGTACGAAGTAGTGCGGATCGAGCGTGCCGAAACGCAGCGCGGTTCGGAGCAGGCGCTCGCATGCGACCAGCGAAAGATGATCGCGTTCCGCGATCAAGCGAAGCGCATGATAGGCGTCCATCCGCTGAGCCGGGTCATGCGCAACTAAGTGCGCGAGCAGCCGCTCCTCTATGGCCTCACTCGGTCGCAGGTCGGCATGCAGCTCCCCGCTCCAGGCGCCGACAATGTTGTCTTGTGAGTCGCTCGTCTGCATCCACGTTCGAAGGACAAACTCCTCCGCTTCGCGCAATTCGGTTTCTGACGCCATCCCAAGGCCCGCCTCGGCGATCGAAAGCGCGACGACGGGATCCTTCTGCGCGAGTTCGCGAAGCGACGACGTGGCCTCCTCCTTGGGAATGACGTCGGCGCCGCGGCCGACGACAGCCGTGAGCATCCACGCGGCCCATTGCGGACGGTAGACGAACCGTTCCTCCGGGGGCCGCTCCTTCGCGAGTCGAACATACTCGCGGATGGCCTGGCTGAGCGCCGCAACGTGTGTTGGCGGGCACGCAGCTACCGTGCGCTCGATCGCGATCGCCCACTGGCCCGCGCTGGTCGAGTTGCGCACGAGCGGGTACAAATCAACGATCGCCGCCGCGAGACTCTCGGTCGGCGCCCACGCTTCGAAGCGGCCGAGCGCGCCCACCAAGTCGAGCAGCACGCTTTCCTTCCGCTCACCCATCTCAGCTGAAAGCGAGCGCGTTAGGAGCGCCGCCAAAGCCTCCCTAACCCGATCGAGATGGTTAGCGAGGAGACCGACTTCACGCAGCCGTCCGACGAGCAGCACTACACTTCGTCTTCGGTGCCAATCGCCAAGAAGCCCTTCCCCATCGAGCTGCGCGATGATCGCGTCCACGAGGGACGTCACCACCTCATCGGTCGCAGCAACGCTTCGCGCTGCGGCCCAAAATCCTAGAGGTAGGTCAAGGATGTCCTGCTCCCGGCGGCCACCGGAGAGCGCCCGCACCGCGACACCGAGCATGGGCGCGACGGAGGTCGCCGGGAGGAACCACCACGACCGAGACAACAGCTTCAGGTGCGCTGCCAGTTCGCCGCGGGATTCGTCGTCAAGAACGTCGAAACGGGCCATCGGTTCGAGAAAGACGCGCGCGACATGACCTTCGATGGCGTCGTCCGCCAAGGCGGGAAGGCACGCCGAGGCGAGTAGATCTCGCGCGCGTCGCGTCAGCGGCGGCGATGACGGCCGATCCTTCAACAGCTCCCTTAGCCACTCCGCCGCACCGGGTTTTGCAAGAAGCCGCGCGACAGTCTTCTCGGGCACGTTATCCGCGTCGATACGGCGCCCATTTCGGATGACGAGGTTGAACGCCTCCTTCATCTCGTCGAACGACGCGTCGTCCGCAAGGAGCAGACGGATGGTATCGTCGACGATCTGATCTAGGGAAGTCGACGACGAGAACTGAACGCTTCGAGGCCAGCCCATCTGCTCAGCTTCCTCGATGGCCTGGCGCAACTCAGTGATTGCCAATTCGCGCCGGCCCGACATGAACCTCTCCCCGGCCAAGCCCCGCTGCTGCCAGACGTGCTCGGCGCGGGGCCGGTCCTCGGGTCGGATCGCGAAACGGCTTCGCTGAAGTTCTTCGACACGCGCATGTTCCTTACGCCAGTCAAGACAAGCCTGCGATCCCATCAGTGCGGCTGTGGACTCGTCGCCGTTCAGCGCTAGTTCGAGAGCCTTCCGGTACCACTGAGTGGCGCCCTCAGGGCCAAGGAGCGCGAGCGCGTCTGCACCACGACGGCAGTACGCGAAGGCGTGTCCCTCAATCGGCGGCGCGATCAGCAGGCGCTTCATCTCCTCGGCGTCGTCAAGGAGGAGCACCAGCTCGCGCATCTCAAGATCGACACGATCTTGGATCTCTTTCCCCTTCGCGAGATCCCGTGCGTCCTTCACATCGCGCTGAGCGCACGGCAGATCGCGTTGCCGACGGGCGATTCGTGCGCGCTGAAGCAGCACATCGACTCGCTCGGCGGTGGAAAGCGCACCGTCGCGCAGCAACTCGCTCGCGACGTCGAACGCCACCTGGTCGAAGCCACGGACTTCCGTCAGACCCGTGGAGTACGCGTGGATGAGGACCCGTCGGCGCGCGCTAGCATCGAGCGCCCCGACGATCTCCAGCACGTCCTCAAGCGCAACGCGCTGGAGCCGACCATCGAGCGCGAAGCGAAGCGCCAGACTTCCGCCATCACTCTCCTGCGTCAGTTTTTCCAGTTGTGCGGCGAGCTGCTTGTGCCAGCCGGCCGGTCGCTTTTCGAGGAGCTGAAGGACGGCGTTGGATGTGTCGGCCGGCGTGCCGCGGTCGCGCCGAGATCGTCTGCCCGAGCGACTTGCGCTCTCGCCCTCAAGCGCACCGAGGACCAACTTGAGATCGTCTTCAATCGCGAGAACGTGCACGCCGCGGCGTTGCCACATGACGCGCTCGGCGGGCAGAACGGGCGGACGCATGAGGGCGACCGACGGCAGCTTGACGGCGTCGACCGTGTCGCGGATCCAGCCGTCGATGTTCGTGAAGTTCGGATCAGTGAGGCTGAAGCCGACGAACAAGAGCGGATGCTCAAGGAGTAGCTGCTTGACCTTCACCGTCACGCCGGGCCGCGTCGCCGGATAGCGACGGTAGTCTTCCTCGGTGAGCACAATCGAGCGGCCGTCGCAGAGGTCGCCGTGCATCTTCACGATCAGAAGGTCGTCCGGGCTGCGGCGCTGAGTGAGATCCGTGTCCCACACCACCTTGCGAACGCGGCGGCGAACGAACGCTCGTTCTAGAAGATCGTCGTAGTTCGTCGTCACCAATGCGGCCCAGGGGAGTCGTGCGAGCTGCTCGTGCACTTCGCCGGGTTCGAAATGCTCTGAGGGCACTGCCTGCGCGATGCGATCGAGCAGTAGTTGCCGGTGAAGCTGCGCCTGATGCAGCTCCGCAAGCCTGAGGTCATTGCTCGGGAGCCGCTTCTCAAGTTGCGCATCGCCACCAGTCAGGTCGCCGCCGAGGAGTGCCGTCAACTGCGACCAGCTCAAGAACTCGGCGGTCTTCGGCGCCGTCGGTCTACGCGTCGCGTTCTTCGACAGGCCCGCTCCCGCGAATAGAACGGGCTGACCGTGCTCGAACCACGCGCCGACGAAGCTCCGAAGGATGGCACGATCGCTCGGCGAAAGATGAAGCTGGTCGACGTCGCTCATCGCGCATTCCCTGTCGCATGCTCGAAGCCGAGAGTCCGCTGGGACGGCTTCGACGTAGTCATGCGGGGGCGAGGCTATCAGTAGAAGCGGATCGATCCCAACGTCACGCCACGACCGCAAACTGCCGGCGCGATCTCGATGCTTTCACTTCGCGATCTTCCGCACGGCGCCGTCGCCGCCGGTAGTCCAGTAGACCGCTGTGGCGTCCACGGCGATGCCGAGCGGACGGTTCTCGCCGATCACGAGCGTCGTCGGATTGGTGTTGCAGCCGGTCTTTGCGCAGCTCTGCACCGCTCCGGTCGAGACGTTGACCCAATAGATGTTGGTGGCGTCGAGTGCGATGCCGCCGAGCCCCTGGCCACCGGTCGAGATGAGCGTCGCCGGCGAGTTGTTGCAGCCCGTGACCGCACATCGCTTGATAAAGCCTCCGCCCGTCCAAAATGCATTGGCGGCGTCGACGACGACGCGCGACGGAGTGAGGCCCGACGCGAGCGTCGTTGGTTGAGTGCAGCCGCCGAGCGCGCACGTGAGCAGCGCGCCCGCAGTCTGGTCGACCATGAACACGCTCGTCGCGTTGACGTCGATCGACGGGAAGTAGCCGCCCGGCGGCGTCGAAACGATTGTGGTCGGCATGTTGTTGCAGCCGCCAGCGGCGCACTTCTCGACCAGGTTGCAGAACCCGGCATCGCACGCGGACTGCGCGGTCCAGAAGACGGTCGCAGAAGTGATCGCGAGCGCGTACACGTTTCCCGGCGCGAACACGCTCGGCTGATTGTTGCAGCCAGTCTTCGCGCACTGGCGCAAGCCCGTCGAGTCCACCCAGTACACGCTCGTCGCGTCGAGTGCCATGTCCTCGTTGAACGTGTTGACCGTGTTACTTGAGGCGAGGATGGTCGGCTGGTTATTGCAGCCGTTCTTCGCGCACTTCATCAGCGCTCTGTTGGCGACAGCCCAGTAGACGTCGGATCCGTCGACGGCGATTGCGAAGGCCGGCGCGTAGTCGTTGCCGGCATCCGTCGTGCCCTTGAGTCCCGAAGCGATCGTCACGGCCTGACACGCGCCCTGTTGGCAGTCGCCGCCTTGGCAGTCGTGCGCGCACGAGCCGCAGTTGCCGCGATCTTGTTGCAGGTCGACGCACGATGGGCCGCACGCCGTAAGGCCAGCCTCACAGCTCACGCTCGGAGCATCAGCGCCGCCGTCGTCGCGCGGGGCTCCGTCGCGCCCTTGTCCACCGTCGTCACTGCTCGCGCCGCCATCGGAGCCGATGCTGAAGTCGGACAAAAGGGCCGGGCACCCGACGAGCGAGCACGGTACCGCGAGCAGGAAGAGCGTCCGGGCCGGCGTCATCAGAACGTCCCCGCGACGCCCGCCGAGGTGGGCGCCACAAATACCCGAGCGCTCGTCGCGCTCGCCCGTCCTGTCGGCGCGGTCAGCCACAGCACGCCACCCGCGACGACGGCGACCGCGCCGATC
>JAYVXB010000158.1:0-7493 GCA_043785585.1 Deltaproteobacteria bacterium | reverse complement strand
CGCGTTCGGCCTCGGTCGGCGCGAGGATCGGAAGGGCGTCGAACATCGCCACCCCGAGCACCTGAGGCTCGACGACATGCACGATGTGAATCTCGGCGTTGCGCGCGAGCTTTACGAGATCGCGTGCCGTCATGAGCAGATGCTCCGAGACCTGCGAGAGGTCGACGCCGACGACGAGGACGAGGTGGCTGCGCGTCTCTACGTTCGAGCCTGGTGCAAGGGTTGCCATCGCAGCCTCCACTTCGGCAGTCCGGGCGCGAGCGCGCCCCGCTCCGTTTCCAGTATGGATCCATCGCGGCGCCCGCGCATCTTTTCGTGGGCGCTTCACGCTTCGGCGGGGATCACGCGGTGCAAGAGGTCGGCGAGCGTTGCCATGTCGGGATCGCTGTCGCGAAGGCGAGCCAGCGAGCCGACGGCTTTCCGCACCGTCGGCACGACGAACGGCAAGAACGACGGGTTGTTCTTCACGCGATCGATGAACACGAAGCGCCCCGCGTCCTTGAGCTTTCGCTGCACCGTGACGAGATCGAACTCGCGGCCGAGCTCGGCGCGCGCGGCGGCGTCGAGCTTTGCCGCCGCCGCGTACTCGTCGAGGCGTGCTTCGACGAACGGGCGATCGAAGGTCTGGTAGCTGTCGTTGAGTAGCGCGACGAGGTCGTAGACCCGTGGGCCGAGGAGCGCGTCTTGGAAGTCGATCCAGGTGAGCGCGCCGTTCGCGCGGACCATCAGGTTGCGCGACTGGTAGTCGCGGTGCGTGAACCCGCGGGGCCAGGCGGCGATGCGGTGCGCGAGGCGATCGACGATGCCGTCGAACGTTGCGCGATCGTCGGCGCCGAGGGTGATCCCGCGCGCCTCGAGCCCCCATTCGCGGAAGTGGTGAATCTCCCAACGGAGCAGATCGTCGTCGAACGCTCGCGTCGCGACGACCGAATCGCTCGGCAGATCCGCGAGCGCGAGCTGCGCGCGCGCGAGATCCTTCACTGCGCGCGTGTAGAGCGCAGTCTTTTCGTCGGGGCGCCTCGCGAGGTAGTTCGCGAGCGTGTCGTCGGTGAGATCCTCGAGGAGCAGCCATCCGCGATCCGACGCGTCACCGAGCAGCGCCGGCACGTCGACGCCGCGCGACACGAGGAGATCGCGGACCTCGAGGAATGGCCACCTGTGCGCGTGCGCGTGCTTCTGCACCTCTTCGGGCTTCGCGCCGTCGGGGACGAACATCGCGACCGCGCTCTTTCCGTCGGGGAGCGCGACGCGAAAGTAGCGCCGCGTCGAGGCGCCGCCCGGCATCGGCTCGGCGGAGAGCGTCGCCCCTGGAGCGATGGCGTCGACGAGGGCGAAGAGCGGCTCGAAGTCGAGCTCGTGAACCGGGGCGGGGAGAGGCGGGACGGGTGCGGCGCTCATGGATGCAGGGGGCTTGCTATATCACCGGCATGACCCTCGAGCGATGCATCGATGTCGTCGTCGAGCGCCTCCGCGCCGAGACGGGAGGCGCAGAGCTCGTCGCCGAATCGCGACGCCACATCGAGCAGTGGCTCGCGCTCATGAAGACGTGGAACCTGCGCATGGATCTGACGGCGGCGAAGACCGACGAGGCGCTCGCCGACGTGATGCTCGCCGACACGCTGGTCCTCGCGGCGCGCGTGCCGTTCGGTGCGAGCGTCGTCGACGTCGGGAGCGGCGCGGGCGCGCCAGGGCTCGCGCTGGCGCTCGCGCGGCCTGACCTGCGGGTCACGCTCATCGAGCCGCTGAGCAAGCGCGTGTCGTTTCTGCGCACGGTGCTCGGGACGACGGGGCGGACCGACGTGCGCCTCGAGCGATCGAAGGGCGAGGACGCTGCAGCGCGCGGAGAGCGGTGGAACGTCGCGATGGCGCGCGCGACGCTCGCGCCGCCCGCGTGGCTCGCGCTCGGTGCGCGGCTCGTCGCGGGCAGCGGTAGCGTCTGGGTGCTCCTCGCGAAGGAGCCCGCGCCGGAGCTGATCGGCGCGACGATCGCGGAGGACGTCGCGTACGTGTGGCCGCACGGCGGCGCGTCGCGACGCGCGGTGAGGTACGCGATCGCGGCGCCTGCATGATCTATTCGGCCGGCGACGGAGCCGTCGCGGGAGCAGGAGTCGTCGCGGCGGGAGCGGCGACGGGCGCACCGCCCCGCTTGAACCACCGCGCGAGGCGCGCCTTGCCCCCTTCGATGGCGAGGTAGAACGCCGGCACGACGACGAGCGAGAGCAACGTCGAGCTCACGACGCCGCCGATGACGGCGATCGCCATCGGCGCGCGAAACTCGCTCCCCTCGCCGTTGCTGATCGCCGTCGGCAGCATGCCGAGGATCATCGCCGCGCTCGTCATCAAGATCGGACGTAGACGTTCGGGGCCTGCTTCGAGGATCGCTTGCAGCGGCGTCTCGCCGTGCTCGCGCACACGAACGAGCGCGCGATCGAGGAGCAAAATAGCGTTCTTCGTCACGAGCCCCATGAGCAAGATGATCCCGATGAGCGCGCCCATCGCGACCGTCGTCCCCGCGAGGAACAGCGCGACGAAGGCGCCGACGAGCGCGAGCGGCAACGTCAGCATGATCGTCAGCGGGTGAATGAAGCTCTCGAATTGCGACGCGAGCACGATGTAGATGAAGACGACGCCGAGCCCGAGCGCGAGCCCCATCGAAGCGTTCGACTCGTTCATCTGTTTGATCTGCCCGTCGAGGATCACGCTCGACCCGACCGGCATCTCGATCTTCGCGAACGCCGCCTGCATCTCGACGGCGATCTCTCCGAGCGGACGCCCTCTCGGCGCCCCCCACACCATGATCTGCCGCTCGCGGCCTTCGCGCTCGATCACGCTCGGCCCTTCGCCGCGCTCGATCGTCGCCAGGTCCTTTATCGCCATCGGCCCCTTCGGCGTCCACATCGTCACGCGAAGGACGTCGTCCATCGTCGCGCGATCGGCGCGGCCGAGGCGCACGCGGATCGGGACCTCGTCCTTGCCTTGCCGCATCTTGCCGGCCTCGTCGCCCTCCATCGACGCGCGAAGCGCGAGCGCGACCTGTGCGACGGGAATGCCGGCCGACGCCGCCTTGTCGCGATCGACGCGGACGCGCACCTCGGGCTGGCCCGGCGTGTACTTCACCTGGACGTCCGCCATCCCGGGGATCGCCTTCATGGCGTCGGCGTAACGATTGGCGAGCGGCGCGAGCTCTTCGTACGTCGGCGCGCGCACGAGCACCATGATCGGCGCCTCGCTGTTCGCGCCTTCGACGAACGCGGGATCGGCCACCGAGATCTTCACGCCGGGCACGAGGCGCGCGGCCTCGCGCCCCTTCTGCTTGAGTGACTCGAGGGTCACACCGGGGCGTTCGTTCTTCGACTTGGTGACGACGCGCCACTTGACCTTGTTGATGTCACCGCTCGGCCCGAGGGTCGAAAGCACGGTCACGACGTTCTGCTCCTCGAGGAGCTTCTTCTCCGCGACGAGCGCTTGGCGCGCGGTCTCTTCGAGCGTCGTGCCTGCGGGGAGCTCCATCTCGAGGATGAACTGCCCGCGATCCTCCGCGTTGACGAACTCGCTTCCCATCAGCTTCGTGAGCTGGGCCATCCCGAACAGCGACGCGATCGCGACGGCGCCGACGACGAGCTTGTGCCGAACGCTCCAACCGAGGATGCCGCGGTAGAGCGAGTCGATCGCGCGGAAGGACCACTCGAACGGCGCTTTGATCTTTGCGAATCTGTCGTACGCGCCTGCGACATGCGCCTTCGAAAATCGGCTCGACAGCATCGGGTCGAGCGTGAACGCGACGAAGAGCGAGACGAGCACCGCGCCGGCGATCGTGAGGCCGAACTGCCGGAAGAACTGCCCGACGATGCCGTCCATGAAGGCGACCGGTACGAACACGGCGACGACGGTGAGCGTGGTCGCGAGGACGCTCAGCGAGATCTCCTTCGTGCCGTCGAGCGCCGCCTTTCGCGGCTCGACGCCGCGCTCGAGGTGCTTGGATATGTTTTCGCGGACGACGACGGCGTCGTCGATCAGCAATCCGATCGCGAGGCTCAAGCCGAGCAGCGTCATCATGTTGAGCGTGAAATTCAGCACGTACATCAAGAAGAAGGTCGCGACGACGCTGGTCGGGAGCGCGACCGCGCTGATGAGCGTCGATCGCAAATCGAGCATGAAGACCAGGATGACGAGGATCGCCATCGCGCCGCCGAACACGATCGCTATCTCGACCTCGTGCGCGTTCTGTCGAATGAACTTCGACTGATCGATGATGACGCTCGCCTTGACGCCCGATGGGAACGCCGCCTCCATCGTCGCGAGCTTCTTCTTCACGGCGTCGGCGATCGCGACCGTGTTCGCGCCCGACTGCTTGATGACCTCGAACGAGACCGCGGGCTCGCCGTTCGTACGGATGCGCGTGCGAAGCTCTTCGAAGCCGTCTTCGACGCTCGCGACGTCGCGGAGGCGCACGCCGGAGCCGTCGGACGCGGTCGCGACGACGATGTCGCGGATCTCGTCGACGCTGCGAAGCTCGCCGATCGTGCGGACCGAGATCTCGCGCTTGCCTTCGTCGAAGTGACCGGCGGGCACCGTGAGGTTCTGCGCCTTGAGCTGCTCCATGATCGCCATCGCCGACAAGTGCAGCGCGTCGATGCGCGCGAGATCGAGATCGACGTGGACCTCGCGGTCCGCGCCGCCCTTCACGTCGACCGACGCGACGCCGTCGATCTGCTCGAGCGTCGGCTTGATCACGTCCTTGGCGAACTTTTGCGTCTCGGAAAGCGAGCGCCCGCCGCCGCTCAGCGTGTAGGTCAGCACCGGCGCGGCCCCGACGTCGAAGCGCGTGACCGCGGGCTCCTTCACCTCTTGCGGCAGCTTGAAGCGAACTTGCGCGACGTGCTCGCGCGCTTCGGTGACGGCGTTCTTGATGTCGACGCCGAGCTTGAACACGATGATCGTCGTCGAGAGGCCGTCGCGCGACGACGTGCGGACGCGATCGACGCCGTTGAGCGAGACGACGGCGTCTTCGATCGGCTTGCTGACGAGCTGCTCTACCTCGGTCGGCGACGCGCCTGGATAGGCGACGTTGACCGCGACGACCGGGAACGTCACGTCGGGAAAGAGGTCGGTCCCGAGGCGCGAGTAGCCCATGATGCCGAGGACCATGAGGCCGAGCGTCACCATGACGGTGAAGACCGGGCGTTTGATCGCGATTTCGGAGAGGTTCACGAGGTGGCTCCGATCACTTGATTTCGGTCGACGCGATCGCGTCGCCGTCTTTGACTTCCGCGTCCGGCGCGACGAGGACGAGATCGGCCGCGCTCAGACCCGATCGAACGAGCCACGCACCGTCGTCGCCGACCGCGTAACCGACGCGCACGACGCGCGCACGTCCGTCGGCGACGATCACGATCTCGTCTTGGGATCCGGGGCGACGCGCCGTCGACGGAATGCGAACGACGTCGAGCTCACCCGGCGCTTCGAGCGTCGCGTGCACGAAGCTCCAAGCGAGGAGCGGCGCGTTCGCGTCGTTGGGCACTTCGATCTCCGCCGGCGCCCGCCGCGTCCCCTGATCGAGCGACGGTACGAGGGCGATGACCTTTCCACTGACCGCGCGGTCACGATAACGAACGGTCACGGTCGACCCGACCTTCACGAGCGAAACGTCGTCTTCGCCGACCGTCGCGCTGAGGCGCAGACGCGACAGGTCCTCGATGTGAACCAGCGGCGCGCCCGGCTGAACGACCGCGCCCGCCGCCGTCGGCGCGCGCGTCACCACGCCCGCGAACGGCGCAAAGATCGCGTTCTGCCCTGCGCCCGTGCGCGCGTATTGCGCGTCGGCCTGCGCGGCTTGCATCTGCGCCTTCGCCAGCGCCACTTGCTGCCGCGCCTGCTCGGCCTGGGCTTCGGGGATCGACCTCGACAGGACGAGCGCTTCGGTGCGACGCAGCGAATCTTCGGCGAGCTCCAAGTTCGCCGCCGCGGCGCGCGCCGAGGCGTCCTTCATCTGAATGACGTCGCTCGCGCGTGCGCCGTCGAGGACCGCGAGCTGCTGCCGCATTTGAACGCGATCGCCCGTCGCGACCAGCACCCTGACCAAGCGACCCGTCGTCTCGAATCCGACGTCGGCCTCGCGCCACGGCTTGAGCGTGCCGGTCATTTCGACGCGCGGGCGCCACTTCGCCGGTGTCGGATGCGTAGCGGCGGAGGGCGGCCTCTTCGTGACCGACGCTTGCGCCTCGACTCGCTCGGCTTGAAACGCTTCGCGCTTTGCCACCGCCTGCTTCACGCGAACGCCGGTGAAGATGCCGAGGCCGGTGAGCAGCGCCAACGTGACCGAGAGCGCCACCCGTACGCCGGCGCGGGTCCGCTTCGGCGGAGGGATGTGCGTGACGGGGTTCTTCGCCGTGATCGTTTCCATCGCTCAGCTCCTCGCCTTCCGCGGCGTCGACTTCGACGTACGTCGTCGCCCGTCTGCGTTCTTTCGTTGGTTGACCGACAATTCTTTCATCGTCGTCGCCCCCGCCCCCCGTAGGGCCATGACCAGGCGCGGAGTACCCAACCCGCCCATCAAAATGCGTTGCACCTGCCGCAGCCACTCGGAGATCGGCGGCTTGCGCAGCTGGGTCATCATCTTGTGCGACAGCTCGTGGTAGGAGCCCCACAGGACGTCGACGACCACCTCCGTATCGAGCTCGGCGCGCATGAAGCCGGCCGCTTTGCAATGCTCGATCCATTCGCGCGACGTTCCTTGAATGGTCTTTCTGAACGAATCGACCAGATAGCTGTAGGGACCCTGACAGCCGTCCAGGATCCCGACGATGGCGCGGTTCTGCCAAAGGAACTCGAACATCTCTTCGTCGCGTTCGAGCCAGAACGCGAGCATGCGCTCGGGCGACGTCGGGATCTCGCTCGAGTCCTTCGGCGCCGGGAGCAGCCCGCTCATGCGCGCGAGGAACGACTCGACGACGTCACGAAACGCTTCTTCTTTGCTGTCGAAGTGCAGGTAAAAGGCGCCCTTGGAGAGTCCGGCGCGACGTGAGATCTCTTCGACCTTCGCCGCCGTGAGGCCGTGTTCGGCGAAGACGGCCTCCGACGCGCGGAGGAGCGAGATGCGGGCGAGGGGATCGGCAGGGCGGGACATGGCTTTGGTCTAGCGTTTGTGACTGGCGGGTCAAGAACTCCTGAATGCAGCTGCAACGAGTGGGCCGTGGTCGCTCCGCCCGGGGGGCCAGCACCTGCTGTACGCGTGTGCGGCTTTCTTGGCCCGATCGGCTCCATCGTGCGAGCGCTAGGCCGATCATGAGCGCGCCCCGAAGCGATTCCGAGCTCGTCGCACTGAGGAAGTTGGCCGAGGATCTCGCCAAAGGGCGAAACGAAAGGGCGACGACCGGGCACCTGCTCGCGGCGATCGCGGCGCGTCCCGGGAGCGCCGCGGATCTGCTGAAGGAGCGCCGGCTCGACACCGACGTGCTCCTCAAGGCGGCGCGCGTGACGATGGACGATGCGAC